>NZ_JBSHBL010000016.1:0-157886 GCF_053611985.1 Streptomyces sp. NPDC054770
GCACAGGCACCCGAACGGCGCCGGCGTCCGGAATCCGGTCGGCGGAGGCACGCCGTGACGTGCGACGGCCGCCCGGCGGGATCGCCGGGCGGCCGTCGTGGGACGGGGCCTCCGTCAGCCCTGGCGGGCCTTGAAGCGGGGGTCCTTCTTGTTGATCACGTAGACCACGCCACGTCGGCGGACCACCTGGGCGCCGGGCTTGGCCTTCAGTGAGCGTAGGGACTTGCGCACCTTCATGGTTCTGTTCTCCTCGGGTCGGTCGCCGGGCCGGGTCAGCCGCGGGCGGCGGCGGTGCGGCCGTAGCGGCGCTCGAAGCGCTCCACCCGGCCGGTGCTGTCCACGACCCGCGTCCTGCCGGTGTAGAAGGGGTGCGACGCGGACGAGATCTCCACGTCGATCAGCGGGTAGGTGTTGCCGTCCTCCCACTCGACCGTCCGGGACGAGTCGGCGGTGGAACGGGTCAGGAAGGCGGTGTCCGCGGCCCGGTCGCGGAAGACCACGAGGCGGGACTCGGGGTGGATGCGGGACTTCATGGGGTTTCCTTTCCTGGGCCTCGGCCCTGCGGGGTTCCCGGGGTCTGCCCGGCCGGTCCTCCCGGGGCGCTCGGCCCTGCTGTTCGCTGCGGTTCGGCGTTCTTCGCGCGAGCGGTCAGCGCTCTTCGCGGAAGTCGACGTGCGCGCCGGCCACCGGGTCGTACTTGCGCAGGACCAGCCGGTCGGGGTCGTTCCGGCGGTTCTTGCGGGTCACGTAGGTGACACCGGTCCCGGCCGTCGACTTCAGCCTGACGACGGGACGCGCGGTGCTGCGTGCCATGAGGTCCTCCTTTCGCCCACACCCTGGATCTTTGATCCGGGCATGTCATTCACGACCTGTCCAACAACACCTCCCGCCATCGCATTCCCGGGCCGCCGGACCGGCCGGGGGCTCCCGGTCGGACCGTTCAGCGCAGGAGGAGCTGGAGGCCGCCGACGATCGTCGCCGCGATGACCAGCTGCTCGAACAGCCGCTGGTTGATCCGGTGCACGGCCCACTTGCCGATGAACGCGCCGGGGACGACGAACGCGACCAGCGCGGCGTCGAGGAGCAGCGAGTGGCCGTCGATCAGGCCGAGGCCGGCGCTGAAGGGAACCTTGGAGAGGTTGACGATCAGGAAGAAGAAGGCCGAGGTGCCGAGGAAACCGAGTTTCCGGAAACCGGCCGACAGGAGGTACAGGGACATCACCGGGCCGCCCGCGTTCGCGACCATCGTGGTGAAGCCGCCGAGCACGCCGTACGAACCGGCCTTCACCCGGCCCGCCCGGGTGGTGACCGCGTCCGGGTCGTCGGGTCGCTCGGCCGAGCGGCGCCGCCACAGGGTGACCCCGGCCATCAGCAGCAGGATCGCGCCGATCGAGGTCCGTACGACGCTGTCGTCGGCCCAGACCAGGAACAGGGTGCCGATCAGCACGCCGGCCGCGACCGCCGGGAACAGCCGCCACAGCGTGGGCCAGTGGGCGTGCCTGCGGTAGGTCGCCACGGCCAGCACGTCGCCCGCGATGAGCAGCGGCAGCAGGACCCCGGTGGAGGCGCGGGCCGGGAGTACCGCGGCGAAGATGGCGAGACTGACGGTGTTGGCCCCGCTGACGGCGGTCTTGGAGAAGCCGACGAGCAGAGCGGCGAGTGCCAGGGCGGCGAACTCCCAGCCGGATATGTGCCAGAGCGTCATCGTGTTCATGCGGGGACCGATGTTATGTCCGGACAACCCGACGATGTAAGTACCGTCTCGCCGATCGGCCGTGCGCGTTTGCGGCTGATCGGCACGGGCACCCGCGCAGCGATGACGGCACAGCTCGGAAGGGAGATGCGCACCATGTCCGTGGTGAGGAACACGCTGCCCGACGAGGCGCTCCGGGTCACCGGGAGCGCCCTCCAGGAGACCCTGGTGGATCTGCTCGGACTGTCGCTGACCGGGAAACAGGCGCACTGGAACATCGTGGGACCGCGGTTCCGCTCGATCCATCTCCAGCTCGACGAGATCGTCGCCACCGCCCGCACCTACTCGGACACCGTCGCCGAGCGCGCCGCCGCGCTGGGTGTGCCGCCGGACGGCCGCCCGGAGACCATCGCCGCGGCCTTCTCGCTGCCCGGCACCAAGGACGGCTGGCTGCGCGACGACGAGGTCGTCGACCTGATGGTGCGGACCCTGGAGGCGGCGATCGGGCGGCTGCGCGAGCGGATCGCCGCGACCGCCGAACCCGACCCGGTCACCCAGGACCTGCTGATCTCCCTCACCGCCGACCTGGAGAAGCAGCGCTGGATGTTCGCGGCCGAGAACACCTGAGCCTCCCGGGGCTCACCCGGGCCGGTCCGCCGCGTCCGCGTCGAGTGCCGCCGCCCGCAGAGCGGCCGCCACCCGGGTGACCGCCTCGGCCGGCGGGTGCGGCAGCCGTGCCAGGAGCTGACGGCGCTGTTCCTGAGGGCCGCCGCGGACGGGCAGGATCCGGACACCCGGCGGTGCGGCGGAGGCGAGGGCGGCCGGCACGGTGGTCAACCCGCATCCGGCGGCGACGAGATGGAGCTTGGCCAGCCAGTCCCGCGCGATGTGCGCGATCTCCGGCCGCTCGTCCAGGCCGGGCCACACGCCCATCAGCCGGTCCTCCCCGGAGGCGGACCCGGCGATCCAGCGCTGCCCGCGCAGGTCGGCCACGTCGACGAAATCACCGCGGGCCAGGGGGTGACCGGCCGGCAGCGCGAGACACAGGGCGCGTTCGGTGAGGGTCTGCAGCACCAGCGGGGGCGATTCGGCGTCCGGCGCCCGGAACGGCGGTGCCGAGGCGAGCAGGGCCAGGTCGATGCTGCCGGCCCGCAGGGCGCGCACCAGTGCGGGGGTGGTGCCCTCGCGGCCGACGACCCGGAGCCCGGGGTCCGTGCGGCGCAGCGCGGTCAGGGCGCGGGGCACCAGCGCGGCGCCCGCGGTGGGGAACCAGCCGAGACGGACCGTGCCGGCCTCTCCCGGCAGCCCGGACAGTTCCCTCGCGGTCGCCTCGATCTCGTCCAGCACGGTCGTCGCGCGCCGCATGACGACCCGGCCGGCCGCGGTGAGCCGTACGCCGTCGCGCCGTCGCTCGAGGAGCTCCGCGCCCGCCGCCCGCTCGATCGCGGCGATCTGCCGCGACACCGCCGACTGGGTGTAGCCCAGCGAGGCCGCGGCCGCGGTGAAGGTGCCCTGTTCGGCGACCGCGCGGAAGACCCGCAGCGCGGTGAGTGACACATCGTTGAAGTCCATGACGTTTCCGCATACTAGCGGTGCATAACTTTCGTTGGACTCATGGACACGGCGTTCCTAGCGTGGGACGCATGAACGCTTCCCGCATCGCCCTCGTCACCGGCGCCAACCAAGGACTCGGCCGCGCCCTCGCCGAAGGACTCGCCGCCCGGCTGGGCCCGGACGACCTGGTCCTGCTCACCGGACGCGACCCCGGGCGGGTGACCGACGCCGCCGTCGAGATCACCCGGCAGCCCTCGACACGCGCCCGCGTCGAGGGCCGGGTCCTGGACGTCACCGACACCGACGCGATCGCCCGGCTCGCCGACGAGCTCAGGGCCCGGTACGGCGGGGTGGACGTCGTCGTCTCCAACGCGGTCGCCCGGGTACTGCCCGAGGACTCGCAGTCCGCGCGGGCCGACGAGTTCATCGACGTCTCGAACACCGCCACCCACGCGGTCCTGCGCTCCTTCGGCGCCGTCCTGCGCCCGCGCGGCAGGCTGCTCGTGGTGGCCAGCTCGCTCGGCACCCTGGGCCACCTCGACCCGCGGCTGCACCACCTGTTCGACGGCGCGAGCCTCGACCAGGTGGAGTACGCCGTCGAGTCCTGGCGCAGCGCCATCCACAACAGCACGGCGGCGGAGGCGGGCTGGCCGGTCTGGCTGAACGTGCCCTCGAAGGTGGCCCAGGTCGCCGCGGTCCGCGCGGTCGCCGCCGAGCGCCGGGAGCAGGACCTGGCCACCGACACCCTGATCGCCGCCGTCTGCCCCGGCATGGTCGACACCGCCACCTCCCGGCCCTGGTTCACCGACTACAGCGGGGCCCAGTCCCCCGCCGAGGCCGCCCGCGCGGTGCTCGACCTGGTCTTCGCCGAGCAGGTCGAGCCCGCCCTCTACGGCGAACTGATCCGCTTCGGCGAACCGCTGCCCTGGCGCGAGGGCACGCCACCGGTGGAGCAGGACCGCCTCGTCACACCGTGAGCACCGAGCCCGACGCCGTCCGGCACCACATGGCTCCGCACCACATGGCTCCGCACCACACGTCTCCGCACCACACAGCCCCACAGCACGCAGCACGCAGCACGCAGCACGCAGCACGGAGTTCTTTTCATGAGCGCCATCAGCACTCCCTTCGGCTTCTCCAGCACGGCCGCCGAGGTCGCGGCGGGCATCGACCTGACCGGCCGCCGTGCGGTGGTCACCGGCGCCTCCTCGGGCATCGGCGCGGAGACCGCCCGGGCGCTGGCCTCGACCGGTGCGGAGGTCACCCTCGCGGTGCGGGACCCGGCCGCGGGCGAGCGGGTCGCCAAGGACATCGGTGAGACGACCGGCAACCGGCAGGTGCGGGTCGCACAGCTGGAGCTGACCGACCCGGCGTCGGTCGCGGCCTTCGCCGCCGCCTGGCAGGGCCCGCTGCACATCCTGGTGAACAACGCGGGCGTGATGGCCTGCCCGGAGCAGTACACCGAGCAGGGCCGGGAGTGGCAGTTCGCCACCAACCACCTGGGCCACTTCGCCCTGGCCACCGGGCTGCACGGGGCGCTGGCCGCTGACGGCGCCGCCCGGATCGTCGTCGTCAGCTCCACCGGTCACCAGCGGTCGCCGGTGGTGTGGGACGACATCGACTTCGCCTTCCGGCCCTACGACCCGTGGCTGGCCTACGGTCAGTCCAAGACCGCCAACGTCCTGTTCGCGGTGGAGGCCACCCGGCGCTGGGCCGCGGACGGCATCACCGCCAACGCCCTGATGCCCGGCGCGATCTACACCAACCTCCAGCGCCACACCGGTGGCCGCGGCAGCGGGCAGGTCCCGGCGGAACTCATCAAGACCACCGAGCAGGGCGCCGCGACCTCGGTGCTGCTCGCCACCTCGCCCCTGCTCGAAGGGGTCGGCGGCCGGTACTTCGACGACTGCGCCGACAGCGAGGTCGTGGACCGCCGCACCGGCACGCTGCACGGCGTGGCGCGCTACGCCGTGGACCCGGACAACGCGCGCCGCCTGTGGGACCTGTCGGAAGAACTCCTCGCCGACTGAGCCCGGAGCCCCGCCCCATCCCCCGTCCCCCTCCGCCGCCCCCCTCCCCCGCCCCGCTCCCCCTCCTCGCAGAAAGAGCCCGTACCGCCCGGCGCCGGTAGCGCAGTTCGGCGCGGTCGCCGTGAAACCCTGGCCGGGACGCGTGCATCCGAGCCCGTCGAGGAGGACGTCGTATGCCACCCCTGGTCGACCCCGTGCCCGGTGGGAGTCCCGGCGATCTCGCCCGGGCCCATGCCCTCGCCCACGAACTGTCCGCGCAGGGCGTGCGCGGGATCGTGCTGGCCCATGTGGACACCGCCGGGGTGTGCAGGGTCAAGACGGTGCCCTGGCAGGGGCTCCAGCCTGCGGTGGCCTGGGGTGTCGGCATGTCCCCGGTGTTCGACACGTTCCTGGCGAACGACGCGATCGTGCGTACCGACGTCCTCGGCTCGCCCGACGGCGATCTGCGGCTCTACCCGGACCTGGACCGGCTGGTGGTGCTGGCCGCACAGCCCGGCTGGGCCTGGGCGCCCGTCGACCGGGTCACCCAGGAGGGCGACCGGCACCCCGGGTGCAGCCGCACCTTCCTGCGCCGGGTCGTCGCCGACGCCGAGGACCGGCACGGCATCACGTTCAAGGCGGGCGTCGAGATCGAGTGGGCGCTCGGCCGGGCCGCCGCGCCGGCCGACGAGTTCGTGCCGGCCACCTCGGGCCCGGCGTACGGCGCCGCCCGGCAGATCGAGCTGAGCGACTACACCGCCGACCTGCTCGCGGCCTTCGAGCGGCAGGAGGTGCCGGTCGCCCAGCTGCACCCCGAGTACGCGCCCGGCCAGTTCGAGCTCTCCACCGGCGCCCTGGACCCGGTGGCGGCGGCCGATCAGAGCGTGCTGGTGCGCCAGACCATCCGGGCGGTCTCGCAGAAGCACGGCCTGCGGGCGAGCTTCGCCCCGGCCGTCGCCGAGCGGGGCGTCGGCAACGGCGGCCACCTCCATCTCTCCCTGTGGCGCCACGGGGTCAACCTGCACGTCGGGGGCGACGGAAGGTACGGCATGACGGCCGCGGCGGAGTCCTTCATCGCCGGGCTGCTGACGCACCTGCCCGCGCTGACGGCGGTGACCGCGCCGAGCCCGGCCAGCTATCTGCGCCTCAAGCCCTCCCAGTGGGCGGGGGTGTTCACGGCCTGGGGCCGGGAGACCCGGGAGACCGGGATCCGGGTCATCACCGGCACGGCCGGCCACCAGAGCCAGGACGCCAACCTGGAGATCAAGCCGGTCGACCTGGCCGCCAACCCGTATCTGGCCCTGGGCTGCGCCATCGCCGCCGGACTCGACGGCCTCGCCTCGGCCGCGGCGCTGCCCGAGGAGGTCCGCGACGACCCGGCCCGGCTGATCCCGGACGAGGCGGTGGCGCGGGGCGTGCGCAGGCTGCCGACCTCGCTCCCCCAGGCCGTCGAGGAGTTCCGCGAGGACAAGGTGCTGCGCGCCGCGCTCGGCCCGGTCCTCGCCGACGCGGTGATCGCCGTACGCGAAGGCGAGGCGGCGGCCGTGGCCGGCCTCGACGACGCCGGGGTGGCGGCGGCCTACCGCTGGAAGTACTGATGGCGGGACCGATCCTGGAAGCCCTCGACGCGCTCCCCCTCGTCGACCACCACTGCCACGGCGCGGTCACCGCCGACCTCGCCGAGCCGGAGTTCGCGTCGCTGCTGACCGAGGGCGAGGCCTGGCCGGGCGTCTCGCCGTTCGACACCCCGGCCGGCCTCGCCGTACGACGGCACTGCGCGCCCCTGCTCGGCCTGGACCGGCACGCGCCCACCGCCGAGTACCTGGCGCGCCGGGCCGAACTGGGCTGGCAGGAGGTCAACCGCCGGTTCCTGGCGGCCGCGCACACCGAGGCGTTCTGCGTGGACACCGGCTTCGCCCCGCACCCGGTCACCTCCCCCGCCGAACTCGCGGCGGCGGCCGGTGCACGAGCGTACGAGGTCGTACGTCTGGAGAGCGTCGCCGAGGCGGTGGCCGCGCAGGGCATCGAGGCGGCCGGGTACGCGGCCGCCTTCCGCGCGGCGGCCGAGGCGGCGGTACGGCGGCCGGGGGTGGTCGCGGTCAAGTCGGTGGCCGCCTACCGCACCGGCTTCGCCCTGGACCCGGCGCGCCCGACGTACGCCGAGGTGACCCGCGCGGCCGCGCTGTGGTTCTCCCGGGGCGGCAAGCTGACGGACCCGGTGCTGATGCGTCATCTGCTGTGGACCGCCGTCGGTCTCGGGCTGCCGCTCCAGCTCCACGCCGGTTTCGGGGACTCGGACCTGCGGCTGCACCTCGCGGACCCGGCCCTGCTCACCGACTGGCTGCGGCTGACCGCCGGCACCGTCCCGGTGCTCCTGCTGCACTGCTGGCCCTACCAGCGCCAAGCCGCCTACCTGGCCGCGGTGTTCGAGCATGTGCACCTCGATGTCGGGCTCACGCTGCACCACGTGGGGCCGGCCCGGGCCGGGGCGGTTCTGGCGGAGGCGATGGAGATCACGCCGTTCCGCAAACTCCTGTACAGCTCGGACGCCTATGGTGTGGCTGAGTTCCACCACCTCGGCGCGCTGTCCTTCCGGCAGGGACTGGCCGGATTGCTCCAGGACCGGGTGGACGCCGACGAACTGAGCCCGACCGACGCGGTGCGGATCGCCGCCTGGACAGGACGCGACAACGCCCGTCGCCTCTACGGACTTCCCGCATCCGACCCCGGCCGCGACTGACCCGCGCGCCCCGCCCGGAAAGTATGATCAAGCAATGTCTGACATGACCGATACCACGCCCGGTTGGCTGTCCTCCGACGAGCTGGAGATGGCTCGCGCCCGCATGCCGATCCTGTACGTGGAGGCCGTGCCCGTGCGCGTCGACGACAGCGGCGAAGTCACCAGCATCGGGCTGCTGCTCCGAATCGGCCCGGACGGAACGGTCAGCCGGACCCTCGTCTCCGGCCGGGTCCTGCACCACGAGCGGGTCCGCGACGCCCTGCTGCGCCATCTGGAGAAGGACCTCGGCCCGGTCGCGCTGCCCCGGGTGCCGACCTCGCTGCAGCCGTTCACGGTGGCCGAGTACTTCCCGACGCTGGGCGTCACCCCGTACCACGACCCGCGTCAGCACGCGGTGTCCCTGGCCTACATCGTGCCGGTCACCGGTGACTGCCGGCCCCGGCAGGACGCCCTGGACCTGGTGTGGTTCAGCCCGCAGGAGGCGGTGTCCGAAGCCGTGCAGAGCGAGATGCCCGGCGGCCATTCGGTGCTGCTGAAGCAGGCCCTGGCCCATGTGGGGTTCGTGAGCTAGGGAGCCGCCCCGGGCACCCGGCCGGTGTGCCGCCGACGGCGTTCAGCCGAGCTGTTCGGCGGCCCAGCGGGCCCACTCCCGCTCCATCTCGGCCCAGCGCAGGCCGTATTCCAGGGCGATCCGGCCGTTGGCGGTCAACGGTCCCTCGTCCTGCTCCAGTTCGGTTCTCAGCTCCGCGAGCCGGTCGTAGTAGGCCCCGGCCAGCTCCGCCCGCTCGGCGAGGACCGAGCGGGCCTGGTCGTCCGTCGCCAGGCTGAAGAAGAACACCTTCAGCAGCAGTTCGCTGCGGCGCGGCTGCTGCTGGGTCGGGGCGACCAGCCACTCCCGCAGTTCCTTGAGCCCCTCCTCGGTGACCCGGTACTCCTTGCGCCTGCGCGGCCCCTCGGCGGAGACGTCGACCAGTCCGGCCTCCGCGAGGCGGTTCAGTTCCCCGTAGACCTGGCTCTGGGTGGCCGGCCAGACGTAGGCCAGCGAGGTGTCGAACAGCTTCAGCAGGTCGTAGCCGCTGGCGGGCCGGTCGACGAGGAGTCCGATGAGTGCGTGGCGAAGGCTCATGATTCCATCGTAAGTCCAGCATTGACAGATCCGGCAAGACATCTCAGCTCAGACCTGTTGATGATGGAACATCGGAGCCGTTCGGGATGTCCTGTTCGGTCCAGATGCACTTGGCGTCGCTGAGGTAGCGGGCGCCCCAGCGCCGGGACAGCGCGGCGACCAGCTGGAGGCCGCGGCCGCCCTCGTCGGTGTAGGTGGCATGGCGGATGCGCGGGGTGCTGAGGCTGCCGTCGTAGACCTCGCAGGTCAGGATGCGGCTGCGCAGCAGTCGTAGCCGCATGGGGCCCTTGGCGTGCCGGATCACGTTGCCGACCAGCTCGCTCACCAGGAGTTCGGTGGTCATCGACAGATCCTCCAGGCCCCACCGGGAGAGCTGGTCGCGGACGAGTTCCCGGGCCCGCCCGGCCGCCCGGGGGTCGTCGGGCAGGCCGAAGGAGGCGATGTCGCCGGCCGGCATGGCCCGGGTGTGGGCGATGAGCAGGGCCGCGTCGTCGGTGGTCCGCTCCCGGTCCGGCAGCAGCTCCGAGACGACCGTCTCGCACAGCTCCGCCAGGGCGCGGACGTCCTCCTCCTGGTCGGCGCCGGTGAAGCGGGCCGGGCGGACCGCGGCCCCGCCCAGCACGCGCCGCAGCTCGGCCAGGCCCTGCTCGGCGTCCCGCGCGCCGGACTCGATGAGCCCGTCGGTGCACAGGACGACCAGGCTCCCGTCCGCGAGCGGGAGTTCGTGCACGGCGAACGGCGGGGTGGCGGCGCCGAGCGGCGGATCGGGGCTCACGACGGGGCTCCGCGCGGTGCCGTCGGGATGCACGAACACCGGTGGCGGATGCCCGGCGAGGGAGTAGCGGCAGGTGCGGCCGACCGGGTCGTAGACGGCGTAGAGGCAGGTGGCGTAGAAGTCCTCGCCCAGGTCGCTGACCAGGTCGTTGAGGTGGCCGAGGAGCTCGTCGGGGGCCATGTCGAGGTCGGCGAGGGTGCGTACGGCGGTGCGCAGCCGGCCCATGGTGGCGGCCTCGGCGATGCCGTGGCCCATCACGTCGCCGATCACCAGGGCGACCCGGTCGGCGGAGAGCGGGATCACGTCGAACCAGTCGCCGCCCACCTGTTCGCCCCGGCCCGCCGGCAGATACCGTGCGGCCGCGACGGCGGCGGGCAGCCGGGGCAGGATCCGGGGCAGCAGGGCGCTCTGCAGTTCCTGGGCGCGGGCGTGCTCCAGGTCGTAGAGGCGGGCCCGTTCCAGTGCCTGGCCGACCAGGGCGCTGAGCGTGGTCAGGTGGGCGCGGTCCTCCTCGCTGAAGAGGCGCGGCCGGTTGTAGGACAGGACGGAGACCCCGACGGCCCGCCCGGAGGCGATCAGCGGCAGGAACGCCCACGCCGTCTTCGGCGAGACACCCATCATGATCTTGTCCGTGACGGCGGGATAGCGCTCGTACATCTGGGCGGGCGACTCCATGAACTGCGGCCTGCGGGTGCGCAGCACGTCGGTGACGGGCATGCCGGCGTTGAGCGGGCCCTCGAACCGCCGCAGGTAGTCCGCCGGGTACCCGACCTCGCCGACCCTGGTCAGCCTGCCGTCCTCGAACACGGAGACGATCAGCCCGTCGGCGCCGAACGGTGACAGGACGTGCTGCGCCACGGCCCGTACGACGTCCTGGACGGTCACGGCCTCGGCGAGCGTCGCGGTCAGCTCCATCGCCCGGGCCGTCCGCCCGTGCCCGGGCGGGGTTTCCCGGCGCGGTGTCCTTCCTTCCGCGCGGTCCAGGTGTTCGGCGGCCCAGGCCGCCACCGCGTGCAGGAAGGACAGCTGTACGTCGCCGGGCTCGCCGGTCCCGGGCGCCAGCAGCACCGAGAGCGTGCCGACCGGCCCGTCGGCCCCGATCAGCGGGACCGCCACCGCGCCGGCCGCGCCGGTCCCGAGGCCGTCCCCGGCCACCTGGACGAGGACACCGCGCCGCAGCGCCCGGGACGGCGGTGTGTCCTGTTCCTCGCGCAGCTCCGCCCAGGGCCGCGCGGCCTCGGCGTCGACACCGTCCACCGCCAGCAGGGTCAGCAGGCCCGTGCCGGGATCCCAGCGGTGCAGGAGGGCGCCCTGCCCTCCGACGCCCGTCGTCGCCTGCCGAAGGGCCAGCGCCGGCATGCTCGCCCGCGCCGCCGAGGCCGGGGACGACTCGGGTTCGGCCCCTTCCGGACGGTTCGGGCACATGACCTCAGGTTAACGCGGCAGGTCGGAGCGACCACCGGGGACGCCGGACGGCTCCTGCTCCTGCTCCTGCTCCTGCTCCTGCTCCTGCTCCTGCTCCTGCTCCTGGGACAGCGCGGCGCGCAGCGCCTCGTCGATGCCGGGCTGCCGGAACGTGAAGCCGGCCTTCAGCAGACCGGCCGGAACGGCTCGGCAGCTGCCCGTGATGCCCTCGGAGAACCCGCCCAGGACGGTCCTCAGCGCGAAGGCGGGGACGGCGGCGAGGGTGGGCCGGTGCAGGATCCGGCCCATCGCGCGGGTGATCTCGCGGTTCGTCAGCGGTTCGGGGGCGGTGAAGTTGAGGGGGCCGGCGATGTCGTCGTGGTCGATCGCGTGGCGCAGGGCGGCGATGTGGTCGGGGAGCGAGATGAACGGCCAGAACTGGTCACCCGAGCCGAGCCGGCCGCCGAGGCCGAAGCGGAAGAGCGGGAAGAGCTTGCCCCAGGCGCCGCCGTCGGCTGAGACCACGAGACCGGTACGCGGGTGCACGACCCGGACGCCGGCCCGCTCGGCCGGCGCGGCGGCGGACTCCCAGCCGACGCAGACGGAGGCCAGGAAGTCGCTGCCGGCCGGGTCGGACTCCGTGACGACCCGGTCGCCGGTGTCGCCGTAGTAGCCGGTGGCCGAGGCCGAGACCAGCACCCGGGGCGGTTCGGCGGCCTCGGCGCAGGCCTCGGTGATGGTCCGGGTCCCCTGGAGGCGGCTGAGCCTGATCTCCTGCTTGTACGCCGCGGTCCAGCGCCGGTCGCCGACCCCCGCTCCGGCGAGGTGCACGACGGCGTCGACACCGTCCAGGACGGCCGGGTCCAGCCGGGCGCCGGGCTCCCAGGGCGCCGATTCGGTCCCGTCCGACGCCGGGGCCACGGTCCGGCCGCGGGTCAGACGCAGCACGCGGTGACCGTCGGCGAGCAGGGAACGGGTGAGGGCGGAACCGATGAGTCCGGTGGATCCGGTGATCGCGACGCGCATGACGTTCTCCGATGAGCGACTGTTTGAGAATTCAAACTCTCGGCTCCACCGTACTCCGCCCGGATGTCCGCAGCGCATAAGCAACCGGGTCGCACCACGCCCGGCCGCACCGCGTCCCCCTTGTGGTTCAGGCGGTCATGGCCTGGTACACGAGCGTTCGCAACTGGCGGCGCAGGGGCGGTCGGTGCTTGCCCCAGGTGACGACCTGCGTGCAGAACACGGCCGTGACACCGTCGACCGGGTCCACGAAGAAGTGCGTGTTCGCCGCACCGGACCAGCCGAACTCCCCCTTGTTGCCGGGCGAGGACGCGGCCACGGGGTTCGTGACGACGTAGAAGCCCAGTCCGAAGCCGCAGCCACGGTGCTCGTCGTCCGGGTACACCGCGACGGAGTTCAGGTCGGCGCCGCCGGGGAGGTGGTTGGCGGTCATGAGGGCGAGCGTGCGCGGGCCGAGCAGCCGTTCGCCGTCGAGTTCGCCGCCGCGGACGAGCATGGCCGCGAACCGGTGGTAGTCCGCCAGGGTCGACACCAGTCCGGGCACGCCGCTGCCGGAAGGGAACTGAGCCGGCTCGCGGAAGGTGGGCCGCAGTTCCCCGTTCACGGCCAGCCGGCCCGACTCGGGGTCCGGGCTGTAGACCTCCGCCAGGTCCGGCAGCCGCTCGGGCGCGAGCGAGAACGTGGTGTCGGTCATCTTGAGCGGGCCGAGCACGTTCGTCTCCATGAACCTGTCGAGGGTCTCGCCGGCGACGACCTCGACGATCCGGCCCAGTACGTCGACGCCGAGGGAGTAGTTCCAGGCGGTACCGGGTTCGAACAGCAGTGGCAGGCCGCCCACATCGGCACACATCTGCCGGAGTGTGGTGCCCGGCAGCGGGAGCACGTCGAAGCCCGCCTGGCGGTACACCGCGTCCACCGGGTCCATGTGGGAGAGCCCGAGGGTCAGCCCCGCGGTGTGCGTGAGCAGGTGGCCCACGGTCACGGGGTGTGCGGCAGGGCGCACCCGGAGGCTGCCCGGTGACCCGCCGTCGTAGACCGTCATGTCCGCGAACTCGGGGAGGTAGGCGCTGACCGGGTCGTCGAGTCCGAGCAGGCCGCGTTCCACCAGCATCATGACGGCGACGGAGGTCACCGGTTTCGTCATGGAGTACAGGCGCCAGAGGGTTCCTGGTTCGACCGGGAGCCCGAGTTCGAGGTCCCGGAGTCCGCCACCCGCCGCGTACACGGGTTCGCCGTTCCGGGCCACGAGCGCCGACCAGCCCGGGATGATCCCGAGGTCCGTCTGCCGGTCGAAGAACTCGGTGATCCGCGCCAGCCGTCCGGCGCTGAAACCGGACCGCTCCGGCGGCTCGGTGACGCCGAAGCGGTCGGTGAACTGCTGCATGTGTGCCTCCGCGTACTGAGGTCGGGGACTGCCTGTGTCAACGGGCGGAAGCAGCGGGGGTCACGTCGACCCCGGCCGCCGTCAGCAGTCGTCGTGTGTAGGGGTGTGCCGGATCGGCGTAGACGTCCTCGGTCGTTCCGCTCTCCACGACGTCACCGCGGTACAGGACGACGATCCGCTGGGCGAGGTGCCGGACCACGGCGAGGTCGTGGGAGATGAACAGGTAGCTGACACCTGTCTGCCGCTGGAGCGTGGTGAAGAGGTTCAGGACCTGTGCCTGGACCGAGAGGTCGAGCGCGCTGACCGGCTCGTCGCAGACGATGAGTTTCGGCGACATGACCAGGGCGCGGGCGATGGCGATCCGCTGCCGCTGGCCTCCGGAGAACTGGCGCGGGTAACGGCCGGCCGCCTCGGCCGGCAGCCCGACCAGCGCCAGTACCTCCCGTATCCGCTCCAGGACCACGGACCGCTCGTCGCGGGAATGCACCAGAAGGGGTTCGGCCAGGGTCTGGCCCACGGTCAGAGCCGGGTTGAGTGAGCCGTTGGGGTCCTGGAAGACGGCCTGGATGCTCTTGCTCAGCTCCCTGCGCCGGGCCGCGCCGGCATGGGTGATGTCCCGGCCGTCGAACAGGATCGTGCCCTGGGTGGCGGCCGTCAGCCCGAGCACGGCACGGCCCAGGGTGGACTTGCCGGACCCGGACTCGCCGACCAGGGCGACGGTCTCGCCGGGCCGGATGTCCAGGGACACGTCCCGGATGGCCGGGGTGCCCTTGCCGCGGCGGTGGTACGACACGGACAGACCGCGGATGTCGAGCAGCGGCGCTTCGGTCGTGCTCACGCGGACACCTCCAGCTCTTCGCCGGCCCGCACACAGCGGGCCAGGCCTTGGTCGGTGGGCCGGATCAGGGCGATCGGCGCCTCGGTGCAACGGGAGACCCGGTCGGGACACCGCTCGGCGAAGTGACAGCCGACGGGCCACTGCCCGGGGGGCGGCACGGTGCCGGGGATGGTGGGGATGGGCTCGCCCACCATCGCCAGCCGCGGGTTCGCGGCGAGCAGCTTGCGGGTGTACGGGTGCGCCGGCGCGGTCATGACCTGGTCGGTCGGACCGGCTTCCACCACCTGGCCCGCGTACATGACCAGGGCGGTGTCGCAGGCCTCGGCGATGACGTCCCAGTCGTGGCTGATCATCAGCAGCGCCATGCCGGTGTCCCGCTGGATGGTGCGCAGCAGTTGGACGATCTCGCGCTGGACGGTGACGTCGAGCGCGGTGGTCGGTTCGTCGGCGACCAGGATGCGCGGGCGTCCGGCGAGTGCGACGGCGATGGAGACGCGCTGGGCCATGCCGCCCGAGATCTGCGACGGGCGCAGCTTCATGACCCGGTCCGGGTCGGGGAGCTGTACCTGGACGAGCAGTTCACGGGCCCGGAGTGTGGCTTCCTTGCGGGAGAGCTTCTCGTGGGTGCGGACCGCCTCACGCAGCAGGTGGCCGATGGTGAACAGGGGATCGAGGCCGACCATGGGTTCCTGCGAGATGAAGGCGATGGTGCCGCCGCGCAGCGCCCGCCACCGGGCCGCGCGGAATTGTCCGACGTCGGTGCCGTCGATTTCGACCGTGCCCGAGGAGACGCGGGTGCCGGCGGGCAGCATGCCGAGCAGCGCCAGCCCCGTCATGGACTTGCCGCAGCCGGATTCGCCGACCAGTCCCACCGAGCGGCCCTGCCCCACGGACAGGCTCACCTCGCTGATCAGGTCGGCCTCTCCGTGCTCGGTGTCCGCGGTGACGGTCACCTTGGTGAGCCGTACGACCGGGTTCGGGTCCTCCGGCAGCCGGGCGTCGTCGGATTCCGGCACCGCCGGAGCGTCGGCCACCGGGGCGGACGCCTTGCGGCGTCGGGCCGGCTCCGTGTGCGAGGTGCCGGACCAGCGCTCGGCGAGCGTGTCGCGCAGGCCGTCGCCGAGGACGATCAGTGCCGCGGCGGTCACGGCGACAAGACCGCCGGTGGGGATGGCCAGCCAGAGGCTCTCGTTGAGCGTCTGCGAGGCGTCGGCCATCATGCCGCCCCAGGAAGGCGCGGGCGGCTTCACCCCGAGACCGATGGCGTTCAGGCCGGCCGCGATGAGCAGGGTGTTCGCGCACGCCAGCGCCGTGTTCACCAGGACCAGGCCGGTGATGCGCGGCAGCACGTGCCGGCGGGCCACCCGCCAGGTGCTGAGCCCGGACACCCGCGCCGCGGCGACGTAGGTCTCCCGGCCGACCGTCAGCGACGCCGACCGGACGACCCGCATCATGCCGGGTACCGACAGCAGGCCGATCACGACCATGGCCGCGGTCATGCTCTGGGAGAACAGGGCCAGCACGATCAGCAGCAGGATGATGCCGGGGATCGACATCACCACGTCGGCCATCCGCATGAGCACGGCGTCGAGACGGCCCCGCCGCAGGCCGGCGACCAGGCCGAGGGGAACCGCGATCACCAGGGTGATCACCACGGCGGTCGCGATCTCCCGGAACGTGTCCGCGCCGCCGTACATCAGACGCGACAGCACATCACGGCCGAGCCGGTCGGTGCCGAGGAGGTGTTTCGCGCTCGGCCCGCTGAGTGCCGCGGTGAAGTCCGCCTGCTGCGGCGGGTACGGCGCGAGCCACCTGGCGCCGAACGACGCGATCAGTTCCAGGACCAGGACCACGGCCGGAATCGCGATGCGCGGCCGGCGCAGGACGCGGCGCAGGACGGACCCCCGGGACGGGCGCACCGCGGCGGAGACGGGGGAGGCCGGAGCGTCCTTTGCCTGTTCGGGTTTGGTCATCGATGCTTCCTGTGTGCTCATGCGGCGACCGCCTGTGGGTTGAGCCAGCCGACGGCGAGGTCGAGCAGGAGGTTCAGGCCGACCACGATGAGGGTGAAGTACACCGCCACTCCCTGGATGACCGGAATGTCGCCACTGGACGCGGCCGTGACCGCTGCGCTGCCCAGACCGGGCAGACCGAAGAGTTCCTCGATCACCACGGCCGACCCGAGCAGTCCGATGAGGTTGTTGCCGGCCACGGTCAGGACCGTGACGGAGACGTGCCGCAGCGCGTGCTTGAGCAGGATCGACCGCTCGCTGACGCCGTTGGCCCGCAGGTTGCGGACAAAGTCCCGGCCCAGCACGTCGGCGAGCTGCTCACGGGTCTGCTTGGCGATCACTGTGACCAGCGCGAAGGCCAGTGCGGCCACCGGCAGCAGCAGCGAGCGCGCCCAGCCGCCGGCGGACGTCCCGAAGAACACGTAGCCGTTCGCCGGCAGCAGCCCGAACCGGGTGTTGAAGATCCAGATGCCCAGCAGGCCGACCCAGAAGGCGGGGATGGTCATGCCGGCGATGGACGCGGTGTCCGCGGCGACCCGCGTGGTGCGGCCGCCGCGGGCGCCGGCCATGCCCAGGACGACCCCGACGACCAGCGCGAGCAGGGTGGTCGCGATCACCAGGGAGAGGGTCACCCCCAGCCGGGTGTTGAGGGTGCCCGAGACCGACTCGTTGCTGCTGATCGACTGCCCGAGGTCGCCGTGGACCGCGTCCTTCAGCCAGGCCCAGTAGCGCTCCCAGACCGGCTGGTCGAGGTGGAGGCGGTGCCGCAGTGCGGCGACCGCCTGGGGTGAGGCGTTCAGACCTCCGATGGACCGGGCGGCGTCACCCGGTATGAACAGCTGGAGGAAGAAGGTGAGCGCCGAGACGAAAAGCAGCAGGGGCACTGCCTGCACGATCCGCATTCCGCTGGTTCGCCACATGACGTGGTGCCTTTCTCGGGAGGGTCACTTGGCGGCGTGGAGGGACGTCAGGTCCGGCGTGAGGTTCGTGGCCGAGAGGCCGATGCCCTGGAGGCCGGGCCGGGCGTAGACGATCTTTTCCATGGAGACCATCGGGATCGTCCAGGACAGGTCGGACAGCCGCTGTTCGAACTTCTGCCAGCCCTGCTCCTGGAGCTGGGCGGTCGGCGCGGAGGCCGCCTTGCCGTACAGCGCGTCGAGCTGCTTGTCGTTCTCCTTGAACGGGTTGCCCCAGCTGTACAGGAGATCGTTGCCCTGGGCGTACGGCGGGGTGATGCCGTCGCCGTAGTCGAACATCATCGCCGGGTACTTCGTGTAGGTGGAGAAGAGCTCGTTGACGTTCGCCGGGACGTTGATCTTGACGTTGATCCCGATGTTCGCCATCTCCGCGGCGAAGGCCTCAGCGGCCTGGGACTCTCCGACGCCCGTGAGGTTCACGGTGATGGGCAGGGTGAAGCCGTTGGGGTAACCCGCCTCCGCCAGAAGCTTCTTGGCCTTGTCGACGTCGTAGGCGTACTTTCCTTCGCTGCCCTGGGTGTAGCCGCTCGTGTTCGGGAGGACGGGATAGTCCCAGCCCTTGGCGTACGTGCCGTACAGGGCTGTGGCGATCGAGTCCCGGTTGATGCCGTACATCATGGCCTGCCGTACCCGCAGGTCACCCAGTGCCTTGACCATGGCCCCGGTCCGGTCCATGATCATCAGCTGCATGATCGAGAAGGGGCTCGACAGGACCTGGAACCCGGCCGACTTCGCGGCCTTGGCGGTCGTGGAATCCCCGAGCGCGTAGTCCACCTCCCCGGAGCGGAAGGCGCTGAGCGTGGTGTTCTCGTCCTTGATGACCTTGACGACGACCTTCTTCCAGTGCACGCGCGACTTGTCGAAGTACGTGGGGTTGGGGACGTAGGTGTAGGTCTGCCCGGAGACGGTCTGCGACGCGTCGATCATGTACGGCCCGGCGCCGTGCGTGGTGGTCCCGAGTTCGCCCGTCTTGCTGAGGCCGACCGGGCTGATGATCTCCCCGGTGGTCGGCCTGGAGAGGTAGAGCGGCATCAGCGGATCGGACGTCTTGAGGTGGAGGCGCAGCTTGAGCGGGGAGAGGACGTCGATCGAGCCCACGGGGGCCAGGTCGGCCGCCAGCGGTCCGCCGGCCTTCGCGTAGTACTGAAGCGACTTCTTCACGCCCGCGGCGGTGAGGGCGGAGCCGTCGTTGAACTTCACGCCGGACCGCAGGGTGATGTCGAAGGTCTTGCTGCCGGAGCCGACATAGCCCCACTTGACCGCGAGGTCGGAGGTGTACTTCCCGTCCGGGGTCTGCCGGATCAGCGTGTCGTATGCCAGTTCGAAGAAATACTGCTGCGGGTCGGAGGAACCGCCCAGAGCCGGATTGAGGGTGTTGGGCGCGATCGCCGAGGCGACCGTCAGGACGTTCTTGTTCTGGGCTGTCGCGGTGCCGGACGAAGCGCTGTTTCCGCCGCCGCATGCGGTGGTCAGCAGCGCCAGCCCGGCGGCACCGGCAGTGACTGTGAGAGTGAGGCGCGAGCGTGTCATCTGAACCTTCGGCGTCGGAGCATCGAATGGGTACGCGGGACTCGTGGATGTTCCGTTGGTGTGAGTCCGCGCGATGTCGGAGCGGCAGGGCGGTCCTGCAGCAGGTGGGTGCCCTGAGAGCGGTGGGGACGCCCCGACAGGTGGCGTGAACGCGGCGCTTCGAGCGGGCGGCGGACCTGCCGGTGCTCGTGTTGCTGCACTCGGTGCTGTGGAGGTGCTGCTCAGCCGACTCTTGTGGAGGCCGGCCTGAGTAATGTGCGGGGCCCGACGGGTACGTTCGTTGCTCGCGCGGCGGTATCACGCATGAAGCCGCCTCCCAGCGGAGCCCCTGGAATCGAGTGGGCTCATTATTCGGCCAAGCGGTCCGATCCGAGAACGACAGGAGTCCGCTGAGCGGACCGCCGCGTACCGTTGCCGACGTGGTCCGACACGGACTTGTCTCCGCCTGGAGTGGTTGCCCGGCGCCGGTCAGCGCCGCACCCCGCAGCGTGACGTCCGGATCCCGCCAGCACCCGTGCTCCCCGGACAGCAGAGTCGAAGGTGACACGCATGCTGACGAGAAGGAGGCGACGATGACCGCCTGCACGACGATCACCAGCCCGCTGGGCGACCTGCTCCTGGTCGGCGAGGACACCGGCGACGGGATCACCCTGGCCTCGCTGTCCATGCCCGGCCAGAAGAACGCCCCGGCCGTCCGGCCCGGCTTCCGCCAGGACAAGGAGCCGTTCGCGGACATCATCCGCCAACTGGAGGCGTACTTCGCGGGCGAACTCACCCGCTTCGACATCCCCTTCACCCCGGGCGGCACGGACTTCCAGCGGCGCGTCTGGCGCGCGCTGGAGCAGATCCCGTACGGCACGACCACGACGTACGGCGCGCTCACCGAACAACTCGGCCCAGGGCGCGAGCGCGTCCAGGCGGTCGGCGCGGCCATCGGCGCGAACCCGCTGCTGCTGGTGCGCCCCTGCCACCGTGTCATCGGCGCCGACGGCTCGATGCGCGGTTACGCGGCAGGCGTCGACCGCAAGATCCACCTCCTCACCCACGAGGGCGCCCTGCAGCCCGCCCTCCTCTGACGTAAACGGCGCTGCACCGCCTTCAGGGAAGGACACCGGACCGATGACGCTCCACACGGCCATGGACAGCCCGCTGGGCGAACTGCTGCTGGTGGGCGAGGAATCGGCCACCGCCGAGGGCGGCACCGCACTGGCCTCGCTGTCCGTGCCCGGCCGGCAGAACGAGGCCGTCGTCCAAGGCGGCTGGATCCGCAAGCCGGAGGCGTTCACCGAGATCGTCGCCCAGCTGCGCGCCTACTTCGACGGCGGACTCACCCGCTTCGGCATCGAGTACGTCACCAGCGGCTCGGACTTCCGGCAGCGGGTGTGGACGGCCCTGGAAGCCATCCCGTACGGCACCACCCTCACCTACGGCGACATCGCCGACAGGATCGGCGCCCCGAGGGCCGCGGTACGGGCCGTGGGCACCGCGATCGGAGCCAACCCGCTGCTGGTCGTTCGCCCCTGCCACCGTGTGATCGGCGCCGACGGCGCGCTGACCGGCTACGCCGGCGGTCTGGAGCGGGGGCAGCGGCTCCTGGACCTCGAAAGCGTCCACCAGGCCGCCTGAGAAACCGTCACCCCCGGCTGCGCACCGTCCCCCTCGTGACGGCGGAACCGGGGTGGCGTCACCCTCGACGCAAGGAATCCCCCACCATGATCGAGACCACCCGGCTCGCGGGCCCGGTCGCCGGCCGGGTCGCCCACAGTGACTGGGCAGCCCTGACCGACGAACTCGACGGGCACGGCAACGCCCTGACCGGGCAGCTCCTCACACCCGCCGAGTGCGCTGAGATCGCCGCCCTCTACGACGAGCCGGCCCGTTTCCGCACGACCGTGGACATGGCCCGCCACCGCTTCGGCTCCGGCCAGTACCGCTACTTCACCCACGATCTGCCCGACCTGGTGCGGGAGTTGCGCGAGGCGTTCTACCCGCGCCTGCTGCCCATCGCCCGCGACTGGGCGGCCAGGCTCGGCAAGCCCGCGCCCTGGCCCGACAGCCTGGAGGAGTGGCTTCGGCTGTGCCACGAGGCAGGCCAGACCAAATCCGCGCAGATCCTGCTGCGTTACGGTCCCGGCGACTGGAACGCCCTGCACCGCGACGTGTTCGGCGACATGGTCTTCCCCCTTCAGGTCGTCATCGGCCTCGACGCCCCCGGCACGGACTTCACCGGCGGGGAGTTCCTGATGACCGAGCAGCGGCCGCGTGCGCAGTCCCGCGGCTCGGCCACGACCCTGCCGCAGGGCCACGGCCTGGTCTTCACCACCCGCGGCCGGCCGGTGGCGACCAAGCGCGGCTGGTCCAACGGGCCGATGCGGCACGGCGTGAGCACCGTCCGCTCCGGCCGCCGCCACACCCTCGGCATCGTCTTCCACGACGCGGCATGACCGCCGCCCGCCCCGTCGCCGGCGAGCCCGAGCGCGCTTACACCCTGCTCGGCCCGGACGGACAGCCTTACCGGAGCCCGATTCCGGGAGCTCTCGGGGGGCACCGCCGCGGACGCCTGTACGGGCGGCTGGACTGCCCGTCCGCGCTGCGGGCCATCGCCCGCGGCCACTACGTCGGGAACCGGGTGTTCTTCGCCGACGAGACCACCGCGATCGCCGCCGGATACCGGCCCTGCGCCGCGTGCCTTCCCGCCGAGTACGCCCGCTGGAGAGCGAACCGAGAAAGCACCACCACCTCATGAACTCCCGCACCGAGCAGCATGACACCTCCTGTTCCCCCCTCATCGGCGCGGCC
Organism: Streptomyces sp. NPDC054770; assembly: GCF_053611985.1. NCBI lineage: Bacteria > Bacillati > Actinomycetota > Actinomycetes > Kitasatosporales > Streptomycetaceae > Streptomyces > Streptomyces sp. NPDC054770. Next base: position 21,865 of record NZ_JBSHBL010000016.1, read on the forward strand.
GACCTCGCCGCGTACGCAGGCGGCCTGCCCGCACCCCAGCCGCACACCGAAGCCGAACTCGCCACGGTCATCGGACTGTTGACCGCGCCGAAGGCACGGATCGAGACGGTCGCGATCGGACACGGCCGCGACGACGCCTCCCGCGCCGCGGCCCGGGCGTTCGTTCGCGCGTGGACGGCCCGGGGCGGACAGGTGCTCACGGTGGTGGACTGGCCGGAGACGGCCGCCTCCTGGCTGCGCTCGGCCAGGCGTCTGACCGCCGAAACCCCCGACGCATGGGTGATCGCCGCCGCTGTACTGGGCTTCGCCCAGCTCGCGCGCCGCCTGCGCCGGACCACCGACTTCGACCCAGCCCGCACCGTCGCGTTCTCCTCGCCGCACACCCCCCTCCTGACCGCACTCGCCGGCCCCGACACCCTGAGCGGGCTGCGCGGCGCGAGCACCGACGGCGGCGTCTGGGAGGTACGCGGGGCGTGGGTCACCTCCTACCCGCCGTAGGAGGTGACCGCGTGAGCGCACTGATTCCCCAACCCGCCATGGAGGTTGCGCCCGGCACGGTGCCCGCGCCGGGCCGGCTCACCCTCGACGAGCACATCGAACTCGCCTCCGGAGACGTGTTCGTCTTCGGTGGCCCCTCCCACTACGTCCACCTCGGTGTCCACGAAGGCACCCCCGACCCTGCCTGCGGTCTGGAGTACGGTCGGCTGATCATCACCATGCGAGTCACCGGCCTCACCCACCCCGAGAAGACGCGATGACCGCCGTCACCGGCGCGGACGGCCTCGCGCGCCGTCCCTTGGCCGCCGACCGTACTCCAGACCGCATGCCGGTCCCCGACCGGTGCCCAAAAATGATCAAGGTCCGGTTCGGACTCCTCCGAACCGGCCCCAACCTGCGACTGTCTCCAGTCGGGACGACAGGATTTGAACCTGCGACCGTCAGCTGCATCCATACGGGCAAATCCGAGGGTTGCGGGGTTTGGCAGGTCTGGCGGCAGCTGCACCGTGAGGGCATATCGGCAGCCCGTTGCACCATCGCCCCGCTGATGCGCGACATCGGCATCGAGGGAGCCGGGCGCGGGAAGAAGATCCGCCCAACGCCAGCCGCGACCGACGGCTGGAGTCGACGCACAGGGCCCCCACCGATCCCGGAGCGATTCAGGATATGTGCGCCCCCTTCCGGGATGCAGTGCTCGCCCGGACAGGCAGGCCCGCTGCGCGGTGCAGCCGGCGAGCGGCCACAGTATGCACCAATTCCGCACTTACCTCCCGTGAGACATGGCCGGGCCGGTAGCGTGTCCAGTGGTGGTCGGGCAGTACTCGCCAAGGGCGGTGGGGCATGGATCCGGTGTCGGCGGCGTTACTCGCGGAACTGGCAGGAGGCGCCGGCGGTGCACTCGGCCACCAGGCGTGGGTAGCGCTCACCTCGCTGGTACGCCGCCCGTTCGGACACGGCTACGACCCATCCGCGCAGGCTCCGGCTGTCAGCACCGGAGAGACGGAGCTGATCCGGCTTCAGGAGGAGCCCGGTGACACGGCGCGTGCAAGGGCGTTGAGCACCGCCTTGGCGACGCGAGCCACGGTGGATCCGGAGTTCTCCGCCGACCTGCGGCAGTGGATTGAACAGGCGAAATCTATGCGAACCAGCGAAGGTGACGTCCACAACACGCTCAGCGGCGGCACCCAGTACGGGCACGTGGTGCAAGGGCGGGACTTCTCCGGATTGACCTTCAACACCCCCGCTCCGCCGCCACCCGCCCCCCGAACGGAGACTCCGCCGACGCAAGGCTGAGCCGACTGGATACTGCGGAGGCGGACGCCATGTACGCAACGTCGCAACATCTGCGAAGTTTCGTGGATCAGCACAGGGTGCTTCGCCACCCGTTCCTCGCGTTGGTGGCCTCCGGCAAGGCCGAGCCCGAGCATCTCATCGCCTGGGGGCTTCAGGAACGCCACGTGTCGTACACCTTTCCCCGGTCCATCGGTCTACTGATCTCGTGCGCCGATGACTTCCCCATGAGGACGGTGCTCGCCGAGAACCTGTGGGAGGAGTTCGGTGAGGGGAATCCCGACCAGGCCCACGCCGTCCTGCTCGACAACCTGCTCAATTCGATGGGAGTCGGCAGGGACCGACTCGACTGCCCTCCGACCGACGGGACGCTTGCGTTCCTCAAGACGCAGCGCGAACTCACGATGTGGAGCGTCTGGCGAGGCGTGGGCGCCTTCTGTTACGCGAACGAGTACCTGTCGCTCGCCGAATTCCGCCCGTTGGAAGCCGCCGTCCGGTCCCGTTTCCCGGCGGCCGACCTCTCGTACTTCACCGAGAACATGAAAGCCGACACGCGGCACACCGAACTCCTCGAGTCGCTGATCGACGCCGCGGCAGAAAACCCCTCGACCAGGGCGGACATCGAGTACGGCGTCAGCGCGGCGCTCGACGCGCGCTGCCTGTTCTACGACTTTTTGGTGGCGCGGGAAGCCGAGTGACGGATCATGGATAATGAGAGGTCCGCACACATATCGTGCGGGGAATGGCACGACGAACTCGACGGCCTGCCCTTGGGATTGCCCGTGGTGCCACGACAGAATGTCGCAGCGTTTGTCCGCGCCGCAGCCAAGGTGGCCGCCAAGTTACCAGGTGCCCTTATGGAACGCCTGGAGGCGCTGAGGACGGGACAGGACGGCCATGGCTATCTTCACGTGACGGATCTTCCCTGTTCACCCGGCGCGCTGCCGAGAACGCCTGACAGCAGGCCCGCCCCGGTCGAGCGCCCGCTGCTTGACATGGAGGGCTGGCTCTTGGCTGTATGCACGGCAATGGGCGTGCCCACCGCTTACCGCGAGCTGCACTCGGGCAGTCTGCTTCAGGACGTCTATCCGTCGCCGAATGCCCATCCGCTGTCGGCGCAGAGCTCGACCATTCCGCTGGCCCTGCACTCGGAAATGCTGTACCACCGGTGGCGGCCAGACTTCCTGCTGCTCGCGTGCTCACGCGCGGACCACGACGGCGCTGCCGGGACGACCGTGGCGGCCGCGCGGGCCGCGCTGCCGCTGCTCGGGGCCGCCGAGCTGGAGATCCTGCGCGAGCGCCGGAGGGCATGCGGCACGGACCTGGCCTTCCGTCACACGGACGGATCGAGCCCGCAGGCGCACGTGCTGGTCGTCGACGGTGTTCCCGCCGATCCCCGACTCGCCTTCGACCGCGAGCTGCTGGAACCCGGCGACCCATCGGCCCGTCGAGCCCTGCAGGCGCTGTCCGAGGCTCTGGACGAAGTCACCGACACGGTACGGATGCGTCCCGGTGACTTGCTGATCCTGGACAACGCACGCGTCGTCCACGGTCGCACGGCTTTCACGCCGCGCTGGGACGGCCACGACCGGTGGCTGCACAGGACGTACGCCAGGTCCCTCCCGCGGGATCCCTCCGGCGCGGAGGCCGCTCTCCCTTACCAGACAAAGCCGTTCGCGCCCTGCTGAATCCGGCAGCTCCGCCCGCTTCGGCTCCCCGGCGCTACTCGCCGCCGCGCTGCACGATTGTCCGCCGTTCGCGGAAGTCGGGGTTGGTGACGTCGGGAGAGCCGGTCCCTGACAGCACGTCGCACACTGCGCAGGCGGCACGCAGGCCGGCGCGCAGCCCCGCGTCCCGGGTGAGGAAGCCCATCTGGGGGACGGACAGAAAGCGTTCCGGGCCGAGCGACGTGAGCGCGGTCCAGGCGTCCCCGGGTCCGAGGCCGTCCACAGCGGCCCGGAGGTTCCTGTGCTCGACAGCCCAGGCAAGCGCCACAGGATCGACGAGATCGTGATGGCCCGTGTTCACCAGCAGGGCGCCGTCCTTGCAGATCGCCAGCTCCCGCCTGCCGAGCATCGGCGGTTCGTCCGCAGTGGGTCCCGGGCGGTGCAGGCTGATCACGTCGGACCGGGCGAGCAGGCCGTCGAGGTCGGTGTACGCGATGCCCGTGGCGGCCTCGAGCGCCTGGTTGCGTCGCGGGGACGTGTACAGCACACGCATGCCCAGTCCCTGGGCGATCACGGCGACGCGTGCTCCGATCCTGCCTGCTCCGACCACTCCCAGGATGCGACCGCCCAGCTCGCGGCCCTCGGGAGGCGACACAGTGGCGATCGCGGCGGCCGGGGCGTGCGGGGTTCTCACAATGGCGTCGGTGAACGGGCGGGCCAGGGTGAGCGCGAGCAGGACGGTGAACTCCGCGACCGAAGCCGCGTTTTCGCCCGGTGTGTTCGCGAAAGCTATCCCCAGGTCGTACGCCGTGCGCCAGCCGGGCACGTAGCTCCGGAAGTCGGTACCGACGAACGCGACGGCTTCCAGCCCCACGGCTCGTTCGAAATGGGCGGGCTCCGGCTCCTCGTATCCGCCGATCAGGTACCCGGAGACGCCATCGAGCGCCGCATGCAGGTCATCCTTGCCCAGATGGTCGTCGGCGACCTCCCGCAGTACGAACCCACGTTCGACGATCAGGCGGCGAGCCTCTGGCGGCACCACGGTTGTTCCGGTGACCAGGACGATGAGCTGCTCATTCATGTGCCCTCCTGTGGCGTACGGCGCCATGCCGCCGTCATCACCTCCGCCGGGAACGGGGCGAACCGCTGACCCTCAAAGACGTCATCGCGTCCTCGCCGCAGCTCGAAGACGATGAGGGACAGTGGCCCGCGCCAGGTGAACTGACCGCAGACGATGACCCGTGCTTCGTGCACCCGCCCGGGCAGCGCCGCGGCAGCCTGTTCCAAGACCTCCTCCGTCGCATCGTGTCCGTCGTCGTCGGGCTCGTGCTCGATGACCACCGTCGCCCGCCGCATCGACGCGGCCGCCCGAAGCAGCATGGCCACGGTGGTTCCGGCGAAGCCCGAATCCGCCGGGGCCGCCTCCCGCCCGTGGTCGGCCCCGGCGGCGGCAAGAACGTCGCGAGCCGATTCGGTCAGCTGCGGCGGCGCACCCAGCAGCGGCGACCGCCGCCCGAACTGCGGCGACGTGTACAGCACGGCGCCCTCCTCCGGGACCGGCAGGTCGCGCCAGCCGACCGGGGCTGTTGCGTCCGCGCACACCAATCGGCCGGTGGCAGCGGGAGGCCGGTGGCGAGCGAGATCGCCGGTGACCTCCTCGTACCCGAGCGGAGTACCGCGCAAGGCCCGTAACGCCAGTACGACAGCCAGGCAGGACGCGACGGCCACCTCGCCGGCGCTGCCGTACTCGGGAAGCATCGCCAGCACCGACAGCAGGCCGTCGAGGTCGCGGATCGGCGGCAGTTGCCGGAGCATCCGGGCATGGCGGCCGGTGGCGCGGCTCTTCGCCAGGCTGACGCAGGCCAGGACAGGGTCGATCTCGATCCCGAAGAACGGCAGGTTCATCAGCCGGGCGGCCGTCGCCGAACTCCCCCCGCCGGCGAAGGGATCGACCACAGCGCTGCACGACGGGCCCACCAGGTCGGCGACGACCGCCATTGTCGTGCGGACGTTGGAGGCGCTCGCCGTCTGGAACCACCGGTCCACGGGTTCTCGCGGGTCCGGGTGGTAGCGTCCGGCGTCCAGCGGCAGGGCTAGGGACACGGGCATTCCTCTCCTCAACCGATCAGGCCCTGAACCTGCCGAGCACAACCCCACGACAGGGTGACCCCCGATCCTCCGTGGCCGTAGTTGTGCACCGCGAGAGCGCCATGGTGGCTGCCGCGTTCCAGCCGTACGCGCGGCCGCACCGGCCGTAGACCGACCCGGATCTCCCTGACCCCGGCACGGCCGAGCGCGGGCTGGACGGCGGCGCAGCGTGCCACGATCCGCTCGGCGGCCTCCGGGTCCGGCCGCAGGTCGCTTCTGCCGTGTCTGACCATCCCGCCCAGGACGACGTGGTCGGGGTGGGCGATCCAGTAGGTGGGGTCCTCGCTCTCGGGGAAGTCCGAGAAGAAGCCCTCGATCCCCGGATTCTCCGTGATCACCAACTGGCCCCAACTCGGGGTCATTTCCAGGTCGCCGACCAGATCCCGGGCCCCCAGTCCCGCGCAGTTGACCACCACCGGGGCGATGTCCAGCGCCCGGTCCAGGTCGCGCAACGGGCTGTCCAGCAGTCGAACGGTGGCCCCGGACGTGACCAGACGCTTCATCAAGTAGTCGAGGTAGACGGGCATGTCGAAGACCGGGGCCCGGTAGGTCCACCCCCATCCGAAGCCAGGCGGCAGTTCGGACGGACCACAGGTGGCGAATCCGCTCACCGAACACAACCACGCGGGCGGCTCCGCCGGCTCGTGCGAAGCCTCGATCCCCTGGGTGATGCGGACACCGGATTGCGGATCGGCGGCGATCGCCGTCAGGTCCGGCAGGCTGTCCAGGCTCCAGTCCAGCACCCTGGGATCATCGAAGACGTACGGCCCCCACAGGGCCCCGGCAACCGCGGACGTCGTACGCTGGGGTTCGCGGTCGGAGACGACGGTGACCACTCGTCCCGCCTCGGACAGCACCAGTGCGGTCGTCAGTCCCGCCACCCCGCACCCGACAACAACGACCTCAGGATCCGCTGAGACAGCCACCGGTCCAGAGTAGGGATTCGCCCGGATCGCATCCAGATGGGCGGTCCGTCAAATGCTCTGCAACCGGCCGCTGCTGGGCGGAGCAACTGGTTGACTGGGAGGAGAGCACCGTATGGGCGGTGGTCAGCTGCTTGCGAGCGAGAGGCCATGCCGATGGGAGGCTCCGAAGGGCGGGACGATCGCGGTCCCGACCGATCCGGGGCAACTCGCTCCGAGTTGTCCGGGAACGCCTGGGACGTGGTCCAGGCGCGCGACGTCACCGGTGGGATCCACTTCCACCACGCGGACCGTGCCCTTGGGCCCAGTCCACGGCAACTTCCCGCAGACGTGAGGGGATTCGTCGGCAGGCAGGCGGCACTCGAAAGCCTCGACGACATCCTGGCCCGCGGCACCGAGGGCTCGCAGACCGTGGTGATCTCGACGATCGCCGGCACCGCCGGCGTCGGCAAGACCTCCCTCGCGACACACTGGGCGCACCGGGTCAAGGACCACTTCCCCGACGGCCAGTTGCACGTCAATCTCCGGGGCTACGACGCGGGACCTCCCGTCACCGCCGATCAGGCACTCGAGCGGTTCCTGCGCGCGCTGGGGGTCGCTCCGGGAGCGATCCCCGACGACCCCGAGGACAAGGCCGCGCTCTACCGGTCCCTGCTGGCCGGGCGGCGCATGCTCATCGTGCTGGACAATGCCGCGGCCGTACGCCAAGTGCGCCTCCTGCTGCCCGGGACCTCCTCCTGCATGGTGCTGGTGACCAGTCGTGACCGGTTGTCCGGGCTGGTGGCCCGGGACGGCGCGCACCGGCTGGACCTCGATGTCCTCGCAGAAGACGAGGCAGTGCGGTTGTTACGGGACAGCACCCGGGGGCACCGCGGCCCGGACCCCGAGCCCGAGCTGATCCAGCTCGCCCGTCTGTGTGCCCGCCTTCCCCTGGCGCTGCGCATCGCGGCCGAGCGCGCGGCTGCCAGGCCGCACATGCCGCTCAGCGACCTGATCACTGATCTGCAGGACGAGTCCTCCCTCTGGATAGCTCTGTCGGCGGACGAGGAGGACGACAGCGACGCGGTGCACACCGTGTTCGCCTGGTCCTACCGTGCCTTGGGCAGCGACGCCGCCCGCATGTTCCGGCTGCTGGGCCTGCACCCCGGGCCGGACTTCTCGGTCCACGCCGCGGCGGCCCTGGCAGGCGTCTCCACCGTCACCGCACGGCGACTGCTCGACTCCCTCGCCGCCACTCATCTGATCTCCGCGTCCGCTTACGACCGATTTCAGTTCCACGACCTGCTCAGAGCCTTCGCCTCCGAGCAGGCGGTGAACGACGAGACGCCGGAAGGCCGCGCATCCGCGGTGCGGCGGTTGTGCGAGTGGTATCTGGAGGCGATGGCGGCGGCCGCCGTGGTGCACGACGCGCAGTACGCCGACGATTGGCATGTCCATCGTGCGCGGGCCGGCCTGCCAGGGCTTCCGGACGTGTCGGACTACGAGCGGGCCATGGCCTGGTTCACCGCCGAGACCGACAACCTCATTGCGGTCAGCAGGACGGCGGCCGAGGCCGGCCTCCACGAGGTGGCGTGGAAGCTGCCGGCCCTGTTACGTACGCCTTTCCTGGACCGGCACCCCGTGCAGGGCTGGCTGCCGATGGCCGAGCAGGCGCTACTGGCGGCTCGGCGATCCGAGGATCTGGTCGGCCAAGCCGTGACGCTTCTCGGCATGAGCATCGCGCACCGCCAGGCTCACCACGTCGCGGAGGCCGTCGAGCACAGCCGTGCCGCGCTGGCCGCCGCCCGTCAGGTCGACGACGCGTGGCAGACGATCGCCGCCCTGGTCATGCTCGGGCACGCGCTGCGCCTGGGGCGTCGGCTCGACGAAGCCCTGGATTCGTACCAGGAGGCACTGGACATCGCCCGAGCGCTACGGCTGCGGCTGTGGATCGTGTGGGGGCTCATCGGGCGCGCCGAGGCGCTGCTCGACTCCGGTTCCCACACTGAGGCCCGCGAATGCGTGGCGGCGACGCTGCGGGAACTGCACGACGGCGAGAGCCCCGGAGCCCGCTCGGAATGCCTGTGGGTGGAGGCGACGATCGACCGGGAGACGGACCGCCTGGCCGACGCGGACCGGCACATCAGCCAAGCCCTGCACATTGCGTACGAGACCCGCAACGTCATCTACCAAGGCCAGTGCGAGACCGAACTCGGGCGGATCTGCCTCGCGTCAGGCCGAGCCGAAGACGGACTGGCCGCGCTCCAGCGTGCCGCGTCGATCGGCCGGCTCCTGGGTGACCAGGCGATGGAGGGGACGGCGCTCGACATGACCGGGCTCGCCTACCAGGCGCTGGAGAGGCCGCAGGAAGCCGTGCAGTTCCACCGCCTCGCCGTCGCGGAGTTCCGCGAGCTCGGCGACGACTGGCGGGTTGCCGGTGCGCTGGAGAACCTGGCTGCGGCCATGGGCCGGACCGGTGATCCGTCCGCCGCGGCATCGCACCGGCGGGAGGCCGTCGGCATCCTGCAGGGCTACACCGACGCCCGGGCGAGGGCGTTGTGCTCGGCTGTGACGGCCCGGTTGCCTGCTGGCTGACCACTGGTGGGCTAAGGGGAGCGGAGGGGCGCCGCTCGGACCATCACCAGGCGGTCCTGGCCCGGCCCGAAATAGTCGGGGCGCTGTTCGGCGAGGCGGAAACCCGACGCCTGGTAAAGCCGCAGGGCGGGGTGGTTGTCCGGGGCGACGCTCAGCCAGACCGTGCCGAGCCGCCTGGTGTCCGCGAGGCTCAGCACGGCGTCGAGCAGACGGCGCCCGTGCCCCTGCTGCCGGTATGCGCAGTCGACCGCGAGCGACAGGAGCCACAACCGGCCGTTGCCGTCACCGCCCAGGAGCACGTAGCCGTACAGCTCTCCGGCGCCGGCGGTGACGAGCATGTGGTGGCCATGAACGTCGAACAGCTGGCGCAGTGCGAAGTACGGATAGCTGAGGCCGGGGAACGCGCGCGCCTCCAGGGCCGCGATAGCCGCCAGGTCGTCCTCGACCGCATGTCGCACCTGTCCGTGCCGCATGCCACCAAGTGTGCACCGGGCGTGGCTCCGGGTTCCCGTCATTCACCGCCAAGGAGGGCCGCGCAGCGTCCAGCCCGGCCGGCGCAGCGGCGTCCGGTGTGTTCGACGATCCGGCCGTGCGTCGTGGTCTCCTCCGGAGGGACTGTGCGCGTCCGCGCCCACACCAATGTGCGGGCGGTCAGGACTGCAGGTGCGCGGCGGTCTGCAGGGCCAGCTGATCCCTGATCCGTTGGACCAGGATCAGCCACTGCCTGGTGAATCCGGGTTCCCGCTCCAGCGCGTCCCACAACGGGCGGAGGACCCGGTCCACACGCGCTGCCGGCATCCACAGATGCAGCAGATGGTCGAAGGCGGGGCGCAGCGCCGCCAGCGCGTCCCGCCCGTCGGTCGAGCCGAGCCGGCTGCGCTCGACCATCCTCAGGAGCGTCGTGAGCAGCCAGTCGTGCAGTGTGAGGTCATGGCAGAGCCCTGCGGCGGCGTCTGCGGTGATTCCCGTCGGCAGCCGGAGCTCCGCCGTTCGCAGCCCGTTCCCGGCCAGGGTGAAGCTCTCCAGGGACGGACCCTCACCGGCAGGGGCCGGTAACCCCACCCAACGCAGACGGGTGACCTGGGACTTGAAGGGCGGCTGATTGTCGAGTGCCCGGTCCCGCAGTACCCAGCCGAGTGTACGGCCGGCGATCGCTCCCAGGTCGAGGTCACCGGGGCGGCCGGCGTCTTTGAGGCAGCCGTCGGCGACATCCCGCCCGGGAAGCGTGCCGAACGGCTCGACGACGCCGGGGCGGGCCAGGTAGTGGCCCCAGCGGCGGCGGCGATGGGCGCCGTCGGCCGTGACCGCGCAGAAGGCGCCCGCCTGGAGCAGCCGGCCCTCGGTGAGGGTGGCGCGGGTGGTGACGGTGCCGACGGCGCGGACCTTGGCACCGGAGGCGGTGGGCAGGTGACAGTCCACGCCGGTCATCACGTCGGGTGACCGGACGTACAGGTTGGGCCGCTTGGAGAGCCGGATCTGCTCACCGGTCCGCAATCGCAACAGGGCTGCGGCGCTGCGCCCGGTCAGTGCCTGGGAGTGCGGCAGCAGGCAGGTGTGCACCTCGCCGAGGACCAGAACCGGCTCCGGGTTCTGCTCGGTCACCTCATCGGTATCCGCGACGTAGGCCATCTCAGGGCCCCTCGTAGAAGACGTAGGAGATGCGGTCGGGGATCTCCTCGGGTACCGAAAGGCCTTCGCCGAGGGCGCGTTCGGCGACTTGGCGGAGAGCCTGCGGCTCGACGTTCACCTGGTCGAGGACGACCCGCACGGCATGTTCGACCGGAAGGAGACGGGACGGCAGGACGGAACAGGTGCGGTAGGCGGAGAAGGGCGCAGCGGAGGGGCTGAGCCGGATCAGCGGCGGCAGCGCGTCCCAGTCATCCGGGAAGTCCTCACCGACCGTCCACGGCACGGGCTGGAGAACGGGTTCGCCGCAGTGCCGCAGCAGTCCGAGGCGGGCCAGCTGCCAGACGGCGGCCAGGAACGCACACGACCAGACGCGCCGGCTGCCGAAGGCGTCCCAGAGCTCCGTGTCGATGAAGATCGAGTGCCGCCGGGCGGTGGTCTCGGCGGGCGGTTGCCAGGCAGTGGCGTCGGCCATTGCTTCCACGGTCCGCAGGCCGGGGGTTCGGCGGCCGTTGGCGAGCCAGCCGGTCTGACCGACCGGCGGCCGGGAGCCATCGCTGCCAGGGGCCGGCGATTCGACGAGACGGGCCTCGACCACCTCAGCGACGGGGACGTCGTCCGCAACGACGCAGCCGGACTCGCGGGCCAGGTAGTCGATCACGAGCCCGGCGCGCTCGGCCTCGGCGAGCAGGACAGGAAGGAGTGCTGCGGGGGTGGAGAAGCGGGTGCAGTATTCGTCCACCAGAAAGCAGGTGCTGACCCGGAGCCGGCGTCCGCCGACGGCGACCGTACGCGCCGTGTCGGCCCACGGCCGGACCCGGGCGAAGTGCGCGCGCAGCCTTTCCGGACCCGCCTCGAAGTCCTCCGTATAGAGGTGACCGAGTTCCAGTGACACATGGGCGAGGGGCACCGCCTGGATGCGCGGCTCGGCGGTCGTCTCCCGGAAGACGGCTTCGGCTTCGGCTTCGGCTTCGGCCTCGGCTTCGGTCACGGCATCCCCCAGGCGTCGTCGTCGGTGAGTCTCTCGGCCAGGTTCTGGAATGCGTTCACCGTCTCCAGGCCGGCGACCTTGCTCAGGAGCACGTCCTCGTCGGTGATCAGCTGTTCGCGCCACTGCAGTACCGGGTCGAGCGGTACGGAGCCGAGGATCGCGGTGCAGCCGGCACCGCGGTCGGCGGCGAGCCGGTCGAGGTCCTGGGCGCACGTGCGCATCCACGCGGACTGGGCGGCCGGCGCCAAGCACCACGGCGGCTTCTCGGGATCGGGCACGGCGGCGCGTACGAAGCGCATGCTTCCGCGCAGTTGCTCGACGTCGTGACCGCGGGCGACGCCGCCGGTGAGGATGCCGCGCGGGCCGAAGGCGAACCCGGAGGCGGCGATCACATGCTGCCGGGTCCAGCGGTGATGGATGAGCCACCGGGCGCCGACGCCTTGTAGTTCGGGCCGCGCGGTGACCTCCAGCACCAGGTCGACGGCGTAGCTGCGGCCGGCGCTGAGGTCGACCGCCACCACGTCGAACTCGCTGTGGAGCCGTAGGAAGAGATCGACGCAGCGGATCACCGAGTCGTTGCCGACGGCGAACTCACCGCCGCTGCGGTCGCCGGGGAACAGGACGAGGTTGCCGGAGCCGGCGGGCCGGTGGCGAAGTGCCAGGTGCTCGGTATGTGCCCAGACATCGAGCCGGGCCGGCTCGTGCACCTGCCCCTGGAGGTACGAGTGCAGGCCGCCCTGGTCGATGCCCCCCATCGCGCCCGGTACGTCGAAGACCGCCGCGACAGTGGGCGAGCCGAAGTCGAAGTCCAGGTAGCAGACGTCGTCACCGGTCAGTGCACGACGGAAGGCGATGTTGGCGGTGGTGACCGAGCGGCCGGTACCGCCCTTGTCCGAAGCGGCGAAGACGAGCACCGTTCACTCTCCCCGGGAGGCGGCGCGTCTGGCCCGCGCCAGGCTGTCGAGTTCGCCCAGGACTCCCAGGGTGAGCGCGATCGCGGTGCCTGGCTGCCCGTCGAGGAGCTCGCGTGCCCGCGCGAGTCGGGCCTCGACGGACCTCAGCGCGAGGTTGAGGGAGGTGTCCTGGCCCGAGGTAGGTTCGAGCAGTTCCTTGCCGAGCAGGTGGGTCGCCTCGCTGAGCAGCGAGTAGGCACAGCTGATCAGTTCGGTGCTGTGGATCGGCGGCTCACCGTAGAGCCGGTGGCCGACCACCATGCACTCGACGACTCGTTCGGTGAAGCTCCAGGACGGCGGCCGCCCTGTGGTCGGCGCACCCTGGTATACGGCCCGGATGTCGTCCCACAGACCGGTTCCCTCGCCGTCGCGGATCCGCCGCTCCCACACGTGGCCGAAGATGCGCTCGGTGAGTCTCAGCAGCCGGTCGTTCGAGGACACGTTCCTGGACAGCGCGCACAGTTGGATGCTCCGCTTGAGCAACTGAGCGGAGAAATCGGCCATGGTCCACTGCATCGGAGGTCCGATGTCGCCGCTCCCCTGGAGCGGCAGCCGCACGCCCGGGGCGTGCAGGGCAATCGCCGTGTCCTCCGCTGTCATCCGGCTGCTGATCCGGCCACGTTCGGCGAGCCGTTCCATCACCGCGACGGTACGGGTGAGGTCGTCGTCGGTGGCGCGGCGGCGTACCAGGTCGTGGACCAGGATGGAGGTGACCGACAGGGAAAAGTACTCGGACTCCAGACGCTGCCCGGTCGTGCGCCAGGGGATGTCCTCCAGCGGCCAGACGTCGCCGAACCGTGCGATGCCGGACCAGTACTGCTGAGTGATCTCCCACCGCAGGCGTAACGCCTCGGCGAGCCGCTGCTGTTCGGGGTTCAGCAGGCCGAGGGTGATGGTGCGTTCGGAGAACAGGTCCTGGATGCCGTCGAGGGCGACGACGGTGAAATAGAGGTACGGGATCGGCCAGGCGACGCCGTCGGGCTGCCTGCCGATGGACTCCGTCGTCTCGACCGGCGGGGAGTCCCTCACCAGAGTCCAGGCCCACCCGCACTCGAAGAGCCGGTTCTGGTCGGCGAGGCGGTCGGCGATGTCGACGCCGAGCACGAGGCTCTCGTTGACGGTGGCGCGCAGTGCTCCGAAGCGTCGCTGGAACCGCTCCACCACGACGCGTCGGGAGACCTGTCCCTGCCCCAGGACATCGCACAGGGTGCGGCCCTGCGCATCGTCGGGATCGAAGACGTTGACGGTGAAGGATCGCAGCAGGCTCACCATGGCGGCGGTGAGCCGGGTCTCGGTGGCGGCCCTGAGCTCCTCGGCGAGGCCAAGCACCTCCGCGCGCCGGGTTGTGCCCGTGTAGCACTTGAGAAAGCCGAGGGTGGCCAGGCACAGAGTGATCGACATCGAGAAAGAGTCGACGACGCCCAGCCGGCGCTGTTCCTGGGTGGGTTCCTCGCCGGGGTCGCACGCGTCGAAGTAATGACCGCCCGCGAAGTCGGGTCGGTCGTCCTCGGCGGTATAGGAGTCCATGAACTCGGCAAGTATGCGGACCAGCTTCGCGGGGATCTCCGTCCGGCCACCGATGCCCTTCAGCGCCGTCTCCACGTCGCGTTGCACGGTATCCGGGACGTCCAGCCTGAATGCGGGGATCTCCGTGGCCGGATACATCAGGCACAACAGCCGCTCGGCGTCCGCGACGCTGCTGAGACCTCCCCTTTCACCCCAGTCCCATTCACCGCTCTCGAACGAGTGGCGTGATACCGCCTGCCATATATCAAGTAGGTGCTGGCGTGGCTTGATCCGCATCCCCCACCCCTCGCTCCGGTGTCCCGAGCTCCGGTCCAGAGCATATCTGCCCTCGCACTTCCAAAGGGGACATCGGAACAGTCGCCGCCTGTTCAGATATTCGCGCCGGAGGATCCTCCGCGGCATTCCCGAATCAGATGGCGCCGCCTCGCCGGTATCCACTGATCCAATTCAGTATCGGATGGCATACAAGGCGGTTCTCACCACTGGTCAGTCTGCCCAACCAGGCAGTGATCCGCTGGGGGATGTCCGGACAACGTAGGCCTGGATACGTTCCTCTCCGTTGTTCCGCTACACGCTGGAGACCGGGTACACCCTGACCCTGGTGCGGGGCGTGACACATGCACAGGGGCGGACGCGTTGCTCGAGCGGCAGGACGAACTGGGCGACCCGACGGGCTTCTGGTACGCGTCCTTCATCGCGGGAGCGTTCACGGTTCCGGGCGAAGGTGGCGACTGGACGCTCGTCCTGCATGTCGAAGACGGAGGCATGGGAATGCAGCCGCGCTTCCTGGAGGCCCTGTCGGCCGGAGGGTGCGCCGTGGTGCACGCCAGCAACGGAGGCAAGCCCATGCACTTTTCCATTGGTATGAGGACGGGGAACTTCGGACCGCCTTCGAGCAGCAGGCAGCCAGGGACGGCAGCACTCCCGATGCCCTCAACTCGGTGATGCGCAAGGTCGGCTTCGCACTGTCGGGCGACGGGGGCGAGACGAGGGAGCGTGTCTGCATCAAGGCGGCGGGCTTCGCCCTCGCCAAGCGCCTGACCGGAGCTCGGGTGACGGAGGAACTACTCCGGGATGCCGAATACCAACTCGGACATGCGCTCAAGGACCCCGCAGAGGATTACACCGACATCGACATCACCGATGCCCACAGGGAATGTCTCTACAAGGAAGTCACCCGCGACGTGGTCGAGGGCACTTTGGCCCTTGTCAACTGCGGACCTTTATCGTCCACTCCCTGACCCGCGGTGCGCTATGCCTGAGCCGAGAGCTTGAGCCAGGTGATCAGCCGTCGTTTCGACGGTAGCGGTGTAGTCGGTCCAGTTGCGTGTGACGGAGTTCGTCCAATCCGTCACGTTGTCGACGCTGCTTCCAGTGAGGGCGGCAGAGATTGACGCAGGAATGTCGGCTGCCAGCACAGGGCGCCGTCGGGCGCGGAGGACGCCGTCGGCAGGACCACGGTTACACCCTCGCAATGCCAGCTCAGTCCGGACGCCCGCCAGGCATGGGCGTCCGCGGTCGTCCCCGGCACCGGCCGCGCGGCCGCGATCACCGGCCGGGTCTCGGCGTCCACGACGACCTGCACGTTTGCCGAGAACCGGTAGTTGCGGCTGGAGGCCGCCGCACTCCGGTCCCGCACCACCTTCAACAGACCCGCAAACTGCGTCAACCGCAACCCCGTGAACGTCTCCACCCACACCCGATCATCCCTTAACACCCCAGCCGTGCAAGGGAGATGCCCAGATCAGAGCCTTGTGCAACACCCTTTAGGGATGATCTGGGGAGCAAGAGCAGCCCCAGGGAGGCACTCTCTGCTCACCTCGGGCCAATGCCCTTCCGCAACCAAGATCCGAACCACACGCTGACCAACACCTGCAGACCGGCCCGATGTCGGCGCATCCGCATCGACGACGCACTTGGTCACACCGCCAGCGGCCCGGGCGCTCCACAGCATGCACTGGGAGCCCTGGGATTGACACACCCGGGCAGGGGACGAACAGACCGTAGCGGCACTTCGCACTGCCTCCCAACGAAGGCCCCCCTGCGGCGGCCTTGTCCCCTTCCGCTGACCACCCTGGCCGGACGATGTGCGTGACTACCCTCAATCGGACACCCTCGGGCATGGTCGGCAGCGGGATGTAACCGGCCGGTGTCTCAGCCCCCTCAGGACGGGGCCCGTCCGAGGCAGGCAGCGTCCCCTCCCACCCGCCCGCCCGGAGACAAGACAGCCAGACTTTCGACAAGCTCCTGCAGACTCCCCGCCTCGGACATCACCCGCCCACAAGGTCACGTTCGTCGTCTGCAGGAGCCGGAACCGGGGCGAGCTGAGGCGCGAGGCGAGGCCAAAAGGTCTTGAACCGGGTGGGAAACTCCGCGCCACCGGGGATCCGTGGGAAGCCGACCCGAGGGCTCGAAGGGGTTTCCCAGGCGGGGCAGGGCCAACGCTTGGCCGAATCCCTCAGCCTGGCCCTTCGTCCATTCCCGGGCTCTGCACAGGACTGCCGACCACGGGTCACCGACTACCACCCAGCGCTACCTGCGCCCGGACGTATACAAAATCACGGCCGCTGGAGCGGAGCTCTGCGCACACTTCAGTGTGCTGCGCGCACCGCGTTCGCTGCCGAACCCGATCGCCGTGGCCCGCTGACCCCGGTCAAGCACACCGGTCCCCAACTGGCCCCCAAAAAGATCAAGGGTCGATTCGGATACCTCCGAACCGACCCCAACCTGCGACTGTCTCCAGTCGGGACGACAGGATTTGAACCTGCGACCCCTTGACCCCCAGTCAAGTGCGCTACCAAGCTGCGCCACGTCCCGGTGCCGTTTGACCTGGGGTTTCCCCGGGCGAAACGTGCAAGGAAACAATACCGCACTCGGCTCGGTGATCGCGCACGCCTTTCGTGCCGGCCGGCCGCGCCGCTGAGGGCAGGCCTGGTCAGTGCCCGCCCGGCAGTCCCAACTCGGGGTAGGAGTCAAGGAGCCGGGTCGGGGCCGCCTGTCGCCAGGAGTCGGCGAGGATGTCGCGCAGCTCACCCTCGCCCTCCAGCGCGGCGAGCCGGACCCGGACCCAGGCGAACTGGGCCTCGTGATCGGCGATCCAGAACTTCCCGGGCTCGGCGAGCACCAGCTCCTCGCGCTCCTCCTTGGGGCAGCGCACGGCGATGGAGGTCTCGTCCTCCGGCAGTGTGGCGAACATCTTCCCGGCGACCCGGAACGTGGGCATGCTCCAGGCGATCTTCTCGCTGGTGTCCGGCAGGGACAGGGCGACGCGGCGTACGTCTTCGGCTTCCGGCATGCCCAGAACCGTAGCCCCTGCCACTGACAGTCACCCGGCCGGAGCGACCAGGTGCTTGTAGTAGAGGGTCGTCGGGCGCAGCACGCCGCCTGGGTCGAGGGCGTAGTCGGGGATGACTCCGGCGCGGGTCCAGCCGGCCGAGCGGTAGAGGTGCTCGGCGGGGCTGTCCGTCTCGGTGTCCAGATGGAGCAGGGTGATCCCGGCGGCGGCCGCGGCCTCCTCGGCGACGGCCAGCAGTCCCCGTCCGATGCCCCGGCCGCGGGCGTCGCGGTGGACCATCAGCTTCACCAGTTCGGCCCGGTGCGGACTGTTGGGCTTGTCGGGGTAGGGAAAGGCCAGGCTGACAGTGCCCACCGTCCGGTCGGCGTCGTCCAGCGCGGCCCACACGGCGAGCTGCCCGGCGGCCACGGCGGCCGCCCGCCCCCGCCACCAGGCGACGGCCCGCTCCCGTGCGAAGGGGGCGAGAAAGCCGATGGACGCCCCGCCGTTCACGGTGTCGGCCAGCAGGTCGGCCAACTCCTCGACTCGCCGCGGAAGTTGATCTGCCCCCAGGCGCAGTGTCCTCACGGCCGCACCACCGCCAGGACGTACCGCGTCTCCCCCGGTCCGGCGCACCGGAAGCGCGTCGGCCCCCATACCCGCAGCCGCAGGCAGTCACCGGCCGCCAGCAGATGCTCGGTGCCCTCCGCCGTCACGGCGAGGCTCCCGTCGAGCACCCAGATGTGCTGCTCCAGGCCGGGCACCGGCGGGCGGTCGTAGGCGATGTCCGCCCCGGCCGCGAGCCTGCCTTCGACGAGTTCGCCACGCAGCCCGCCGTGCGGCGGCGACACGGACCGTCGTACGAAGCCGGCGGCGCGGTCCTCCCAGACCTGCTGTTCGGCGGCGCGCAGCACCGGCGCGGGCTCCGCCTCGACCTCGCTGAGCAGCTGGGACATGGTCCGGCCGTAGACGTGGCAGAGGCGGTTGAGAAGGGCTGCGGTGGGGCTGGTCTCGGCCCGCTCGGCGCGGGACAGGGTGGACCTGCTCACTCCGCTGCGATCCGCCAACTCGCCCAGGGACCAGCCGTGTTCGGCCCGCAGTTCGGCGAGGCGGCTGCCGAGGCGGACGTCGACGGGGTCGGGGGCCGCGGTATCGGGGACGGCGGGATCGGAGGCGGCGGGATCGGTGGCGGCCGGGCCGGGAGCAACCTGTTTCACATCCGGGACGATATCCCTGATATGAAACGTCGGGGTTAAGGGACGCTCACGGCCGTGCCGCCTCGCCCAGGGCCTTCAGCACCGGGCTGATCAGCGGATGCTCCTCGGCTCCGCGTCGTACGGCCGCGAAGACACGGCGGGTCGGGGCGACGCCGTCGACGGGGCGTACGACCACGCCGGTCAGGTCCATGCCGCGCAGCGCCGAGCGCGGGACGAGGGCCACGCCCGCGTCGGCCGAGGCCAGGGCCACCACGGCACGGAAGTCATCGGAGGAGTGTTCGAGGCGGGGCTGGAATCCGGCGCTCTCGCAGGCCAGGACGACCACATCGTGGCAGGGGTTGCCGGGGTACGGGCCGATCCAGGTGTCCTTGGCCAGTTCGGCGAGGGGGACCTCGGGGGCCTCCGCCAGCCGGTGGTGGAGCGGGACGACTGCGTCGAACGGCTCGGCGTACAGGGGTACGTGGGTGAGCCGGGGGTCGTCGGCGGACGGGGCCCCTCGGTACTCGACGGCGACCGCGACGTCGACCTGCCGGTCCAGGACCATCGGGAGGCTGGCGTCGCCCTCGGCGTCCTGGACGCGGATGTGGATGCCGGGGGCGGTGCGGGCGAGGTGCGCCACGGCGGGGGCGACCACCTGGGCGATGCCGGTGGCGAAGGCGGCGACGGTGACCGTGCCGGCCTCGCCGGAGCCGTACGCGGCCAGCTCGGCCTCGGCCCGCTCCAGCTGGGCGAGGACCGCGTTGGTGTGGGCGAGCAGGATCTCGCCGGCCGCGGTCAGCCGTACGCCCTTGGCACTGCGTTCGACCAGGCGGTGGCCGGTCTCCTGCTCAAGAGCCGTCAGCTGCTGGGAGACGGCCGAGGGGGTCAGATAGAGCGCGGCGGCAGCCGCCGTCACCGTGCGGTGGTCGGCCACCGCACGGAGGATGTGGAGCCGCCGCGCCTCGATCATGGGATTGATTATCGCAATATGTCGGAGCCGCTCGGGACGCCGGTCCGGCTCCGCCCGAGCGGCCCGGCGGCCCGGCTCCGTCCGAGCGGCCCGACGTCCGAGCGGCCCGACGTCCGCCCGGTCAGCCGGATCAGCCGGACCGGCGGATCCGCCCGGTCAGCCGGATCAGCCCGCCAGCTCCGCCCGGGCCGCGACGAAGGCGTCCACCGCGCGGTTCACGTCGTCCGTCGAGTGGGCCGCGGACAGCTGGACCCGGATCCGGGCCTTCCCCTGCGGGACCACCGGGTAGGAGAAGCCGATCACGTAGACGCCGCGCTCCAGGAGCAGCTCGGCCATCCGGCCCGCCTCGGCCGCGTCGCCGATCATCACGGGAGCGATGGCGTGGTCGCCGGGGAGCACGTCGAAGCCCTCCTCGGTCATCCGGCGCCGGAACAACGCGGTGTTCTCGGCGAGCCGGACCCGCAGGTCGTCCGCCGACTCCAGCAGGTCGAGGACCTTGAGCGAGGCCGCAGCGATCACCGGGGCCAGGGTGTTGGAGAAGAGGTAGGGGCGGGAGCGCTGGCGGAGCAGGGCGACGATCTCGGCGCGGGCCGCGACATAGCCGCCGGAGGCGCCGCCCAGGGCCTTGCCGAGGGTGCCGGTGATGATGTCGACGCGGTCCATCACGCCGTGCAGCTCGGGGGTGCCGCGGCCGGACGGGCCGACGAAGCCGACGGCGTGCGAGTCGTCGACCATGACCATCGCGTCGTAGCGGTCGGCGAGGTCGCAGATCTCGCGCAGCGGCGCCACATAGCCGTCCATGGAGAAGACGCCGTCGGTGACGACCAGCCGCCGCCGGGCGCTCTGCGCCTCCTTCAACTGCTGTTCCAGGTCGGCCAGGTCGCGGTTGGCGTAGCGGAAGCGGCGGGCCTTGGAGAGGCGGATGCCGTCGATGATGGAGGCGTGGTTGAGGGCGTCGGAGATCACCGCGTCCTCCTCGCCGAGCAGGGTCTCGAAGACACCGCCGTTGGCGTCGAAGCAGGAGGAGTAGAGGATCGTGTCCTCCTGGCCGAGGAACGCCGACAGACGGGCCTCCAGCTCCTTGTGGACCTCCTGGGTGCCGCAGATGAAGCGGACGGAGGCCATGCCGTAGCCCCAGCGGTCCAGGGCCTGGTGGGCGGCGGCGATCACCTCGGGGTGGTCGGCGAGGCCGAGGTAGTTGTTGGCGCAGAAGTTGAGGACCTCGCCCGGGCGGCCGCCCGCGGTCACGGCGACGGTCGCGGACTGCGGGGTGCCGATGACCCGCTCGGGCTTGTGCAGACCGGCGGCGCGGATCTCGTCGAGGGTGGTACGCAGGTCGTCGCGCACGGAGTCGAACATTCCAGAAGCTCCTAAGGGATTACGCGGTCCAGTCGAGGATGACCTTGCCGCCGCGGCCGCTCGCGGCGTCGGCGAAGGCCGCCTCGAAGTCGCGGTAGCCGTAGCGGCCGGTGATCACGGGGGCGAGGTCGAGGCCGCCCTCCAGCAGCACCGACATCGCGTACCAGGTCTCGAACATCTCACGGCCGTAGATGCCCTTGATGGTGATCATCGAGGTGACGATCCGGGCCCAGTCCACCGGGAATTCCTGGGCGGGCAGTCCGAGTACGGCGATCCGGCCGCCGTGCGTCATGTTGGCGATCATGTCGCGCATGGCCTCGGGCCGGCCGGACATCTCCAGGCCGATGTCGAAGCCCTCGCGCAGGCCCAGCTTCCGCTGTCCGTCGGCGATCTCCGCCTGCGACACGTTCAGCGCCAGGCTCACGCCGATCTTGCGGGCGAGGTCGAGGCGCTCCTCGCTGACATCGGTGATCACGACGTGCCGGGCGCCCGCGTGCCGGGCCACGGCGGCGGCCATGAGACCGATCGGGCCCGCGCCGGTGATCAGGACGTCCTCGCCGACCAGCGGGAAGGAGAGCGCGGTGTGCACGGCGTTGCCGAACGGGTCGAAGATCGCGGCCACGTCGAGGTCGACGGGGACCCGGTGCACCCAGACGTTGCCGGCGGGCAGCGCGACGTACTCGGCGAACGCACCGTCGCGGCCGACACCGAGGCCGACCGTGGCCCGGCACAGGTGGCGCCGCCCGGCCTGGCAGTTGCGGCACTTGCCGCACACGAGGTGGCCCTCGCCGCTGACCCGGTCGCCCACCTCGACGTCGGTGACGTCCCGGCCGGTCGCCACGACCTCGCCGACGAACTCGTGCCCGAGCACCAGCGGGGTGGTGATGGCCTGCTGGGCCCAGCCGTCCCAGGCCCTGATGTGCAGATCGGTGCCGCAGATACCGGTCCGCTGCACCTTGATCAGTACGTCACCCGGGCCGACCGCGGGCTCCGGCACGTCCGTGAGCCACAGCCCGGGCTCCGCCTTCTGCTTGACCAGCGCCTTCAACGCTACGGCTCCTGTGCGTGAGACCCCGGCCGCGGGGACGCCGAGGCGGCCCGCGGCCGGGGAGGGGGTGGAATCTCACAGCAATCTGCCGCACCCGGGCGCGTCGGTCCATCGAGGATTTCTTAAGCGCCGCCACAGCTCCGCTTCACACCCCCGGAACACCCGGCAGGACACGGCTAGTCGAGGCGGGAGACCTGGTAATGGGCGATGTGCCAGTCCTCGCCCGTCCGGGTGACGAGGACGGAGAGCTTCACGTCCAGCGGGGGCCGGTCAGTGAACGAGAACTCGACGGCCAGGTAGCCGAGGACGACACCCTCGGCGGGCCACCGGGTCTCCAGGACGCGGTAGGCCGCCTTCATGCCGAGGGGCTGGGATTCGTAGTAGGCGGCGACACCCTGCCGTCCGACGCTGTAGGGGTGCAGTCCCTGGAAGACGGCGTCCTCGGTGAACTGGGCGGCGACGCGTTCGGGCTGGTGTGCGTCGACGGCCTCCTTCCACCGGTCGAGGACTGCGCTCAGGATCGCCGTGTCCTCCGTCATGCCGGTCATGTCAGCTCCTTGGTCTTCTTGGTCGGTGACGTGCCATGCCGTCAGTGTCCGGCGCTCATACCGCCGTCGACGTGCAGGATCTCGCCGGTGACGAACGGCGCCGTCTCCAGGAAGAGCACCGCGTCGACGATGTCGCTCACTTCACCCATCCGGTGGACCGGGTGCAGGGCGGCGAGGAACTCGTGGGTCTCGGCCGCGTGCATCGGGGTCTTGATGGTGCCGGGCGACACCGCGTTGACGCGGATGCCGCGGGTGGCGTACTCGATCGCGAGGGACTTGGTCGCGGACTGGAGGCCGCCCTTGGTCAGCGAGGCCAGGACGGAGGGGACCCGGGCGTCCGCGTTGTCGACCAGGCTGGTGGTGACGCTGACGATGTGTCCGCCGCCCTGGGCCAGCAGGTGCGGGACCGCCTGCTGGGTGAGGTGGAAGAAGCCGGCGACGTTGATGCCGGTCACGGCGGCGTAGTCCGCGGCGGTGTACTCGGTGAAGGGCTTGGCGACGAAGATGCCGGCGTTGTTGACCACGGTGTCGATACGGCCGAACCGCTCGACGGCGGCGGCCACGACCCGCTCGGCGGTCGCCGGGTCGGCGATGTCGCCCTGGACGGCCAGGACGCCGGCGTCGTCGGCGGGGGCGATGGTGCGCGAGGTGGCGACGACCGCGAAGCCGAGCTTGCGGTAGCCCTCGACGAGGGCGGCGCCGATGCCCTGCGAGGCACCGGTGACGATGGCGACCTTCTGCTGCTGCGTGCTCATGATGACCTTCTCCGTAGTGGCTGACCGGTTACTAGCCGACCGGTCGACTATTTGGACCGTAGGTCGGGCCGGTCCGGGACGCCAGGATCAGTATCCTCCCGGCTGGGAGGCGCAGCCTCCCAGCGCAGCTCAGCCCGGGAGTGCGTACGGGTCGCCGGTGGGCAGCCAGGCGTCCGGGGCGTGGATCCCGAGGTCGCCGACGCCGTCGCACAGGGCGTCGACGGCGGCCAGCACGCCGGCGCGGTCCTCGCTCGCGCGCCAGACCAGGGACCAGGTCCAGTACACCTTCGGCGCGACGATCTCGCGGCGGACCAGGTCGGGCGGGAGCGGAGTGGTCTGGCCCTTGGGCGAGTTGAGGACGGGCCGGGTGCGGCGCCGGACGTGGTCGAAGTAGGCGGGGCCGGTGACGGCGCCGTCGGAGATGCGCACCGCGCGGGCACCGACGGCCTGCGTGAGCTCCTCGGCGTACACGTTCCAGGAGGCCCAGGAGGTGATGTCGTCGTCGATCAGGATGTCGGCCTCCCGGGCCGGCAGGTCGCTGGTGTCGGTGCCCTTCGCGACGGCGTACAGCCGGTCCGCGCCGATCAGCCGGGCCCGCAGCCCGAGGCGTTCGAGGTCCTCGGTACGCACCCAGCAGACGGCGAGGTCCAGGCTGCCGTCGGCGACCCTGGCGGCCTGGGTGTGGGAGGGTGCGACCCAGGCGTCCACATGCACCCGGGCCACCGCGGCCGTCCGCGAACTCAGGTCCGGCGGCAGCCAGTTGACGTACCCGAGCCGTACCGACTGGGAGCCCGCGAGCCGGCCCGCCCGGCGCTGGAGTTCGTCGGCCCGCTCCAGCAGGTCCCGGGTGTGCGGGAGCAGCTCGGCGCCGGCGGGGGTGAGCGAGACCGAGCGGCGGTCCCGGTCGAACAGCCGGACGCCCAGGTCCCGTTCGAGCGCCTTGATCTGCTGGGAGAGCGAGGGGCCCGCGATGAGCAGCCGCTCGGCGGCCCGGCCGAAGTTCAGCTCTTCGGCCACCGCGACGAAGTAGCGCAGCTGACGCAGTTCCACGCGCGTCATGCTACGCGCGCTGGGAGGCTGCGCCTCTCAGCAGCGAGTCCGCCGGTCGTGGCACGGGTGCCGGGGGCGGCGCACGATGGATTCACCGGCAACAGGGCGCACCGGAGGGAGCACATCGTGCGAGAGTTCCTGGTCGAGATCACCACCCGCATCCCCGAGGGCACGGGCCAGGACGAGGTGGACCGGCGGCGGGCGGCGGAGGCCGTCCGGGCGAGGCAACTGGCGGCGACCGGTCATCTGGCCCGGCTGTGGCGCCCGGTGGGCGAGTTGCGCAGCATCGGCGTCTGGCGCGCCGACGACGAGGAGGAACTCCACGAGAAGGTGCTCGGCACCCTGCCGCTGCGCCCGTGGATGACGCTCACCGTCACCCCGCTGGAGTCCCACCCCAACGACCCGGGCCGGGTCGACGGCACCCGATGACCACCGCCTCCCCCTGGACCCATGTCGGCAGGGCCGCCGCCGCACTCGCCGCGGGCATGGGCGTCGGCCGTTTCGTGTACACCCCGATCCTGCCCCTGATGCACGCGCAGGCGGGCCTGTCGGCCGGTGCCGGGGCGAACCTGGCCACCGCCAACTACGCCGGCTACCTCGTCGGCGCGCTGGCCGGCACCCTGGTCCCCGTGCTGGTCCGGTCGCGCGCCGTGCTGCGCGGCTCCCTGCTCCTGCTGACCGCCACGCTCGCCGCGATGCCCCTCACCCACAGCACGGCGGTGTGGGCCGCGCTGCGGCTGCTGGCCGGAGCGGCGAGCGCCCTGGTGTTCGTCGTCGCCGTCGCCTCCCTGCTGCACCATCTGCGGGACCATCCGGCGCATCTGCCCGGCTGGGCCTTCGGCGGGGTCGGCGCCGGCATCGCGCTGTCCGGCCTGCTGGTGCTGGCCCTGCGGTCCGTCGCCGACTGGCGGGCGGCCTGGTGGGCGGCGGCCGCGCTCACCGCGGTGCTGGCCGCGGCCTCCTGGCGGCTACGGCCCGAGGACGAGCCGGCCGCGAGAGGGACCGGCGACGACCGGCCCGGGGTCCGCACCCACCGGTGGTTCGGCGCGCTGTTCGTCAGCTATTTCCTGGAGGGCGTCGGCTACATCGTCGCCGGTACCTTCCTGGTCGCGGCGATCGGCCAGGGCTCCCCCGGCTGGCTCGGCAGCGGCGCATGGGTGCTGGTGGGGCTGGCCGCCGTGCCGTCCTCGGCGCTGTGGGCCCGGCTCGGGCACCGCTGGTCCCGCCCCGGTCTGCTGCTCACCGCGCTCACGATCCAGGCGGTCGGCATCGCGCTGCCCGCGCTGACCGGGAGCACGGTCGCCGCCCTGGGCTCGGCCGTGCTGTTCGGCGCCACGTTCCTGGGCGTGAGCACCCTGGCCCTGGCCACCGGTGCGCACCTGCGCTTCCCGCGCTCCGTCGCCCTGCTGACCGCCGGCTACTCCGTCGGCCAGATCCTCGGCCCCCTGGTCGTCGCCCCGCTGCTGCACCACGGCTACCACCAGGCCCTGCTCCTGGCCGCCCTGGTGGTCCTCATGGCTGCCGTCACCGCCGCCGTACTGCGGATCGGGTTCCCTCACCACATGGACGGGGACCACACAACGCCCGTACGACAGCGGCAACCGGCCGAGGCCGTGCGCCCCTAGGCTCCTGTCACACCGAGCAGGGCCCGGCAGTTCTGCCAGAGGGGGCTCAGTCGGTGGGTGCTGTTGTACAGCTTGGCGAACATCACCTGGCCCTCCAGCTGGGCCACCACCGCCCGCGCCGCCTCCCGGGTGTCGGTCACGTCCACGTCGCCGCGCTCCCCGGCCTCGGCGACGACCGACTCCACCATGTCGACCTGCGCGTCGAAGATCTCCTGCAACCGGCCGCGGACCGCCTCGGTCTGGTTGCTCAGTTCCAGGGCGAGGTTCCCGAACAGACAGCCCGCCACGGTCCCGCAGCCCCGCTGGCCGGCCAGCAGACCGGCCTCGGTCTCCTCGAACAGCCGCCGCAGCCGCGACAGCGGCTCCGCGTCACCGGTCAGGGCCCGGGTCCAGTCACGCTTCTGGGCCGCCCAGTGCTCGTCGACGACCGCGAGCGCGAGGGCCTCCTTGGACTCGAAGAAGTAGTAGAAACTGCCCTTAGGCACCTCGGCGGCCTTGCAGATCTCGGCGACTCCGAGCGCGGCGTAGCCACGCCCCTCGATCAGCGAGCGTGCGGCGTCGAGGATCTTCCGCCTGGCGTCACTGGTACGTCCCATACCACCAGGGTACGGAGGTACTAGACCGGTCGGCTAGTGCAGGGACTGTTCCCGTCGTCACAACAGCGGCAGACCGTCGGCCTCGCGGCGCTCGATGCGGGCCACCAGCTCGGCCGCCGACGTCTTGATGGCCTCCAGGCCGGCCCGGCCCCAGGGCCGCGGCTCCACGTCGACCACGCACACCGTGCCGAGCGCCGTCCCGGTGCTGTCGATCAGCGGGGCGCCCAGATAGGAACGGATGCCGAAGTCGTCGACGACCGGGTTGCCCGCGAACCGCGGGTAGTCGCAGACGTCCTCCAGGACCAGCGCCTTGCGCCGGACCACCACATGGGGGCAGAAACCATGGTCGCGGGGCAGTTCACGGCCCAGTACCGGGGTGCTGCCGTCGGGCCGCACCACGGGCGGTGCCACGTCCGGCAGATGCAGGCCCGCGAAGAACTGACGGTTCAGGTCGATGAAGTTGACCATGGCGTACGGCGCCCCGGTGACCTCGGCGAGCCGGTCCGCGTAGGCGTCGAGGGCGGGGTCCGGATGTGTGCCCAGGTGCAGTTGACCGAGGCGCCGGGTGCGCTCGGGGGCCTCCTTGTCCTCGGGCGTGAGCAGCAGCCGGCCGGCCGGGCGCGACGGGTCGTACCTCATGCGCGGGCTCCGTCGCAGTGGACGTGGGTCATATACGGGCTCCGTGACGGGTGTATGGGGTTCACATGTGGGCGCCGTGGCTCGGCGCGGAGACCGGAGCGTGGGCGATGAGATGGCGGACGAGGGTGAGCAGGGTCTGGACGCCGGAGCTGGAGATACGGGCGTCGCAGCGGACCACCGGGACCTCCGGGTCGAGGTCGATGGCGGCACGCACCTCGTCGGGCTCGTAGCGGTAGGAACCGTCGAACTCGTTGATGGCGACGATGAAGCCGAGGCCTCGCTCCTCGAAGAAGTCGACGGCCGCGAAGCAGTCCTCCAGGCGGCGGGTGTCGGCGAGGATGACCGCGCCGAGCGCGCCCTCGGACAGCTCGTCCCACATGAACCAGAACCGCTCCTGTCCGGGCGTGCCGAACAGGTAGAGCACGTGTTCCGGGTCCAGAGTGATGCGGCCGAAGTCCATGGCCACGGTCGTCTCGACCTTGTTCTCGATCCCTTCGAGGCTGTCGGTCGCCGCACTGACCGTGGTGAGGAGTTCCTCCGTGGACAGCGGCGCGATCTCGCTGACCGCGCCCACGAAGGTGGTCTTGCCGACTCCGAACCCGCCGGCCACCAGGATTTTCAGCGCGGTGGGGAAGGGATCAGAGCTGTCGTCGTAGTCCATCGAGCACTGCCTCCAGGAGGGACCGGTCAGTGGGGTTGTGGTGGAACACGGGGGGCTTGGCGGTCAGCGCCCCGCAGTCGACGAGGTCCGAGAGCAGCACCTTGGTGACCACGGCGGGCAGTTTGAGGTGCGCGGCGACCTCGGCGACCGAGACGGGGGCGCGGCACAGGTCGAGTGCCTGCGCGTGTTCGAGGCCGAGGTAGCCGAGGGGTGTGGACCCGGTCGCCATCACCTGCGACATGAGGTCGAGGGCGATGCTGGGCTCGGTGCGGCCGTTGCTGACCGTGAACGGGCGCACGAGGCGTCCGGCCGCGTCGTCGAGCCAGGGCCCGTCGCCGGCTGCCGCCACCCTCAAGGCCTCATCGCCGTGGAGTCGACGGCGTGCTGCCGGGGCGCGGTGACGAGGTACGGGCGGACGCTCTTGACCAGCATCGCCATCTCGTAGCCGAGGACGGCGGCGTCGGCCTCCCGGCCCGCCAGCACGGCGAGGCAGGTGCCGGAGCCGGCGGTGGTGACGAACAGCAGCGTCGAGTCGAGTTCGACGACGACCTGGCGGACGTCCCCGCCGTCGCCGAACCGGACGCCGGCGCTGCGGCCGAGCGAGTACAGGCCGGAGGCGAGCGCCGCCATGTGGTCGGCGCTGTCGGGGTCCAGGCCGTGGACGGACTTCACCAGCCCGTCGCAGGACAGGAGCACGGCGCTGGTGGTGTGCGGTACGCGCTGCACTAGGCCGCTCATCAGCCAGTCGAGGTCGGATACCTGGGCGGTCGGCGCATCGCTCGCCATGGTGGATCGACTCCTTGAGGTACGAAGGTCTGCGGGAGCGCTGGGGGTGGGGGTGGAAACGGTGCTGGTCATCCGGCCGGTGCGCTCCCGTCGGGCCGGGCGGTGAATTCGGAGGTGTGCACCGGGCGCAGGGCCTGGGAGTACGACTGGGGTCGGGACGCCGGCTGGGGGTCGGCGGGGTCCCGGAGTGTCCGGCTCAGGTGGGTGGGGGCCATGTGGTCCGGCGCCCGGTGGCCTGTGGTCATGTGGTCCGGGGTCGTGTGATCCGGGGTCGTGTGATCCGACGCCAGGTGGTCGGGAGCCGTGTGGTCCGCGGTCAGGTATCCGGCCCCCATGTGCGCCGCCTCCACATGGGCCGCCTCGATGTGCGAGGCATCCATGTGCGGGGCATCCATGTGTGTGCCGTCCAGGTGTGTGACGTGGGACGCGTGGGGCCTCTGGTCGCCGGTTCCGTCGGCGACGGACATGTCGGTGAAGGCCATACCGGTGAGCCCGTCATGGAGGGAAACGCCATGTGGGCCGCCCATGGACTCGGTGGCGGTCGGCTCCGCCTGGGTCGCCTCCAGGTGCTGCTGGGCCTCGGCGAGGCCGATGCCGCGCTGGAAGGCGGCCATCAGGCCGGGGTCGTGTCCGGCCGGGGTCTCGTTCTCCTGGCGGGGCGCCGGGCCGCCGCGGAGCTGGGGAACGATGTGCTCCTGGGCACGGCGGCGCGGCAGTTGGGGTTTGCCCATGGTGCCGCGCACGGCGCCGACGCGCGGTACGGGCGGGCTGCCCGCGTGCTCGGCGACCGTGGGCCGGTCCTCGGGCCGGATGCCGGGCAGCGCCTCGGCGGGGTTCGGGCGGGTCTCCTGGGCACCGCGCACCGGCAGTGGCGCGGGCGCGCCCCCCGGCTGCGTGCGCCGTCGCCGGCCACCGGCGGCGGCCGTGGCGGAGCCCTGCTGCTGCCCGGGCCCCCGGCCGGCTGCCGACGAGCCCGCGGCGGCCCGGCTTCCGGTGCTTTCCGGCGCCCCGGTGCCGCCGGACGGCCGTGCTCCGCCGCCTCCGGGCACACCACCGCCGGGCGCCACCGGTGCGACCGGCGCACCGGCCCCGTTCGCCGTGTCGCGCGGCTGCGGTACGGCGCCGGGTGCGCCGGGCGCGCCCGGCGCTGTGCCCAACAGACCTTGCGGGACGACGAGGACGGCCTGGACACCGCCGTAGATGTTGGTCTGGAGGCGGACGTTGATGCCGTGCCGACGGGCGAGCTGGGAGACGACGAAGAGGCCGATGCGGCCGTCGGCCAGCAGGCTGGCGACGTTGACCTGGTCGGGGTCGGCGAGCAGGGCGTTCATCTTGGACTGCTCGCCGACCGGCATGCCGAGTCCGCGGTCCTCGACCTCGACCGCGAGGCCGGAGGTGACGAGGTTGGCGCGGAGCAGCACCTGGGTGTGCGGGGCGGAGAACACCGTGGCGTTCTCGACGAGTTCGGCGAGCAGGTGGATGACGTCGGCGACGGCGTGTCCGCGCAGTTCGCCGTCGATCGGCGGGACGAGTTTGACCCGGGAGTACTGCTCGACCTCGGCGATGGCGGAGCGCAGCACCTCGGTCATGGAGACGGGGTTGCTCCACTGCCGCCGGGAGACGGCGCCGCCGAGGACGGCGAGGTTCTCGGCGTGCCGTCGGATCCGGGTGGCCAGGTGGTCGACGTGGAAGAGGCCCTTGAGGAGGTCCGGGTCCTCGATCTCGTTCTCCAGTTCGTCGAGGATCGAGATTTCCCGGTGCACGAGCGACTGAAGGCGCCGCGCCAGGTTGACGAAGACCTCCAGCTTCTGTTCGCTGCCGGCCTGGCTGGAGAGCTGGGCCGCCTGCACGACGGCGGTGACGGCGCCGTCGTGCGCCCGGGACAGGTCGGCGGCGAGCAGCTCGAAGTCGTCCGCGTCCTCGGGCGGTCCGCCGCGCGGCTTGCGCGGGGGTGGGGTCTCGCCGCGGCGCAGCGCGTCGACGAGGGCCAGCAGATCGGCCTCGCCGCGGGCGGCGTTGCGGCGCAGGATGCCGACGCGGTCGCTGACCGAGCTGGCGGCGCGGCCCGCGGCCACGGCTGCGATCACGATGCCCGCGGCCGTCACCGAGACCGCTCCGGCGAGCACGGCCAGCAGGGTGAGGCTGGGCCGGGCGCCGGTGGAGCGGACGGTGAACAGGACGGCCGCGCAGCCGCTGAGCGCCACCGCGACCGGCGGCAGCACCGCCAGACGCATGAGCTGAGGCCGTATGTGGGTCTCGGGCAGCGCGGGAACGGGTCGGGCGACCGGACGTCCGTGCCGGCCGCCCTCACGGCGGTCGGCGCGGGCGGCCGGTGCACGGAGGTGAGACATCTGCGTCCTCGTACTGGTCCGTCGGGCCTGGTTTCTCGCGCGGGTCGCGCGAGTTGGGCATGCGCCATCGCGGTGTCGGCCGAGGGGACCGCAAAAGAATTCGGCCCCGCGCCGTCCGACGGACACTCACAGTAGTCGCCAAGGCATCATGTGCGGTGGGCAGTTGACAAAGTCACCCGGAGATGGTCCCGCTCTGGTATGAGCCCTCGTACGAAAGACCGATAACCCCCTCGGCACTCCACCCTCGAACAGTCGCCGACCGATCCGACCTGCTCAGAAACGGTCACACACAGAAGACGCGAGCCGGGGCTCGCACCGCGCCGTCCCGCTCGCCGACCCTCGGTCCGCGCGCCCCCGGGAGGCCCGACAGGGTGGGCGCAGGGCCTTCCGCGCCCTCTCCGCCATCCCCAGAACATCACACACGGTGACCTCTTTGGCCTCGGCCGCTCTTCGTGGGCGCGCGCGGCGGGCCGTCGTGGGAGTCGATGCCCGTCACGGCATCGGCCACGGCCCGGGTCAGGTCCGGCCGGCTCAGGACCTCCACGCTGTCGATGAACTGGTCCACCGCGCCGGCCCGGCGCAACGCCCGTATGTCCGGGTCCCTGATGCGGGCGGTGAGGGCCCGGGTGAAGCGGTCGGCGCGCAGTACCCGGAAGGGCCGGGAGTGGTAGGCGCGCGTGGCCGGGTCGACCCGGTCGGTGAGCTCCAGCTCGTTGTGCAGATGGGCCACGATCTCGTACGCCTGGGCCAGATGACGCTCGCGGCGGCGCCAGTCGGTGGCGGCCAGGACGGCGGTGAGTTCGGAGGTGAGCCGCGGGGCCGCGGGGGTGCGGGCGAAGGCGCTGCCGAGCCACTTGCCGTACGGCGGGTAGCGCCGGTCCATCAGCAGGGAGAGCCGCATGAGGTCGCGGACCAGGCGCGAGGCCTCGACGGCGGAGCCCAGTTCGTCGCCGACCTCGCCGCAGCGGCCGACGAAGGCCTCCTCCTGGGCGATGCGCTGCCACTGGCAGGCGAGGACGTGGAGCCAGAGGTCGTGCGGGTACCAGCGCAGGGCGGTGCGGGCCGGGGTGAGCGTGTGCAGGCCGTCGTGGAACACGGCGCCGGCGGTGACCTCGGCGAGGAGCTGGGTGGGCAGCGCGAGCCAGTGCGCCGGGGTGACTCCGGAGGCGGGATCGAAGCCGAGGGTGGCGCGGAACCAGGAGGAGACGCCGGTCACCTCGACGCGGTGGTGCACGGGACCGTCGGTGACCCGCATGACGCGGACGTCCCGGTCCCCTGTGGCGGCGAAATGGGTGGGCCAGCCGTGGAAGGTCTTCGGAAGATGTTCGGCCAGCACATGTCTGATGCGTCCGGCGTGGCGGCCCACATCGTGGGAGTGCAGGAAGAGCTGGAGGCGTGGGCCCCATTCGTGGTCGGCGGAGCGTTCGGTGTCGTAACCGAGCACTTCGGACCCCGCGCCGATGCGGGCCGCGGAGTGGGGTACGCCGGGAGCGGCCTCCTCAAGGAGCGGGCGTACGGCCTCGGTGTAGAAGCGCCGGGACAGCTCAAGTCCAGGTAAAAAGGCGGGACTTGGCATATGTGCATGGCTCATGACGATGCCCCTGCCCAGGTTGTGCAGAGGCATGCACGTCATTTTCACGCCGCCGCCACACCGGCCACGGCATCACCGGCCGCCCGCGAGGTCGGCGTTCGCCCGCGAGGTCGAGGCACAGCAGACCGCGCCGCGAGGGCTCCTGTCATCACCTGCGACAAACCGAGTTCGACCTCAACGGGCGCTGGGCTCGATCGTCGAGTTGTTCTCGGGCGCGGAACGAAGAGAAAGAACGTATGCAGGTAGAGGATTGCAGGCAGACCGGTAATATGGCGAGAATCATGGACATGCGGTGTGAGCAGTCGGCCCATGTGGGTGCGAAGACGAAGCCGCAGGGGGACCGGGGGCTCAGGCATGTCTGGCGCGCAGGAATTGGCCGATCGTCTCGCTGCATATCTTGGCGGGAACGCGGCGGCCGTGGCAGCCGATGAACTGTCCGGGTACGCGCTCGAACCCGGGGACTACGGCCTCCTGGTCTGCGTCATCGCGGTGGCATCGTGGTACGAACAGCAGGACACACCCGCCGAGCTGGTCGCCATGCTGGTGGAGCGGACACTGGACCACGACGCGGCGGCCGGACGGCACAGGTCCCTGTTCGACAAGGTGATGGCAGATCTCGCTCTCGACCAGGACGGACGTGCCGCGAGAAGGGCACTCGACCAGTTCCGCGGCGGCTACGATCGCGCGGCCCTCGACAACGCGATCACAGCGCTTCGCCGGTTCCGGGCCGGCAGTGGAGGCCGACTCGCGATACGGCCCGCGTGCCTGACCCTTCTGATGATGGCCCTGTGGTTGCGCTGGCAGGACAGCGGCAGCCATTCCGACCTCGACGAGGTGGTCGCCATCGGCGAGGAGGAGAACGAGCGACTGCCCGACCAGGGCAGAGGACTGTGGGCGGCGGCGATCCGGGAGAGGGCGCAACGGGACGGACAGGCCGTCGACATGGATCGCTTGCGCGCGACGGGTGCCCCTGAACACGCTCATCGTGAGCTGCGCGCGCAATGTCTGCTCCTGTTACGGGACGCGCGCGCCGCCGCCTACCAGCGCACGCGTGAACCCGAGCATTTGGACGAGGTCATCCGGCTGTCGACCATGGCGTTGGAGCACAGCCGCGGTGATGCTCGCGCGCCACTGTTCGACGCCCGGGCCACGGCCTTGTCCGAGCGGTACCGCCTGTCGGGGTCGAAGGAGGACCGGGACGCCTCGATCACGGCTCGCCGGTCGGAACGCCTGCAGTACTCGGAGCACCACGACGACTGGCTGCTGGCATCGATCGCATTGAGGGAGGCGCTGCAGGAGCGACGCCAGACCGGCGACGAAGTCCCGGCCGACCTGGACGAACTCATTCGCATCAACGCCGATCTGCTCGACCACCCGGCCATCGAGGGACATGACCGTGATGCCCTGCTGTCCCAGCAGACCGACCTGTTGTGGGAGCGGTCGAAGGGCGGCCTGTCCGAGGACGATCTCGGCAAGGCCGTCGCGGTCGGCCGTGAACTCGAGCGGAGGATCGGGGACGCCGACCCGGGCCGGCTCTCTTCCCTCGGCCACCTGCTCTTCCTGTGGTTCCAGCGCACCGGCGACCGGGAAGCTCTCGAACAAGCCATCGCATTCGGTCGCCGCTCGATACGCACCGATCAACAGAGCGCCCGCGAGCAGGGGCGGCGTTTGTCCAATCTGTTCGTCGCACAGCTCACCCTTGCCGAGAACACCGGTGAGGCGGAGGACTTCGACGCCGCGATCGACACGGCGCTCAACGCTGTCGGCCTGGTGGACCAGGGCGCTCCCGAAGGCACACCGCACCTCGTGAACCTCGCTTCGGCCTACTCCGCCCGCTTTCTGCGATTCGGCGCCGAAGACGATCTCGACCGATCGATCCGGCATGGTGGCGAAGCGGTTCGCACAGCCGGGGACGAGCAGAGCAGGCTGGGGGTTGGTGCGATTCTTGTGGCGTCCTTGGCACTGCGCCTGGACCGGTTCGACGATCTCAGCGCACTGGACAAGGCAGTGGAGTTGCTCGGCCAGGGCTGGTCGGTCGACGCGGCGTGGCTGCAGAGCATCCGTGTTCTCGCCGAAGTCGTCGGCCGCCGCACCGAGGACCTGTCGCTCGACCAGGGCCTTCACCCGGCACTCCTGCACGCGTGCGAGAAGGGTCTTCTGCTGGCGGCAGTCGAGTTGATGGACACCGGGTCACAGCTGCGGAATCTGGCTCTGATCGACATAGCGCTGGACAGCCTGGCCACTGCGGAGGCGCTCGGGACATCGGCATCGCCGGCGGTGTACCCGGGACTGCGCGGACTGATCCTCATACGCAGGTGGCAGATCAGCGGGATCAGGACAGAGTTGGATCAGGCGATCGACCTGCTGCTCGAAGCGGCGGATGACGAGGGAGCGCCGGATCTCGCCCGCGAACATCTCGATGAAGCGGCGCGAGCTCTGTACAGGCGTTTCCGTCGTCGCCGCCGCATCGCGGATCTGGAAGAAGCGAGGCGGCAGATGGAGCGATGCCTTGCTCTGACCCCGCAGGACCACGAGCGACGGCCTCGGATGTCGGAGTTCCTCCGTGGTGTCGAAAGCCATCTCCGACACCCCCCGACAGCTCTTGTTCAAGTCGAGGTCGGCGCGGAGGACGGGGAGGACCTCCATTCACCGCACGGAATGGCAACGGTCAATACCTGGAACCGCGGCGAGGCCCTGCGTTCCGGTCTGGACTGGACGAGCGCGGCGGACTACGGCGCCGGTCCGTCCGCGGATTGCGAATCGAGCGGCCTGCGCGTGCTCTTCCTGCGGACCTTCACCGCCGACGACGTGAGTCATAGCGTGCTCACCAGTCTGGCGCTGGCTCTCGACGGCGGGCCGGGGCGCATCGAGATCGTCGGGGATCAGCGCGACCGCAGCGCCTTGGAGGAAAGGTGGGAGGCCGCGTTCGGCACACGGGCACCGGAGGACAGCATCGACTTCGTGTCCTCGACCAGGGAAGACTGGCGCAAGGAGATCCTGCGCAGAATGACGCACGCTGATGCGGTCGTGCTTCATCTGTCACCGAAGGACACCGACTTCCTGGAATTCCCTTTCGGTCCGCCCGCCACCGGAGGCGGCGACGACATGTGGGACCGGTTCATGGACGCCCCCTTCTCCCGCCCCATCACCGGACCGGGGCTGCTACGGGAGGTGTCCTACCTCAACCGAACGGGCAAACTGCCTGCCACCGTGGTGCTCTGCGACGACCGGCACCGGCAGTCCCTCGAGGACGTGATCGCCCTCAGCGGCGTACTGGGTGATGCCACCGATGTCGCGGGGAACTTCATCACACCCCGCCTGACCGCGATCGACAAGCAGGTAGGCCACCTGCGCAAGGCATTCCGGGCGATCAGCTACACGCGCCCCGACGGTGCCCCGGTCATGTCTGACCTTGCCGCAGCCCTGCGCCGCACTCTTGCGGATCTCGCAGCCGGCCCGGCAACCGCGGAAGCGACGCCGTGGCGACCTGAGGACCTCTGGGGGCGGTCGGCCGAGCCCCGCCGCCTTCCCCCGGACAACAGCCAGAAGATCATTGCCTTCTCGGACGTCGAGAACGTCCTGTTTCTTCCACGGGGTGAGATCACCGAAATCGGCGCCGCGGACATGCTGTCCGTTCTCAGCCGCGAGGCGATCGACACCGGTTGCCCCTACTGCCGTGCCCCCGTCGACCGGATGTTCTTCTACGTGCTGGGCCTTTGGTCGTCGGAGGAACTGGACAGGAACGGCGCACCGCACATCCGGGCGAAGTGCCAAGTCTGCGGCCACAAGTCCAGTCAATGGGACGGCGACACGCTGATGCCGCAATAGCGGATGACGATCCTCCTGCGGTTCCAACCGGCGAACGGAGAGACTCCATGCGGCCAACCGTCGTGATCACAGGCAGTGGCCTGCCCGACCGTGAATACAGACCACCGCTGAAGAACGCCGAGGGGATTCCGACTGCATGCCTGGAACTCGGCCGTGAACTGGCCCGCTCGGAGTGTGATCTGGTGGTCTTCTCCAGCAGCGGGGACTACATCGAGAGGGACGTTGTCAGCGGCTACCTCAGCGCCCTCAACGGCAGCCGTCGGGGAAAGGTGGTGGTCCGCACACCGCATGACCGCACCGTCGACTTCGGCGTGCCGGAGCATCTGGCCCACGTCATCGAGGTCAAGCCCGATCCCGCCGCTGACTGGGAGGTTTCCTACTACCGGGCGCTGCTGGAGGCCGACGGGCTGATCGTGATAGGCGGTGGCCGCACCGCGCGCATCGCCGGGGTGCTGGCGCTCACGCAACGCATACCTGTGATCGCCATGGCCACTTTCGGCGCCGGTGCGCTGACGGTCTGGCAGCACCTCGACCGCCAACGCAACGACGCCTCGGACGACGACATCCACGCGATGGCCAGTGAGTGGACCCAGGAATCCGCCGCACGGCTGACGGCAAGCCTGCTGAGCCAGCTGTCCCGCCGCCGCGAGATCACCCGCGCGTCGGAACGGGAGACGGCCAGACGTGGCCGGTCCCGCATGGCCCACGGCCTGGTGGCCGTCGGCACGATCGTCCTGGCGGCCATGAGCGTGTGGCTCGGCTACAGCACGCAATCGACCAGTGCGGCAGTGGCGTACCTGCTGGCGGGACCCCTGCTGAGCGCGACCGCCGGCGCCCTGCTGCAGGACACCTCGACGGGCGAACCCAACACCGTATGGTCAGCGGCACGCGGACTGGGCGCCGGGGTGCTGGCCGCCATGCTCTACGTGGGCTCCCAGCAATTGACGAACGCCGAGCACCTGACCCCCGACTCGGCACGCCGCCTCGCCTGGTTCCTGATCCCCCTGGGGTTCGCCGCCGGCTACACCGTCGACGCGGTGTTCGCCAGGCTCAACCGCGTCGACGCCCTTTCGGACAAGCCGTTCCGGTCCACGTGACGACCGGCGCCGGATTCGCCTCCGGCACCGCCTTCGTGGGCAAGGGGACATCAACTCCGTGTCGTACGACCGCGGTCAAGCTGCCGTCGCATCGTGCGGGCCGGCGGCTCCCGGACCCTGCGTCTGCTGCGCTCAGCCGGAGTCGTGGCGGGCGAGACGGGAAGGCGGGGCGGATCCGTGCGTCACCGGCTCGTCGACCCGGTCACCACCGAGCCGCACTCCGCCCAGCGTGCCCATCGGCGCTGTCGTGCGGCTCTCTTTCACCGACTCCGGCGGTATCGCTGACGGTTGGTTCCCGATCCTGGCCTGCGGCCACCTGCCGGTGACGAGTGGAGAGCGGCCGTGTCGCCATGATGGTCCTCGTACCTCACTCGCCCACAAGGTCACGTTCGTCGTCCGCGGGTGCCAGAGCCGGAACCGGGGCGGGCTGAGGCTCGGGGCGGCGCCAAGGGGTCTTGACCGGGTGGGAGACTCCACGCCACCACGGATCCGCGGGAAACCGGCCCGAGGGCTCGAAGGGCTCTCCCGGGCGAGGCAGGGCCACCGCCTGGCCGGCCTCGTCGCCCGCCTCCTTGGTCCACTCCCCCGGCTCGGCCCAGGCGTGCGGGGCGAGGTTGAAGGTGCCCCAGTGGATCGGCAGCAGCACGCCGTGCGGCTGCCCGCCCTGGAGGTCGAGGTGGGCGCGCATGCCCTCCTGGGGTGTCATGTGTATGTCGGGCCAGAACTCGCTGTACGCGCCGATCTGGATCATCGTCACGTCGAAGGGCCCGTGGTCGGCCCCGATGTCCTTGAAGCCGTCGAAGTAACCGGTGTCACCACTGTGGTAGATCCGGTGCTCCTCCCCGGCGACGACCCAGGACGCCCACAGGGTGTGCTGGGTGTTGCGCAGCCCCCGGCCGCAGAAGTGGCGGGCGGGGGTGGCCGTCAGGGTGAGTCCGCCGATCCTGGTCTCCTCGTGCCAGTCCAGCTCGCGCAGCCGGTCGGCGGAGACACCCCAGTGTTCGAGGTGGGCGCCGACGCCGAGCGGTACGGCGAAGACGGTGTCCGTACCGGCCAGCGCCTTGATCGTGGGCAGGTCGAGATGGTCGTAGTGGTCGTGCGAGATGACCACGACATCGACCGGGCCGAGTGCGGCGAGCGGCAGCGGCACCGGGTGCAGCCGCCTGGGCCCGGCGAACGGGA
This sequence comes from Streptomyces sp. NPDC054770, assembly GCF_053611985.1. Taxonomy (NCBI): domain Bacteria; kingdom Bacillati; phylum Actinomycetota; class Actinomycetes; order Kitasatosporales; family Streptomycetaceae; genus Streptomyces; species Streptomyces sp. NPDC054770. The sequence goes on from NZ_JBSHBL010000016.1 coordinate 60,618, forward strand.
ACGGGGAGCACCGCTCGCCCCAGACGGGGTCGAACAGGACGCGGTGTCCGTCGATCTCGGCGAGGACGCTGGAGTGGCCCATCCACGTCACCCGCAGGCCGGTGGCGGCGGGCACGGCGAGGTCGGCGACGGTGGTGGGGTGCACCGGGACGGTGCCCTGGGGAGCTCTGCTGGCGCGCTGCTCCTTCTCGAAGTACGTCTTCGCGAACTCCAGCATCGAGCCCGAGGGCCGCATCCGGGTGGTGCCGCCGGGGTTCTGGAAGACGCCGTCCTTGAAGTGCGGGGAGCTCTGGATGCGGGCCAGCCGCTCGCCGCCGGGGTCCGCGCCGAAGGCAGCGGGCCGCAGCACGCGGAGCCCGGAGCTCAGGGAACGCAAGCCGGTCACGGTACCTCCAGTGGTGTCGCCGAGGTCCCCATTATGGTCGGCCCATGTGACAGTCGGCGTTGACACCGCACCATCCGCCTCCCAATACTGACCCACTGTTCAGTAGCACTGTTTCTTCACACCGCTCCCGAGGAACCCCCGTGACCGCTCCCCTGATGTCCCTCGTCTGGACCGACCACGTCACCGGCCGCCAGGGTTTCCTGGTCGTCGACCGGCTGGTGCGGGGCGTGGCCAGCGGCGGTCTGCGGATGCGGCCGGGCTGCACCCTGGAGGAGGTCACCGGGCTCGCGCGCGGCATGACGATGAAGGAGGCCCTGCACTACAACCCCGAGGGCCGCTACATCCCGCTGGGCGGCGCCAAGGGCGGCATCGACTGCGATCCGCAGGACCCGGGGTCGTACGCCCTGCTGGTCCGCTACCTGCGCGCCATGCGGCCGTACGTGGAGAGCTTCTGGACCACCGGCGAGGACCTGGGACTCACCCAGGACCTGGTGGACCGGGCGGCCGCCGAGGCGGGGCTGGTCTCCTCGGTCCAGGCCGTGTATCCGCTGCTGGACGACGAGGCGGCGGCCCGCCGGCGGCTGGCGGACGCCTTCGCCGTCGAGGTGGACGGGATCGGGCTCGACGAGCTGGCCGGTGGCTGCGGGGTCGCAGAGTCGGCGCTGACGGCCCTGGACCGGGCCGGGGTGCCGTACGCCGGGACGCGGGTCGCCGTGCAGGGCCTCGGCACGATGGGCGGGGCCACGGCGCGGTTCCTGGCCCGCGCGGGGCTCACCGTCGTCGCGGTCGCCGACATCAAGGGCACGATCGCCAACCCGGCGGGGCTCGACGTCGAGGCGCTGCTGCGCACGCGGGACGCGTACGGCACCGTCGACCGCTCGGTACTGCGCCCCGGTGACGTGGAACTGCCGGGTGACGCCTGGCTGGCCGCCGACGCGGAGGTGCTGGTGCCGGCGGCGGTGTCGTACGCGATCGACTCCGGTAACGAGCACCTGGTCGGCGCCCGCTGGATCGTGGAGGCGGCCAACATGCCGGTGCTGCCCGAGGCGGAGGAGCGGCTCACCGCGCGCGGGGTGACCGTGCTGCCGGACGTGGTGGTGAACTCGGGCACCAATGCCTGGTGGTGGTGGACCCTGTTCGGCGACATCGGCCCCGACGCCGACGAGGCGTTCGCCCACACCCGCCGCTCGATGCGGGCCCTGGTGGAGCTGATGCTGGACCGCGCGGAGTCCGACGGCACGACCCCGCGTACCGCCGCTCACGCCCTGGTGACCGACCGGCTGCCGGTGATCGCGGAGCGGTTCGGCTGGTACCGGTGACGGGACGGCCGCTCAGCGGCGCCCGAGAGCAGCGGCGAGGAGCACCGCGCTCAGCGCCGTGAGGGCCGGCTCACGGCTGGGCGTCGCGGGTGAGGACGACGGCGTAGCGGCACTCGGCGCCGGTGGTGTTGGCGAAGACCCGCTCGGCGGGCGCGCCGAGTTCGATGGTGTCGCCGGCGTCGAGTTCGTGGACCGTGTCGCCGTCATGGAAGGTCAGCCGGCCGTCGAGGACCCAGACGAGTTGCCGCACGAAGGCGAAGGCCGCGGCCGGGTAGGGCACCCGGGCTCCGGCGGGCAGCCGGATCTCGGCGATCTCCGCCGGGAAGCGCGGGCCGGTGATCTGGCGGCGCCGGTAGCCGGTGCCGGGGTCGCGCCACTCGGCGGCGTCGGTGCCGCGCCGTACGCCGGGGCTGTCGGCGACGGGCTCCGGCGCGCCTTCGGCGAGGGCCAGCAGCGAGGCGACGCTCAGCTGGAAGGCAGCCGAGAGCTTGCCGAGCACGACCGCGGTGGGGCTGCTCTCGCCGCGTTCGATCCGGCTGATCATCGCCGGGGAGACCCCGGAGGCCTCCGCGAGCTGCGCCAGGGTCCAGCGGCGGCGCTCCCGCTCGGTGCGGACACGGGCGGCGATCTGCCGCACCAGTGGGTCCGGTGCCGATGGTTCTACTATGTTGGACATGAATCCAATATACGAGAGAAGCCGGGTGACGGTACGCCCGGCCCGGCCGGGTGACGAGGAGGCCGTTCGCGCGATCCGCAACCACGCGATCGAGCACTCGACGGCCCTGTGGACCGAGACCCCGCAGTCCCCCGCCGAGGGCGCGGCCTGGTTCGCCGCCCACCTGGAGCGCGGTTCGGCACTCGTCGCCGAAGGAGCCGGGGCGCCGGGCGAGGTGGCCGGGTTCGCGGTCTACGGCCCGTGGCGCGCGCTGGACGGCTACCGGCACACGGTGGAGAACTCCGTGTACGTCCGTGAGGGGAGCCATGGGCTCGGCATCGGCTCCGCGCTGCTGGGCCCCCTCATCGCCGCGGCGCGCGAGGCCGGCCACCATGTGATGATCGCCGGCATCGAGGCCGGGAACGCCGCGTCGATCCGGCTGCACGACCGGTTCGGCTTCGAAGACGTCGGCACGGTCCGGGAGGTGGGCATCAAGTTCGGCCGCTGGCTGGACCTGACGATCATGCGGCTGGCGCTGACCCGGGACGGCGACGCGGGCGGCGTGACAACCGATTAGGGTGACCGCGTGGCGAGAGTCCGGTTGAGCGTGGCCGAGCGGCGGGAGGAACTGCTGCGGGCCGCCATCGAGCAGATCGAGGCGCGGGGCGTGGCGGCGGTGCGGATCGCCGATGTCGCCTCGGCCCTCGGCGTGAGCAACGCGCTGGTGCTGTACCACTTCTCGACGAAGGAGAAGCTGGTGGCCGCCGCCTTCACCTTCGCCGCCGAGGACGACCTGGCGCGGCTGCGCAAGCTGCTGGGCCGCCGTACGTCGGCGTTGCGCCGGTTGCGGGCGGCGGTGCGCTGGTACGCGCCGACCGGGCAGGCCAAGGGCTGGCGGCTGTGGATCGAGGGCTGGGCGGTGGCGTTGCGGGAGCCCGCGCTGCGGGACGTCACCAAGGGGCTGGACCAGCAGTGGAAGGCGGCGATCGCCGAGGTCATCGCCGAGGGGGTGGCGGCCGGTGAGTTCCGGTGCCCCGACCCCACGGCGGCGGCGCTGCGGCTGACCGCCCTGCTCGACGGGCTCGCCGTCCAGCTGACGTCGTACCCGGGTGCCGTACCCCGCGCCCGGGCGCAGGAGTGGGTGGACGAGGCCCTGGCGCGCGAGTTGGGACTGCCCGGGCAGCAGTAAGGGGCGGTCCGCAAGGATGCCGCCCCTTACCCCGCTCGTACCGCCTCAGGCCACGGAGGCGATCCGCATCTTGATGTCGTCCGGGGAGAGCGCCCCCTTGGCCGTCACATGGTCGCCGGACGACTCGCCGCGCAGCCGGCGCCCGATCCAGGGGACCAGGTACTCGCGGGCCCAGTGCACGTCGTCGCGGCGGACCTCCAGGGCGCCGCGGTGCGGCAGCGGCGGCCACGGCTGGTCCGGGTCGGCGGGTACGTCGACGCCGAGCACCTGGCCGGCGCGCAGCGCCACGCGCGTGTGCCCCTCGGGCGAGAGGTGCAGCCGGTCGTCGTCCCAGGCCCGGCGGTCCTGCACGGTCTTGAGGGACCACAGGTCCAGGACCGGGCAGCCGTACCGGTCGGCGATGGCCCTGACGTGCCCGTTGTACGTGGCGATCTTGCCGCGCATGTGCTTGAGGACGGGCACGCCCCGGGTGTCGAACCCGGTGGTCACCAGCACCGTCCCGATGGCCTCGGTCAGCTGGGCCACGGCCCGCTCGAACCGCTCGGCCACCTCGTCGGGGTCGGTGCCGGGGCGGATGATGTCGTTGCCGCCCGCGCAGAAGGAGACCAGGTCCGGGGCGAGTGCCAGGGCCTGCGGCACCTGGTCCGCCACGATCTGGTCGAGCAGTTTCCCGCGTACGGCGAGGTTGGTGTACTCGAAGTCGCCCTCGGGCCGCCGGTCCGACAGCAGTACCGCGAACCGGTCGGCCCAGCCGACGAACGCCCCGTCGGGGCCGGGGTCGCCGACGCCCTCGGTGAAGCTGTCCCCCACCGCCGCGTACGACCCGATCACTGATGCATTGTCACTCTTCGAATCGTCTCCCACGTCGGACCATGATTCACCTTTGGCTGTGACCTACGCGACCGTAATAAGGGGTTGACGTTCGGTGAGATAAGACACTTTTAAATACTTTGCCAAGCCTGGAATAAGGCTCTGATCAGGGGCGTTGATGTGTCGATCGCCAGACGCGGAAGTCCGCGATCCGAAAGTGGCTCCAGGTGGTCCGGAACGCGAAGTGCCCACCCGTGTAAGGCTCCGGGTCGGTGTAGTCGAACACCAACCGGCCGTTGTTCCACCATTGTACGGTCGGGCCGTCGGACACGATGCGGACACGGTTGGGCTGGTTCGCGACGAGCAGCGGTTCGGTGTAGTCGAGGATCAACGGGCGTACGCCGGGCTCGCCGACGTAACGGCGCAGCCGGGTCGTGGTGTTGTAGTTGGCGCCGTAGCCGGCGTAGTACGTCGTGAGGTAGTCGTACTCGGCGAGCGCACCGCCGCGCGGGGTGGCGAACAGGTCGTCCGGGGAGCGGACGTCGGTGGCGTTCCAGAAGTTGTTGAGGTCCGAGACGCGGTCGTTGCCGCCGCCCTCCGACACCGGTGTGGCGGTGTACTCCAGGACGTACGGCCCTTCGAGACGCTGACGGAACCAGACGGTCGCACCGGCGGGCACGTCGACGTCCAGCGTCCCCTGCGAAGCGGTGACCGTGCCGCCCTGCTCCAGTTCCACGAACCACTGGCGAAGGCCGTGACGGAAGTCGTCGTGGGCGAGCAGCCGGCGGTGCCGGGGTGCGGCGCTCGCGGGGGCGGCGTGTGCCGCGGGGGCGAGGGCAGCGAGGGCGGCTCTGGTGGCCAGGGCTCCGAAGGCTCGGCGGCTGGTCGTCATGCGGCGGGTTCCTTCCGGCGGTCAGGAGTGATGGAAAGCGCTTGCACACACCGGGGATCACTGTGCCGCGGTGCCGCCCTCGCTGTCGATGCCCTGAGCACTCCTGCCACGAGAAGGAAACACCGAAGGCCGGACCCGGGGATCGGGGGTCCGGCCTTCGGAGTGCGTGTCAGACCAGTGGGGCGCCGGGTCAGCCGACGGCGAGGCCCTTCGAGCGGAGGTAGGCGACCGGGTCCACGTCCGAGCCGTAGTCGGGGGTGGTGCGGATCTCGAAGTGCAGGTGCGGGCCGGTCACGTTGCCGGTCGCGCCGGACAGGCCGACCTGCTGGCCCGCGGTCACGGTCTGACCGACCGAGACGGAGAGCGCGGAGAGGTGGCCGTACTGCGCGTAGTAGCCGTCGGCGAGCCGGATGACGACCTGGTTGCCGTAGGCACCGCCCCAGCCCGCCGTGACGACCGTGCCCGCGCCGACGGCCTTGACCGGGGTGCCGGTCGGGACGACGAAGTCGACGCCCGTGTGGTAGCCGCTGGACCACATGCTGCCGGAGACGTGGTAGCCGGTGCCGACGGTGGCTCCGGTGACCGGGAGGGTGAAACCGGCGGCACTCGTCACCGAGCCGTCCGAGCCCTCCGAGCCGTCCGAGGAGGAGGCCGAGGACGAGGCGGACGACGGCGAGTTCGACGGCACCTCGGAACGGGCGCCGGAGTCCATGGTGTCCGTCGTCGCGGCGGGCCGGCCGCCGAGGGCGAGCTTGAGGCCGGGGTGGATCAGCGAGGGGTTGTCGCCGACGGCCTGCCGGTTGTCGGCGTAGAGCCGGTGCCAGCCGCCGGGGACGTGCTGCTCGCGGGCGATCTTCGCGAGCCAGTCGCCGGGCACCACAGTGTAGATGCGGTGCACGGAATGCGCGGCGGAATTCTTTACGGCCGCCTTCTTCACCGCGGTCTTCTCGACTGTCGGAAGTGCCTGCGCGGCCTTTTCGGAAACGGACTGCGAGGTGGCCGCGTGGGCGCCGGTGGCCCCCATGAGCGGCAGTGCCAGCGCGGCGCCACCGGTTCCGGCGACGGCCATCGAGCGGGTGAGGCGCTGGGACTTGGGGCGGCGGTGCTTACCCTTTACGGGCATGGCGCATTCCTCTCCGGCGCCTGCGAGGTGAGCTGTCGGGTTCGGGCTGGAGCTGCCCGGCCACGCACCATTGCGCGACTACACCCCAAGCCTGTCCCGGGAACCGGAACAGGCGGTCTTGCCTGGTGGGTCCCCCGCTCCTGCCGGGCACGGGTGGGTGTGTGGGGACTCCGGGCGGCGGCAGGATTCGGCGTTCCGCCCGGATGTGTGGCGAACGTAAGGGAGTAGGACGGACGTGGACAAGCAGCCGGTTCCGTCTGTCCGAGTTCCACTTGATCCGTTACCGGAATTCACGGTCACCCTCCGTGAATTCCGGCCCATTCGGATTTCCAATCGTCTTGCGAAGCACCGGAATTACGTGAGCATGACGCGCGACGGACGGTCACGAATATGACGCTCCTCACGCACGTCACACCACGTCCCCTTATTCCAGAGCGAGTTGTAACGAAGGTGCTAATTCGGGCAGATGCATCAGATGCGACGGAGCCGGATGACCGACGCATCCAGGTCACCCTTCAGTCCGGTGCGCAGCCCGTGATGCAACAGGACGGCACCTCGATATACTTCGCCCGTTTCGCGGCATTCGTACGACGCGGTGGGGTCGAGACCCTGTAGCCGCAGAGCCGGTGCCGGCTCGCCGTAGCTCTGGGCCTGCAGCCAGGCGAGGACGACGGTCTCGTCGCCGAGCGTGTACTGCACCGCGCTCAGCCCGCCGGCCGGCGGCCGCAGCCGGAACTGGTCGCCGCGCTGCACCAGGGGCCGGATCTCCTTGTAGAGCTCCACCCAGCGGCCGGCCTCGGCGAGCTCCTCCTCGGTCCACTGCGAGAGGTCGCCGCCGACGCCGAGCGCCCCGGCCATCGAGCTGACGAAGCGGAAACGCAGACTGCTGACCCGGCCGTTGAGCTGGTGGTTCGGGCTGTCGGTGACCCAGGCGGACATCACCCGGGCGGGGTGGATCTGGCTGAAGCCGTGCTGGATGGCGAGCCGGTCCAGCGGGTCGGTGTTGTCGGAGGTCCACACCTCGTCGGTGCGGCTCATGATGCCGAGGTCGATCCGCCCGCCGCCGCCGGAGCAGGACTCGATGGCGACGTTCGGGTGCGCCGCGCGGATCCGGTCGAGAAGGGCGTAGAGCCCGCGCACGTGGTCGACCCACAGGCGCTGCGGGTAGGGCTCGCCGGGCCAGCCCGCGTCGGTGAAGCAGCGGTTGAAGTCCCACTTGACGTAGTCGATCGGGGCGCTGGACAGCAGGCCGTCGAGCTGCTCCCAGAGGTACTCCCGGACGTCCTCGCGGGCGAGATTGAGGACGAGCTGGTTGCGGAATTCCGTCCGCTTTCGTCCCTGCTGGTACTGCACCCAGTCGGGGTGGGCGCGGTAGAGGTCGCTGTCCGGGTTCACCATCTCGGGCTCGACCCAGATGCCGAACTGCATGCCGAGGGCGTGCACGTAGTCGGCGAGGGGCTTGAGGCCGGTCGGGAAGCGGTCGGGGTTGGGCGTCCAGTCGCCGAGGCCGGCCCGGTCGCTGGTGCGCTTGCCGAACCAGCCGTCGTCGACCACGAACAGCTCGATACCGATGGCGGCGGCCCGGCGGGCCAGGGTGGCCTGCTGCTCCTCGGAGATGTCGAAGGTGGTGGCCTCCCACGAGTTGAACAGCACGGGCCGGTCCCGGTCGGCGTCCGGGATGATGTACGTCCGCTGGTAGGCGTGCCAGGCACGGCTCGCCCCGCCGAAGCCGCCGTCGGTCCACAGGCCCGCGAAGACCGGGCTGGTGTACGACTCCCCCTCGGCCAGCATCAGCAGGCCCGAGTCGTCGTAGCCGGCGCCGCCGGTGATCTGCACGCGCGCGTCGGGGAGTTGGGCGACGGCGATCCGCCAGGAGCCGGACCAGCCGAGCGCACAGCCCCAGACCTCGCCGCGCTCCTCGGTGGCGTCGGTGTCGAGGGCGACCCAGGGCAGGTGCTGGTGGCTGGTGTGGCCGCGACGGCTGCCGATGACCTTCTCGCCGTAGGTGAGCGGAGCGCTGGTGAGGCGGGACTCGGCGGCCCAGCGGCCGTGCAGCTGGGAGAGCCGCCAGCCCTCGCGGTCGGGAAGCGTCCAGGCGGCGGGGTCGGCGCGCAGCAGCTCCACGCGCGCGTGCCCTTCGTTGCCGACGGTCACCCAGCGCTCCACGACGTCGCCGCGCATCCGGTAGTGCAGGGTGATGAGGATGCCGTCGTCCCGGAAGCGCAGCCGCAGCTCGTCGCCGTCCGCGCCGGCCTCGGTCTCGTAGGCCTCGAAGGTCCACTCGGTGCCGCGCCGCTCCTCGGTGCGCACGGACAGGGCGGGGCGGACGAACCGGGGCCCGCCCTCGACGGGGTACTCCTCGCGGCCGTCGAGCGGGGACTCGAAGGCCCAGTAGCCGGGCAGTGCCCGGGTGCTGAGCTCCTCGGCGTCGGCGAGCTGGATTCTGGCGCCCCAGTGCAGGTGGAGCAGTTCGTCGGCCTCCGTGAGATGCAGCGCATAGCTGCTGCTGGGGCCCGACAGGAGCCAGGTACGACCGTTTTCGGCGATGTCCACCATCGAGAACCCTCAAACCTCACACAGCTGCCAACAGATCCACTCAAGCACCAACATCATCAAGGGCTACGGGTTCCGGAAGCAAGGGCCACGGGCCCCGGAGGCGATGCCTGTGGACAACTTCATTGCCTGCGGAAACCGATGTCGTATGGTCGAGCCAGTGCCCGTCGACGAGCCGCGCCGACGGGGCCGACCGGGAGGAGCCCCCGTGACGCAGCAGGTCCCGTCCACCGAGCCCGAGCTGGCCGGGGTGCGCAACTTCCGTGATGTGGGCGGCCTGCCGACCGTGGACGGGCGGCGGGTGCGGCCGGGCGTGCTGTTCCGCAGCGGGCATCTGGCGCACGCCACGGAGCAGGACGCGGAGTTCCTCGCCTCGCTCGGCCTGCACACGATCTTCGACTTCCGCAACGCGGCCGACCAGAAGCTGGAGGGCCCGGACGTCGAGCTGCCCGGCGTGCGGAACGTGAACCTGCCGCTGACCGACCCGGCGCACGGCGCCGAGTTCTGGACGATGGTCCGCGAGGGTGACATCGAGCAGCTGCGCGGGCTCCTGGGGGACGGCAAGGCCGCGGGCCGGATGGTCAGCTCCTACCGCACGATCGTCAAGGAGCGCACCGGCGAGCATTCGCGCGTGCTGCACGCGATCGCCGAGGACAGCGTCCCGGCGCTGATGCACTGCGCGGCCGGCAAGGACCGGGCGGGCATCTCCATAGCGGTGACACTGCTCGCGGTGGGCGTGGATCGGGACGCCATCCTCGCCGACTACCTGGAGTCCAACGCCAAGCACCGCCGCTACAAGGTGCGGCGCAGCGGCAGCGGCGAGAGCGTGTACAGCCCCGAGGTGATGGAGCTGCTGAGCCCGCTCTTCGACGCCCGCGCGGAGTACCTGACGGCGGCCTTCGAGAGCATCGACGAGGCGTGGGGCGACGTCGACACCTACCTGGAGCAGGGGCTGAAGCTGGCCCCGGAGACCCGGGAGCGGCTGCGCGAGCGCCTGCTCGACTGAGGCCGGGCGCGGACGGGAGCGCTCAGCCCTTGCCGCCGACGGCGAACAGCAGGTAGAGGAACGCGGCGAAGACGTGCCCGACGGCGATGTAGATGATGAGCCGGACCCACAGGGCCCGGGGGAACTTCTCCTCCATGTCGGTCATGGCAGCTCTCCGGTGATCGGGCCCAGGCACAGCGCGGCCGTGGGACTCTGCAGCAGGGTGTGGACGAACAGGAGCTCGACCCCGTCCTGGTCCTCGGCGGCGAGCCGGTGCGGGGTCAGCGAGTCGAAGTGCGCGCTGTCGCCGGGCGCGAGCACATGCGTGGTGTCACCGAGCCGCAGCCGGAGCCGGCCGCGCAGGACGTACAGCCACTCCTCGCCGGGATGCACCCGCACGATGTCGCCCTGGGTGCCGTACGGCACCCGGACGCGCAGTGCCTGCATCCCCCGGCCGGACGCCCCGGCCTGCCAGTACGTCCAGCCACCGGCCCGGGTCGGTTCCATGTCGCCGGCGCGCACGATCGCGTCCCGGTCGGCGACGGTCTCGCCCAGCAGCTCCGAGACCGTCGTGCCGTAGACCCGCGCGAGCGCGAGCAGCATCGGCAGCGAGGGCTGCCGCTGTCCGGTCTCCAGCCGGGAGAGGTGCGCGGGCGACAGGCCCGCGTCCCGGGCCGCGGCCTCCAGGGTGAGACCGGCACGGCGGCGCAGGGAGCGCAGCTGCGGGGCGACGGCGGGCAGGTCGCCCACCGGTCCGCCCGTATGCTGTTTCTCGTGCTCTTTCTCGGAGGAGCTCATGCCTCCATTCAGCCGCAGACTTGTCTCTGCGGCAATTTTCTTGCCTCAGAGACAAAAAGCTAGCGGTTGGCCACCGCCTGCTTGATCAGGGTCTTGCCGAAGTCCCACATCAGACCGCCCCCGCTGTGCGCGTCGTCCATGACGTCCGTGAAGGCGTCCACGAAGCGGTCCACGTCCGTCTCGTCGACGATCAGCGGCGGGATGAGCTTGATCACCTCCAGGTGGTCGCCGGAGACCTGGGTGAGGATCCGGTGCCGTTGCAGCAGCGGTACGACGACCATCTGGGCGAACAGGCCCTTGCGGGCGGCCTGGAGCATGGTCCAGCGGCTGCGCAGCTTCAGCGAGCTGGGCCGGCCGAACTCGATGCCGATCATCAGGCCCCGGCCGCGTACGTCGGCGAGCAGTTCGTACTTGTCGGTCAGGGCGGCGAGCCGGGACTTGAGCTGCTCCCCCACGGCCCGGGAGTTGGCGACGATCTGGTCGTTCTCCATGACCGACAGGACGGCGAGCCCGGCCGCCATGGCCTGGGCGTTGGCACCGAAGCTCGCCGAGTGGACCAGGACGCGGTCCATGGACGAGTAGACCTTCTTGAAGATCCAGTCCTTGCCGAGGGTCGCGCCGACCGGGACGTACCCGCCGGAGAGCGCCTTCGCCACGCACACCAGGTCCGGCTCGACACCCTCCTCGTGCTGGTAGGCGTAGAAGTCACCGGTGCGGCCGAGGCCGGTCTGCACCTCGTCGGCGATGAGCAGCGCCTTGTGCCGGTGCAGCAGCTCCTGCGCGGCCCGCAGATAGCCGGGCGGCGCCTCGTGCACGCCCTTGCCCTGGATCGGCTCGACGATCAGCGCGGCGACGTCGCCCTTCTTCAGCTCCCGCGCCAGGGCGTCGAGATCGCCGAGAGGCACCGCCGTGTCGGGCAGCAGCGGGGCGAAGCCGTCCCGGAAGCCGGTCTCGCCGTTGACCGACAGCGAACCGGTGGTCAGGCCGTGGAAGGCGTGGTCGCAGTAGAGGACACGGGGTCTGCCGGTGGCGAAGCGGGCGAACTTCAGGGCCGTCTCGACCGACTCGGTGCCGCTGTTGCCGAAGAACACCCGGTCCAGGTGCGGGCTGTGCGAAAGGAGCCGCTCGGCGAGCAGCCCGGGCAGCGGCTGGCAGTCGAACCGGGTGAGGTCGGCCAGCTGGGCGTCCAGGACGTCGTGCAGGGCCTTGCGGACGACGGGGTGGTGCCGGCCCAGGCCCATCACCCCGAACCCGGCGAGCATGTCCAGGTAGTCGTTGCCGTCCGCGTCCCAGAAGTGCGCGCCCTCGGCCCGCTCGTAGACCTTGTCGAAGCCGATGGTGTGCAGCATGCGCGGGAGCTGGTGGTTGAGGTACTTGCCGTGCAGCTCGTACCGCTCGGCTCCACGCTCGGCCAGCAAGGCGCCGAGGTCGAACTCCTTGGTCATTCCTTCTCCTTGTAAGCGCCCTCACGGTCAGCGCCCCGTAGGGGCGCGGGGAACTGCGCGATCAGCCCGGACGGCGCCGCACCCGCCACACGACCCCCCGCGGCACCCCGTCCCGCGAGACTGGACCCGATCCGCCCCGCGATCTCGACGGGCGTCAGCCCGATGTCGGCCAGCACCTCCCCCCGCTTCGCATGCGCCAGGAACTGCTCCGGAATCCCGAACCTCCGCACCGGCACGTCCACTTCGGCGTCGCCGAGCGCGAGCGCCACCGCCGCGCCCACGCCGGCCGCCCGGCTGTTGTCCTCGACGACGGCCACCAGCTCGTGCCGCGCCGCCAGACCCGGCAGCGCGGGATCCACCGGTTTGACCCAACGCGGGTCCACCACTGTGCAGTCGATGCCCCGCGCGGCCAGCAGCTCGGTCGCCTGGAGGCAGACCGGTGCCATCACGCCGACCGCGACCAGCAGCACCCGCGGGTCGTCCCCGCGGTGCAGGACATCGATCCCGCCGACACGGTCGACCGCCGGGATCTCCGGGCCCACCGACTCCTTCGGGAAGCGCACCAGGGTGGGCGCGTCGTCGACGGCGACCGCCTCGCGCAGCTGGAGCCGCAGCTGTTCGGCGTCGCGCGGGGCGGCGATCCGCAGGCCGGGTACGACCTGGAGGATCGACATGTCCCACATGCCGTTGTGCGAGGCCCCGTCGACACCCGTGACGCCCGCCCGGTCCAGCACGAACGTCACCCCGCAGCGGTGCAGCGCCACGTCCATCAGCAGTTGGTCGAAGGCACGGTTCAAGAACGTGGCGTAGACGGCGACGACGGGGTGCAGCCCGCCGGTCGCGAGGCCGGCCGCCGAGACCGCCGCATGCTGCTCGGCGATGCCGACGTCCCACACCCGGTCGGGGAAGCGTTCGGCGAACTTGCCGAGGCCGACCGGGTGCAGCATGGCCGCGGTGATCGCCACGACGTCGTCCCGCTCCTCGCCGATCCGGACGATCTCGTCGCCGAACACCGAGGTCCAGGAAGGGCCGTTGGACGGCGCGAGCGGCTCGCAGGTGAGCGGGTCCATCACGCCGACGGTGTGGAAGTGGTCCTCCTCGTGGGCGAGGGCGGGTTCGTAGCCGCGCCCCTTCTCGGTGAGGCAGTGCACCAGCACCGGCCCGTGGAAGCGTTTCGCGCGCCGCAGCGCGGACTCGACCGCCTTGATGTCGTGGCCGTCGATCGGGCCGACGTACTTGAGGCCCAGGTCCTCGAACATGCCCTGCGGGGCGAAGGCGTCCTTGAAACCCTTCTTCGCGCCGTGCAGGGACTCGTAGATGGTGTTGCCGATGACCGGAGTGCGCAGGAGTACGTCCTTGCCCCAGGCCAGCACCTGCTCGTAGCTGTCCGTCGTGCGCAGCGTGGCGAGGTGGTTGGCGAGGCCGCCGATGGTGGGGGCGTACGACCGCTCGTTGTCGTTGACGACGATGATCAGCGGCCGGTCCTTCGCCGCCGCGATGTTGTTGAGCGCCTCCCAGGCCATCCCGCCGGTCAGCGCGCCGTCGCCGATCACCGCGACGACATGGCCCTTCTCCCCCTGCACCTGGCGGGCCTTGGCGAGGCCGTCGGCCCAGCCGAGCGCGGTGGAGGCATGGCTGTTCTCGATGACGTCGTGCTCGGACTCCTCCCGCGAGGGATAGCCGGACAGGCCGCCCTTGCCGCGCAGCTTGGAGAAGTCCTGGCGGCCGGTCAGCAGCTTGTGCACATAGCTCTGGTGGCCGGTGTCCCAGAGGATGCGGTCGACCGGGGACTCGAAGACCCGGTGCAGCGCGACGGTCAGCTCCACGACACCCAGGTTGGGCCCGAGGTGGCCGCCGGTCCTGGCGACCGCGTGCACCAGGAACTCGCGTATTTCTTCGGACAGTTCACCGAGTTCCGCCTCGGACAGCGCCTTCAGGTCGCGTGGTCCCCGGATGGTCTCCAGAATCGTCACGCTCGGCCCCCTCTCGGTCCGTGCTCTTCAGCTCACCGTGACGGCGGGTGCTCCGGACCCGGCGCCGTCCTGCTCCATCTGCTCGGCGATCTTCATCGCTTCCTCGATGAGGGTCTCCACGATCTTCGACTCGGGCACGGTCTTGATGACCTCGCCCTTGACGAAGATCTGCCCCTTGCCGTTGCCGGAGGCGACCCCCAGGTCGGCCTCCCGTGCCTCGCCGGGGCCGTTGACCACACATCCCATGACGGCGACGCGCAAGGGCACCTCCATGCCCTCGAGCCCCGCCGTGACCTCGTCCGCCAGCTTGTAGACGTCGACCTGGGCGCGTCCGCAGGACGGGCAGGAGACGATCTCCAGGCGCCGCTGTCGCAGGTTCAGCGACTCCAGGATCTGGATGCCGACCTTGACCTCCTCGGCGGGCGGGGCGGACAGCGAGACGCGGATGGTGTCACCGATGCCCTGCGAGAGCAACGCCCCGAAGGCGACCGCCGACTTGATCGTCCCCTGGAACGCCGGGCCCGCCTCCGTGACCCCGAGGTGCAGCGGGTAGTCGCACTGGGCGGCGAGCTGCCGGTACGCCTCGATCATCACGACCGGGTCGTTGTGCTTGACCGAGATCTTGATGTCCCGGAAGTCGTGCTCCTCGAAGAGCGAGGCCTCCCAGAGAGCGCTCTCCACGAGCGCCTCGGGAGTCGCCTTGCCGTACTTCTCCAGGAGCCGGCGGTCGAGCGAGCCGGCGTTGACCCCGATCCGGATCGGGGTGCCGTGGTCCTTCGCGGCTCGCGCGATCTCCTTGACCTTGTCGTCGAACTGCTTGATGTTGCCGGGGTTGACGCGGACCGCCGCGCAGCCGGCCTCGATCGCCGCGAACACGTACTTCGGCTGGAAGTGGATGTCCGCGATCACCGGGATCTGGGACTTCCGCGCGATCGTCGCCAGGGCGTCCGCGTCGTCCTGCGTGGGGCAGGCGACGCGGACGATCTGGCAGCCGGACGCGGTGAGTTCGGCGATCTGCTGCAGGGTGGCGCCGATGTCCGAGGTGCGGGTGGTGGTCATCGACTGAACGGACACCGGGGCACCGCCGCCGACCGCCACGGACCCGACATGGATCTGCCGGGACACGCGTCGCTCGGCGATCGGCCGGGCCGGGACCTCCGGGAGGCCCAGGGAAATGGCTGTCATGCCGTCACTCCCGGTTCCCGGAGACCGTCTCGCGCATCGCGCGCAGGGACTCCTTGAGCGACCCCATGGTGGCGAGGACGGCGGTGGGCTCGTAGCCGCAGTGCGCCATGCAGTTGGCGCAGCGCGGGTCCTTGCCGCGGCCGTACTTATCCCAGTCGGTCTTCTCGATGAGTTCGCGGTACGTCGGCACGTACCCGTCGCTCATCAGGTAGCAGGGGCGCTGCCAGCCGAAGAGCGAGTAGTTCGGGATCGCCCAGGCCGTGCACGGGAAGTCGACCTTGCCCTCCAGGAAGTCCAGGAAGAGCGGGGAGTGGTTGAGCCGCCACTTCTTGCGGTTGCCGCCCGCGAAGGCCTTCTTGAAGAGTTCGCGGGTCTGCTCGACGCCGAGGAAGTGCTCCTGGTCGGGGGCCTTCTCGTAGGCGTAGGCGGGCGAGATCATCATCTCGTCGACCTTGAGGTCGTCGTTGAGGAAGTTGAGCACCTCGATGATGGTCTGCGGGGTGTCCGTGTTGAAGAAGGTCGAGTTGGTGGTCACCCGGAAGCCGCGCCGCTTGGCCTCCTTGATGGCCGCCACGGCCTCGTCGAACACGCCTTCCTTCGCAACGGACTCGTCGTGCCGCTCGCGCAGCCCGTCGATGTGCACCGCGAAGGCGAAGTAGGGCGAGGGCGTGAACTTGTCCATCTTCTTGCGCAGCAGCATCGCGTTGGTGCAGAGGAAGACGTACTTCCGCTTCGCCACCAACTGCCGCACGATCTCGTCGATCTGAGGGTGCATCAGGGGTTCGCCGCCCGCGATGGACACCATCGGCGCACCGGACTCCAGCACCGCCCCGACCGCCTGCGCGACCGGCATGCGCTGCTTCAACACCCCCGCCGGGTGCTGGATCTTGCCGCAGCCCTCACATTTCAGGTTGCACGCGAAGAGGGGTTCCAGCTCCACGATCAGCGGGAACTTGTCCCGCTTGCGAAGCTTCTGTTCGGCCAAGTAGGTAGCGACCTTGATCGACTGACGCAGCGGCATGGCCATCTGGCTCACCTCCGGGGGAGCAGCAAAGAACGGTGCCATTCGAAGAAAGCTGGAAGAACGGAACGAAGAACGCGGAAAGCAGATATTCCACCGCGCACCGTGCCGATCCGGACGAGTTCATGTTCAGGAGCGTCCACGACCACCCGTACGGCCGCAACCGGGCGCTCGCCCGCGCGCACGGCGCTCAGGAGTGTGGCCGCGGATTCCATGTCGACCGCGATTGCGCCGGTCGCGAGCAGATCCGACCGCTCGTGACCGCGGACGACGTGATCGGAGCCGGTGACGGGACCGGTGTGGACGGTACGGCCGGGCAGCGTCCGCACCAGCTCCTTCACCAGGAGTTCGGTGCCGACGCACGGGACGCTGCCGCGGGGGTCCCGGGTCTCCTCGGCGACGACCAGGTCGCCGGGGTGCATCCCGGGGGCGAGCCCCGCGCAGAAGCCCGTCGCCAGGACCGCGGCACCGGCGAACGCGGGATCGGCCAGGACCCGGGTGACGGACCGTTCCGCCGCCTTGGGACCCATGCCGGTGCGCAGCACGGTGACGGGCCCGCCCGCGTCCCCCCGGTCCCCGGCGCGCAGGGCGAGGTGCTCGATGCCGAGTGCGCAGGCGATCAGCAGCGGGGCCGGCGCGGGCGTGGGGTTCATCAGTCCCCCTCGGCCTCGGGGGTGGGCTCGCCGTGGACGTAGCGGCCGAGCGCGGTGAGCGGGAAGACCTGCCGGTAGAGGTGGTAGTTGATGGAGAAGTCCCAGGGGAAGCCGGTGCCGGTGAAGTAGGGCTCGTCCCAGGAGCCGTCCTCGGCCTGCGTCTCGGCGAGCCACCGGACGCCCCGCTCGACGGCCTTGCTGTCCTTCTCCCCCGCCGCGAGCAGCGCCATCAGCGCCCACGCGGTCTGGGAGGCGGTGGAGGCGCCGCGGCCGCTCCAGTCGTCGGCGTACTTGTAGGAGCGCAGGTCCTCGCCCCAGCCTCCGTCCTCGTTCTGGACCTGCTCCAGCCAGGTCACCGCGCGCCGGATCGCCGGGTGCGAGGCGGGCAGCCCGGCCGCGGTGAGCGCGGGGACCACCGAGCCGGTGCCGTAGACGTAGTTGACGCCCCAGCGTCCGAACCAGGCGCCGTTCGGCTCCTGTTCGGCGAGCAGCCACTCGATGCCGCGCCGGGTGCGCGGGTCGTGGGACATGCCCTCGAAGGCCAGCATCTCCACGACGTGCGCGGTGACGTCGGCCGACGGCGGGTCGATGACCTCGCCGAAGTCGCAGAACGGCAGCCGGTTGGGGAACGGGCTGGTGTTGTCGACGTCGAACGCGCCCCAGGCGCCGTTCTTCGACTGCATGCCGAGGTTCCAGCGCACCCCGCGCCCGATGGCCTTCTCCATCCGCTCGGGGTCGTGGTGGCGGACCCGGCGCAGCGCGAGGACGACCTCGGCGGTGTCGTCGATGTCGGGGTAGTTGTCGTTGTGGAACTCGAACGCCCAGCCGCCGGGCGGCAGCTGGGGGCGCTTGACCGCCCAGTCGCCGAGCCGCACGATCTGCTCGCCGAGCATCCAGTCGGCGGCCTTGACGAGTTGCGGGTGGTCGGCGGGCAGCCCCGCGTCGGCGAGCGCGATGGTCGCCAGGCAGGTGTCCCACACCGGCGACTGGCAGGCCTCGATCATCCGGGCGCCGTCCTCGCGCCACACGGCGTAACGATCCAGCGATTCAAGTCCCGCGCGCATCACGGGGTGTTCGAGGTCGTAGCCGAGCAGGTAAAGGGCGATCACCGAGTACACGGCCGGGGGCTGGATGCCGCCCCACGCGCCGTCGTTCTCCTGGCGCTCGACGATCCAGCGGGCGGCGGACCTGAGCGCGGAGCCGCGCAGCCGGCGCAGCGCGACCTTGCGGTAGCCGCGGACAACCTTGTCGAGCCGCTGGAAGACGCCTTCCCAGCTGGCCACCGGGGCCAGCGGCTGGGGCGGGTTAGGGTCGGCCGGGTCGGTGTGGAGCTCGTCCAGCGGGAAGGGGGCGGGGCGCACCGGGCGCTTGGCCGAGACCACGGTGAGCGGCACGATGGTCTGCCGGGCCCACTGGCCGAAGTTGTAGATGCTGAGCGGGAACCACTTGGGGAAGTACAGGAGCTCCGGCGGGAGTTCGGGCAGGTCCTCCCATTTCCACCAGCCGAACAGGGCCAGCCAGATCCGGGTGAAGACCCGGGCGGCGGCGATCCCGCCGCGCTCGCGGATCCAGGCCGACGCCTTGGCCATGTGGGGCGCGTCCGGCGCGTCCCCGGCCAGCCGCAGGGCGACGTACGCCTCGATGGTGGTGGAGAGTTCGCCGGGGCCGCCGTAGAAGGTGGTCCAGGTGCCGTCCTCGCGCTGCTCGCCGCGGATGAAGAGCGCGGCGGCGGCGGTCGTGGCCTCGTCGCGGATGCCCAGGAACTGGCGGAGCAGCAGATCCTCGGCGTCCATGGTGACGTTGGTCTCCAGGTCGCCCTTCCACCAGCCCTGTGCGTCCTGCTGGGCGAGCAGATGGTCGGTGGCACGCCGTACGGCGCGTTCGGCGGCTTCTTGTACCCCGGCCGCCACGGGGGTGGTGAGTTCGGTGCTGGCCGAGTCGGCCCGGGGCGGCAGGGTGGCCCCGGTGCTTCCGTCGGTCGTCGCTGTCATGGCTTCCCCTTCGTGCAGTCGTACGAAATCGTTCTGCTGCGGGTCCGCCGTCGGCCGGTGCTGGCTGCGCGCTCGCACCGGCCGGCGACTACGCGAGGGCTATTCGACCGATAATGATCATCTCTTTCGTACGACGACGAAGTCGGCCAGCGCCGTGAACCGGGCCCGGACCTGGTCGGGCATGGCGATGGCGTGCAGGGCCTCGATGGCGATGGTGTGCTGACGACGGGCCTCTTCGGCGGTCCACTCGCGGCCGCCGGCCTCCTCGATGAGGGCGGCGCGGGCGGCGAACTCCTCCTCGGAGAAGTTCTCGAAGTCGCTGCTCTTGGCGTCGGCGGCGAGGATCTCGCCGAGCCGCTCGGAGGCGGCCCCGCCCGCGGCGAGCGCGGCGACCACCGGCAGGGACTTCTTGCGCTGGCGCAGGTCGCTCCAGGTCTGCTTGCCGGTGGCGTCCGGATCGCCCCAGATGCCGAGCAGGTCGTCGACGGCCTGGAAGGCGAGGCCGAGGTGGTAGCCGTACTTCTCCAGGGTGTCGGCGGTGCGGTCGTCGGCGCCGCCGAGCACCGCGCCGATGGAGCTGGAGGCGGCGAGCAGGGCGCCGGTCTTGTTGCCCTCCATCTCCAGGCACTCCTCGACGCTGACCCGGTCGCGGTGCTCGTAGGAGATGTCCTGGGCCTGGCCGTCGATCAGGGCGCGGGTCGCGGTGGTGAGCCGCCGGGTGGCCCGCCCGGCCTCGACGGTGCCGAGTTCAAGCAGGACCTCGTTGGCGAGGGCGAACAGGGCGTCGCCGACCAGGATGGCCTGGGCGGGGCCGTGCACCTTCCAGACGGTGTCGCGGTGCCGGCGCTGTTCGTCGCCGTCCATCAGGTCGTCGTGGAGGAGAGAGAAGTTGTGGACGAGTTCGACGGCGACGGCTCCGGGGATGCCGACCTCGGGGGCGGCACCGGTGACCTCGGCGGAGAGCACGGCGAGCGCGGGGCGTACGGCCTTGCCGCCGTCGCCGTCGGCGGGGTTGCCCTCGGCGTCGATCCAGCCGAAGTGGTAGGCGGCCACGGTGTCCATGGGGGAGGCCAGGCGGTCGACAGCCGCCCGCAGTACCGGTGTGGCAAGGGTCCGGCCGCGCTCCAGGAGCGCGGTCACGTCCACTGCGGTCGCTCGAGCGGCCGTCTCGGCCGGGGGCACAGTGGGCACAGTCTCTCCTCTTGTTGCGGTACCGGGGGTGCGGGGGCCTGCCGCCTGCTGATCGAGCGTCACGCCGCCTCCTCGAACTCGAAGAGGTGACGGGGGCGGGGCCGGCCCAGGGTGCCCAGCACGGCGTCCGCCGCGCTCACACCGCTGCGGACCGCACTCTCCATGGTCGCGGGCCACCCGGTGGCGGTCCACGCTCCGGCCAGGTAGAGGCCGGATGCCTTGGTGCGGGCGCCGGGCCGCAGCCGCCCGACGCCGGGGGTGGGGGCGAACGTCGCGGTGCGCTCCCGGGTCACGAAGAAGTCCCGCACCCCGGCGCCGCGCGCACCGGGCAACAGCCGTTCCAGCTCGGGCAGATACCGCTCGCGCAGGTCGGCCACGGGGGTGTCGATCTCGTCCTGGGCGGCCGACTGGGACAGCGCGAGGTACTGGCCCTCACGCAGCCCGGAGGCGTGGGTGCGGTCGAACACCCACTGGACCGGGGTGCCGAGGGCCGCGAAGAACGGCTTGGTGAGCACCGTACGGTCGTAGACCACATGGACGTTGAGGATCGGCGCGGTGCCGATCTCCAGCAGGTTCTCCGGGGCGTCGAGGGCACCGGCCGGCAGCAGGTCGTACGCCTCGCGCTGGGCGACGGCGAGCACGACGGCGTCGGCGGTGAGTGTCTCGCCGGGAACCTGAACGCTCCAGGTGCCGTTCTCGTTAGTGGAGACGGAGGTGACGCGTGTACGGACCTCGGTACGCACGCCCGCGGAGTCGAGCGCCTTGCGGGCCAGCCGGTCGTGCAGTTCGCCCAGCGGCACATGGGCCCAGCCGATGTCGGCCGCGCCCGGGTCGGACAGCAGACCGGTCTTGAACACCATCGCGGCGAGCCCCAGCGAGGCGTCGCCCGCGACCGCGTTGAGGGTGGCGACCCCGACCAGGTCCCACAGGGCCTCGATGGCACGCGCCGACTGGCCGTGGGCGGCCAGCCAGCTGCCGAAGTCCTGTGCGTCCAGGCTCGGATCGGCGAGGTCGAGCCCCTTGAGCGCGAGCGCGGCACGCCCCACGCCGGCCCGCTCGGCGAGCGAGAGGTGCGGATAGGCGGCCAGGCTGCGCCCCAGGTGCAGGGGTACGGGCAGCGGGTCGCGCCGCAGCCTGCCCAGGCGCCGCCCCTCCGGCTTGGCGAGGTCGAGCACGGGCACGTCGAGGCGGGCCTGCACCGGTGCCAGCGCCGTGCCCTCGATGCGGTCGAGGAACCAGCGGTAGGCGGTGCAGCAACGCAGGTACACGTGCTGGCCGTTGTCCACGGTCAGGTCGCCGCGCTGGAAGGAGAAGGCGAGCCCGCCCAGGCGCGGCCTGCCTTCGAGCAACGTCACGCGCACGCCCGCGTCGGCGAGCGCGAGCGCGGCCGTGATGCCGGCGAGTCCGCCGCCGATCACGACGGCGGTGCGCCCGGACGGGATGTCGTCGTGCGTCCCTTCGGATCGCGTGCCGTCGGTCATCGTGTCGCCTCTCCTGCCTTACCGCCGCGCCGGTGGAACGGGGCAGGGCGGGCCGTCGCAGTCAGGGACGCCACCCCGTGCCGGAGGGTTGCCTGCCGTTTTCCTCCGGTGGAGTCACCTTGCCCCACTCTGTCCATCAGGCACGCCTCCTGGCGGTCAGCCGGGAGGTGTGGCGCCGGGTGTCGAGCCCGGACAGCCCGCGCACGGCGACATACGCCTTCTCGCGCCCGGGCAGCGAGACCCGGCCGCGCAGCACCGCCTCCGGTTCGCGCTCGATGCGGTCGAGCAGCCGGCGGTAGATGCCGGCCATGGCGGCGACACAGGCGCCGCTGCGCCGGTCGAGCATGGGCAGCAGCCGGTAGCCCTCGGCGAAAAGGGCACGGGCGCGCCGTACTTCGAAGTGCACGAGACCCGCGAAGTCGGAGCCCTCCGGCGGGGTCGGCCCGTGGAACCCGGCCGAGCAGCCGAACTTGGCGAGGTCGTCGGAGGGCAGGTAGGTACGGCCGTTGCCGGCGTCCTCGCGGACGTCTCTGAGGATGTTGGTGAGCTGGAGTGCGAGCCCGAGTGTGTCGGCGTACTCCGGCGCGCGCTCGGCGCCGCGCGCCCCCGGTTCGGTACCGAAGACACCGAGCGAGAGCCGGCCGATGGCGCCGGCCACGCAGCGGCAGTAGACCTTGAGGTCGTCCCAGGTCTCGTAGTGCTCGCCGCGTACGTCCATCAGCACGCCGTCGATCAGCTCGTCCAGGCCGCCGAGCGGGATCGGGAAGGCCTGGGCGGCATGCGCGAGGGCGACCGCGACCGGGTCGGTGTCGTCCTCGGCGACGGCGCCCTCCTGGACCCGGGCGAGCAGCGCCCGGGTGTCCTCCAGGCGGGCCGTCTTCACGTCGTCCGCCAGCTCTCCGTCGCCGATGTCGTCGACGCGCCGCGAGAAGGCGTAGAGCGCCGACATGGCGCGCCGCTTCGGCGCGGGCAGCAGCCTGATGCCGTAGGCGAAGTTCCTCGCCTGCTGTCCGGTGACGGTCTCGCAGTAGCTGTAGGCGGCGAGTACCGGTGCGGACACGTGTGTGGGAGAGTCCACGGTCCGGATCACCCCTCTCCTCGCAGAGTCACGCCCACCTCACGCAGCAACCGGCCCTTGCCGGGCTTGGGCGGGCCGGGAAGTACGTCGTATTCGGCGGCGGCGATCGCTTCGATCGCCGCCCTTCCCCCCGCCACGAACCCCGCGAGCAGCAGCTTCAACCTGCCGTGGACGCTACCCACAAGGGGGGCGCCTTCATTCAGGAGATCGCGGGCGCGTTGTGCTTCGTATGCAACCAGTGCACGCACCGATGCGCCCGTGGTTTTCCTGGCGAGATCCGCCTCCTGGACGTGAAAGCGCTTCATGTCCTCAGCGGGCAGATAGATCCGGTCGCGGCCGAGGTCCTCGGCCACGTCCTGGAGGTGTTCGACGATCTGCAGTGCGGTGCAGATCGCGTCGGAGAGCCGGATCCGCTCGGGGGTCGCGGTGCCGGTGACGGCGAGGACCAGGCGGCCGACGGGATTGGCGGACAGCTCGCAGTAGGCGAGGAGGTCGTCGTAGGTCTCGTACCGCTTGACGAGCTGGTCCTGGCGGTTGGCGGCGACCAGCCCGAGGAACGGCTCGGGGGTCAGCGCGCGGCGGCGGACGGTCGGCTTGAGCCTGCGCAGCAGGGGGTGGTACGGGGTGCCGTCGAAGACGCGGTGCAGGTCGGCCTCGAAGGCGTCGAGCAGGACCAGGCGGTCCTCGGCCTGCTCCGGTGAGACCCCGAGGAGGCGGGCGTCGGCGCCGCCGGGGGCCAGGTCGCCGTCGCCGATGTCGTCGACGAGGCGGGCGAAGCCGTACACCGCCATCAGATCGTCGCGCCAGGCTTTCGGCAGGAAGAAGGGGGCCACGGGGAAGTTCTCGTCCGCGGCCTTGTCCAGGGTGCCGCGCTCCGGGTCTCCGGTGCGCACCGGGCCGGCTGCCGTCACCGTTCGCTGCCCGGGGCATGGACGGCGCGGCCTGGGTTGAGCTGGGGAGTTTCCGTAGCCATTGCCGTCACATCTCCCGTTCTACACTGCCGACCCAATACACACTATTTCGGACACGCCGCCCGGCATTCCGCAGGGCGGCCCGGCGGAGGGTGTCGCGCATTATCGCCCCACTTGCCGCTTTCCGGGACCGGTACAGCTTACGTTGTACAACGCATCGAGGTTCGTCGGGGTGTCCCGCAGATCACAACAACACACCGATTGGCGTCAAGATTCCTAAGGCGAGCTGGAGTTGACGTTTCCTTTGCAGACGCGGGGCCCCGCCGGAAAGGTTCCGGCGGGGCCCCTGCCGCACAGGGCTACTTGCCCGTGAACTTCTCGTACTCCTGGAGCACCTCTTCGGTCGGGCCGTCCATGCGCAGCTCACCGCGCTCCAGCCACAGGACACGGTCGCAGGTGTCGCGGATCGACTTGTTGTTGTGACTGACCAGAAACACCGTGCCCGCGTGCTCGCGCAGTTCGCGGATCCGGTCCTCGGAGCGCTTGCGGAACGCCGCGTCACCGGTGGCCAGGGCCTCGTCGATCATGAGGACGTCGTGGTCCTTGGCGGCGGCGATGGAGAAGCGGAGCCGGGCCGCCATGCCGGACGAGTAGGTGCGCATGGGCAGGGTGATGAAGTCGCCCTTGTCGTTGATGCCGGAGAACTCCACGATCTCCTGGTAGCGCGCCCTGATGTCCTCCCGGGACATGCCCATGGCGAGGCCGCCCAGGATGACGTTGCGCTCGCCCGTGAGGTCGTTCATCAGGGCCGCGTTGACGCCGAGCAGCGAGGGCTGGCCGTTGGTGTAGACCCTGCCCTTCTCGGCGGGCAGCAGGCCGGCGATGGCGCGCAGCAGGGTGGACTTGCCGGAGCCGTTGGAGCCGATCAGGCCGATGGCCTCGCCCCGGTAGGCGACGAAGGAGACCCCGCGGACGGCGTGCACCTTGCGGACGCCCCGGTCGTCGCCGCGCTTGAAGATGCGGCTGAGAGCGACCGTGGCGCTGCCCTTGCCGGTCTTGGCGCCGTTGACCCGGTAGACGATGTGCACGTCCTCCGCGATGACGGTGGGGATCCGCTCCCCGTGGTTCTGCTCCCCGTGGTTCTGTGCCACGTCGTTCAGATCAGCCACGGCCGTACCGCTCCTCCGCCTTCCAGAAGTACACGAAACCGCCGACGAACACGACCACGGCCCAGGACAGGGCGACGGCCCAGACGTGCGGCGGGAGGTTGGATGCGCCGTAGCCGTCGATGAGGGCGAAGCGCATCAGGTCCATGAAGACGGTGGCGGGGTTGACCTGGAGGAGCGTGCGCGCCCACTCCGGCCGGCCCTCCATCATCTTGGTGATCGAGAACATCACACCGGACATGTACATCCAGGTGCGCAGGACGAACGGCAGCAGCTGGGCGAGGTCCGGGGTCTTGGCTCCCATCCGGGCCACGATCAGGGCCAGTCCCGTGTTGAAGAGGAACAGCAGGAACAGGATCGGGACGACCAGCACCCAGGACAGGCCCGGGCGGCTGCCGAACCCGACCACCACGGCGACCATGACGATCATCGAGAACAGCAGCTGCTGGAGCTGCTGGAGCGCGAAGGAGATCGGCAGCGAGGCGCGCGGGAAGTGCAGCGCGCGCACCAGACCGAGGTTGCCGGAGATCGCCCGCACGCCCGTCATGATCGAGCTCTGCGTGAACGTGAAGGTGAACACGCCGGTGACCAGGAACGGGATGTAGACGTCCTGCGACATGCCGCGGCTGGCGTGCAGGATGACGCCGAAGATGAAGTAGTACACGGCCGCGTTCAGCAGCGGCGTGGCCACCTGCCAGAGCTGGCCGAGCTTGGCCTGGCTGTACTGGGCCGTGAGCTTCGCCTGCGAGAAGGCCAGGATGAAGTGGCGCCGTCCCCAGAGCTGGCGTACGTACTCGACGAGCGAGGGGCGTGCGCCGCTCACCGCGAGCCCGTAGCGGCCGGCGAGCTGTGCCGCCGTGAGGCCCTCGTCGGGCGACGGCACCGCGCTCACCGCGATCCCGCCGTCATGCGTTGTCTCACTCAAGGGTGGATGCCTTCGTCTCCGGATCCGGCTGCGGATTCTTCTTTGGATCCGTCTTCGGATTCGTCTTACGTTCGTCTTACGGAATTGTGCTACTAGGCGCGACACGTCCGCGCCATCGGACACAGTCCCGGGGGTGTCCGCACGCCGTTGCGCGCGGACACGCACCTTCGAGCTTGTCAGATCACCGGGGGACGGCCCAGTCGCGTGAGTTTCCACACGGTCCGCCAGCGCATGGGGCGGCGGGGTCCGCACGAGGTGGTCCAGCCCTCCCGGAAGCCGGCGAACCAGGCGTGCAGGGCCGGGCGGGAGGGGCGGCGCACCAGGGTCAGCAGCAGCCACACCCCGAGGTAGACCGGGACCAGGAGGGCGGGCAGGTTGCGGCGGGCCAGCCAGACCCGGTTGCGGGCGACCATCCGGTGGTAGACCGCGTGCCGGGAGGGGGCGGTGGTGGGGTGGTACAGCACCATGTCGGAGCGGTAGTCGATCATCCAGCCGGCGTCCAGGGCCCGCCAGGCCAGGTCGGTCTCCTCGTGGGCGTAGAAGAACTCGTCCGGCAGGCCGCCGACCTCGGCGAGGACCTGGGTGCGGACGGCGTTGGCGCCGCCGAGGAAGGTGGTGACCCGGGAGGAGCGCATCGGGTCGGAGGCCCGCAGCCGCGGCACGTGCCGGCGCTGGGTCTGACCGGTGTCCGGATCGGCGATGCGGAAGCTGATGATGCCGAGCTTCGAGTCGGCGTCGAAGGCCTGGCGGCACAGCTCGGCGGTGTCGTGCTCGGCGAGCAGGCCGTCGTCGTCCAGGAAGAGCAATATGTCGACATCGCGACCGCTGGGGCCGAAGGCCTCTATGCCGACGTTGCGGCCGCCGGGGATGCCGAGGTTCTCGGGCAGCTCCAGGGTGCGGACGCCCTCGGGGACGTCCGGCACGGGCGAGCCGTTGCCGACGACGACCACCTCGACCGGGTCACCGTGCTGCTTGGCGACCGAGTCGAGGAGGGCGCGCAGTTCGTCGGGGCGGTTGCCCATGGTGATGACGACCGCGCCGACCTTCGGTCCGGCGCTCATCGCAGCCTGCTCGACGCGAGGACCGAGACCAGGTGCAGCAGGGTCTGCAGCAGCGCGATACCGGCGAGCACGGCGGTGCCCAGGCGGGTGAAGAAGAGGTCGCCGCGGACCTGGTCGACGATGGCGAGGACCAGGATGAGCAGGGACGCCTCGATGCCGAGGATGAGCCGGTGGAACCGGAGCAGGGCGGCGGCCCGGCGGGCCAGCGCCATCCCGGAGGAGCGCATCTCGGCGGCGGCCTCCTTGACCACCGGCAGGCCGGCCTGGTGGCGGGCGACGCCGACCAGGTCGGTCTCGGCCTTGATCAGGATGGCGCCGAGCGCGGCCAGGGTGCCGAGGAAGGCCCACAGCCAGTCGATACGGCCGCTGCCGAACAGGTCGGCGGCGCGCAGTCCGAGCCCGACCAGAACGGCCGCGTCGGTGAGGTACGCGCCGACCCGGTCGAGGTAGACCCCGCCCAGCGAGTACTGCTGCTTCCAGCGCGCGACCTCGCCGTCGACGCAGTCGAGGAGCAGGTACATCTGGACGCAGACGACACCGAGCACGGCGCCCGTGATCCCCGGCACCAGCAGGGCCGGGGCCGCAAGCACGCCGAAGACGGTCATCAGGTACGTGAGCTGGTTGGGCGTGACCCTGGTGTTCACCAGGTAGCGGTCCACCCGCAGGGACACCTCGCGCATGTAGAGGCGTCCCATCCAGTGCTCACCGCTGCGCCGGTCCTTGACCCCAGCGGGGTGCACGACCGGACGGAGTTCAGCTACCGATGGCCTTGACATAGTCGACGTAGATGTCCTTGATCTGGTGGGTCTTGAGGTCGAGGTGTTCGAGGATGGTGTAGCGGCCGGGCCGGGTCTCCGGAGCGAACTCCACGACCCGGACGAACTCGTCCACGGTGAAGCCGATCTCCTCCGGCAGCACCGGCAGTCCGTGCCGGCGCAGCACATCGGCCATGTACACGGACTCCTCGTGGGCTCCGCGCAGGAACATCGCGAAGGCCGCGCCGAGCCCGCACTGCTCGCCATGACTGGCGGCACGCCTCGGGAACAGCAGGTCGAAGGCGTGGTTGATCTCGTGGCAGGCGCCGGAGGACGGGCGGGAGTCGCCCGACACCGACATGGCGATGCCACTGAGCACCAGGGCCTCGGCGAGGACCTGGAGGAAATTGTTCTCGCCGATGCCGCCCGGGTGGCGCAGCACCGCCTCGCCGGCCTGCCGGGCCATGGCGGCCGCCAGACCGTCGATCTTCTCGCCGTTGACGCGGTGGGACAGCTCCCAGTCCGCGATCGCCGAGATGTTGGAGACGGCGTCGCCGATGCCCGAGCGCACGAAGCGCGCCGGAGCCTCCCGGATGACGTCGAGGTCGATGACGACCGCGATCGGGTTCGGCACACCGTAGGAGCCGCGGCCCGCGTCGTTGTCGAGGGTGGCGACCGGCGAGCACAGACCGTCGTGCGCGAGGTTCGTCGGCACGGCGACCAGCGGCAGGCCCACCCGGGCCGCGGCGAACTTCGCGCAGTCGATGATCTTGCCGCCGCCGAGGCCGACGACCGCGTCGTAGCGGCCGGCCTTGATCTCGCCGGCCAGCCGGATCGCGTCGTCGAGGGTGCCGCCGCCCACCTCGTACCAGGTGGCGCCGGGCAGGCTCGGCGAGACGCGCTCGCGCAGCTTCGAACCGGAGCCGCCGCTGACGGCGACGGCGAGCCGCCCGGAGTGCGAGATGCGCTCGTCGGCGAGCACGCTCGCGAGGTCGTCCAGGGCACCCGGGCGGATGTCCACGACGACCGGCGAGGGGATCAGCCGGGTCAGTACTGGCACGCGATCTCCCGTCCCCTGGCGAGATCGTCGTGGTTGTCGATCTCGACCCACCGGACGTCGCCGATGGGCGCCACGTCGATCCGGAAGCCGCGGTTGACCAGCTCCTGGTAGCCGTGCTCGTAGAACTGCTGCGGGTCGGTCTCCCAGACCGCCTTCAGCGCGTCGGCGAGCTCGGGGGCCGCGTCGCCCTCGATGAGCGTGACGCCGATGTACTCGCCGGTGGCCTCGGCGGGGTCCATCAGCTTGGTGATCTTCGTCATGCCCTGGTCGGCGCCGACGACGACCTTCATCTCCTCGTCCGCGAGGGACTTGACGGTGTCGAGCGCAAGGATGATCTTCTTGCCGTCGCCGCGGGCGGCGAGCAGCGTCTTCTCGACGGAGACCGGGTGGACGGTGTCGCCGTTGGCGAGGATCACGCCGTCCTTGAGGGCGTCACGGCCGCACCAGAGGGAGTAGGCGTTGTTCCACTCCTCGGCCTTGTCGTTGTCGATGAGGGTGAGCTGGAGGCCGTACTTGGCCTCCAGGGCCGCCTCGCGCTCGTAGACGGCCTCCTTGCGGTAGCCGACGATGATCGCGACCTCGGTCAGGCCGATCTCGGCGAAGTTGCCGAGGGTCAGGTCGAGCACCGTGATCGAGTCCTCTATCCCGGCGGGCCCCACCGGCACCAGCGCCTTGGGCAGGCTGTCGGTGTAGGGGCGCAGACGCCGTCCGGCGCCGGCCGCCAGCACGAGGCCGATCATGCGGGTTCTCCTTCATCGTGTACGGCGGGAGCCCCTGCGGACACCCAGAAGCGGATGCTCTCGACGAGCACCAGCCCGGCCACGACCACGGCGAGGACCGTGAGCGCGACCTTGAACTGCGCGGCGGTGAGTGCCGCGGCCAGGACCGTGACGAGCAGCGTTCGCCCCTCCTGCCCCCCGACGGCACGTACCAGCCAGGCCGGTGGCGCCCCGGCGTCGCCGCGGATGCGGTACACCGTGTCGTAGTGATGGTAGGCGACGGCGGCCACCAGGCCGAAAGCCGCAGGAAGGGCTCCGTTTACCCCGGCTTTACTTGCGAGGATGAGCACGGTGCCGTACTCGGCGGCGCGGAAGAGGGGCGGGAGCAGCCAGTCGAGGGCGCCCTTGAGGGGGCCGGCGAGGGCCCGGCCGGAGGCGACGGCGTAGACGAAGGCACCCACGACCGGCGCCCAGGTCACCCCGGAGAGAAGGGAGGCGGTGAGAACCGCCACTCCGGCGAGCGCCAGGATGAGCGGGTTGCCGATCGGGGTACGCCCGCCGGCGCGGGACACGATTCCCGCGAGGGGGCCGTTGTCGGCCAGGTCCGCGAGTGCCTTCGCCGCCCGGTCGGTGCGCCTGGCCTTCCGGGTCAGCGACCGCAGCACCCGCCCGGCCGTGGTGTAGGTCGCCGCGAAGGCACAGCCGACCAGCAGCACGTAGAAGGTGATCCGCGGGGTCGTGGCCGCCGTCAGGACGGCTATCAGGGCCCACCGTTCGCCGATGGGCAGGACTATCATCCGGCGCACCCACACCGTCCAGCCGACGCTGTCCAGCTTGTCGGAGAGCGCGGCGGTGGGGCTGGTGTTGGCGGTGGCGTCGTGGTTGGCCTCGTTGAAGGAGAAGTCGACCACGTGCCGGCAGGTCTGCAGGATCATCGCGCCCAGCGCCAGCGCCCAGACGTCATCGCCGCCGCGTGCGGCGCCCAGGGCGAGGCCGGCGTAGTAGGCGTACTCCTTGGCCCGGTCGAAGGTGGCGTCCAGCCAGGCGCCCAGCGTGGAGTACTGGAGGGAGTAGCGGGCGAGCTGGCCGTCCGTGCAGTCCAGGACGAACGAGCAGATCAGCAGGGCGCCCGCGGCGACGAAGCCGATCCGGGTGCCGGTGGCCGCGCAGGCCGCCGCGATCAGGGCGGTGAGCAGCGAGGCGGTGGTGACCTGGTTCGGGGTCAGTCCGCGCCGGGCGCACCAGCGGGCGATGTACCGGGAGTACGGGCTGATGAAGAAGGTGGTGAAGAAGCCGTCGCGGGACTTCACGGCCGACTTCAGGCGGACGGCCTCGTCGTCGACGGCGGCGACGGCCTGCCGTACCTCGTTGCGGGCCTGCGGGTCGTCGGGGACGGCGGCGACGAGACTGCCCAGCTCGGGGCGGTGGACGTCGGCGTCCAGGGCGGTGACCAGGCCGTCGACGGCGAGGTCGGTGCCGCCGCCCGCGGCGGCCTCCCGGGCCAGCGCCCGGCCGAGAGCCTGGCGGCCGGCCGGCTGGGCGGTGACGGCGCCGGGGATCGCGGCGAGCGGGAAGCGCGGGTCGGTCAGGCCGAGGCGCAGGGCGTGCAGGTGGCCGACGAAGCGGGCGTCGACGAGGGCCACGCGCCGGTCGGCGGGTACGGCCGCGAGGAGGTTCCGGGCGTCGGCGGCGTCAGTGGCCGCGAGCACCTCGAAGCCGAGTGCCCGCAGATCGGTCTCCAGTGACGATCCGGGGACCGGCTGACCGGTGACGATGGCGGTCGACAACCGAACTCACTCCCTGGGTGCGGCGCACGGCGCGCCGGTTTCTCCTGCGTGGCGGGGCGCGGTGTACCTGGCGGCCCCCGGGTGGCATTCGGCAGAGGTTAGCGGATGGTGAGGACTGCTTGTTCACCGGCCGTTCACGGCCCGGTAGGCCCACTCTGCCCCGGCCTTTGCCGAGATCATCATCCGTGATCCGGGCCCCGGCCCACAAACCGCGCTCGCAGAACGGGCATTGGGGACACGGGGCGGTACGGCCCAGCGGGCGCCGACCGGTCACCCCGGACGCACGTCCGCTCACAATCGGTAGCTCAGGGTGCCCCGCCCTGGCGGACCGCCTGCCGCCGCTCGTGGTCAGGCGCGGCTCTGCCACCGACCCGGGCACGGCCAGGACCTGGAACGCAGCGTTCCGCGCTCCCCCGGCGTCCTTGTGTTCGAGGCCCCCGGACGGTTCCCTCGCGCACCCGTAGGGCACGATCAACTACGGGGTCCCTCTTCCGGCGTGCCCGTGCCGGGAAGTGCCGGGAGTGTCGGATTCGTACGGCAGACTTGGTGCGAAGACCGAGGCGAAGGATGGGTATGCCGATCACACCTGCGACCGCGACGCACAGCACGTCGGAAGGGACCGTAGACGCGATTTTCCTCGAACTCGTCGACGAGAAGGGTGTGACCATCGGCACCGCGGAGAAGCTGGCCGCACATCAGCCGCCCGGGCAGCTGCACCGGGCCTTCTCCGTCTTCCTCTTCGACGAACACGGCCGGCTGCTGCTCCAGCAGCGGGCGCTGGGCAAGTACCACTCCCCCGGCGTGTGGTCCAACACCTGCTGCGGCCACCCCTACCCCGGTGAGTCGCCCTTCGCGGCGGCGGCCCGGCGGACCTTCGAGGAGCTGGGGGTCTCCCCGTCGCTGCTCGCCGAGGCGGGCACGGTCCGCTACAACCACCCGGACCCGGCCTCCGGCCTGGTCGAGCAGGAGTTCAACCACCTGTTCGTCGGCATGGTCCAGGCGCCGCTCGCGCCGGACTCGGAGGAGGTCGAGGCGACCGCCTTCGTGACGGCCGCCGAACTGGCCGAGCGGCACGCCCAGGAGCCCTTCTCGTCCTGGTTCATGACCGTGCTGGACGCGGCCCGCCCGGCGATCAGAGAGCTGACGGGCCCGTCGGCGGGCTGGTGAGAAGCCTCACAGGACTTTGCTGAGGTCTCCTCGGGGCCTCACGGCAGCGTCGCGGGTTTGAGCGGCAGGGCGGCCCAGATCACCTTGCCGCCACTCGACGTGTGCTCGACGTCCACGACCCCGCCCGCCTCCCGGGCCACCTCCCGCACCAGCAGCAGCCCCCGGCCGCCGGTCTGGCCGTGGTCGGCCTCCAGGGCGGTCGGGCGGTAGGGGTGGTTGTCCTCCACCGACACCCGCACCCACTCGGCGCCGACGGCGACCTCGACGGCGAGCATCGGCGACAGCAGCGCCGCGTGCTTGACCGCGTTGGTGACCAGCTCGGAGACGATCAGCAACAGCCCGTACACCAGGTCCTCCGAGACCGGGACGCCCTGGCGCTGGAGCAGGTCCCGTACGGCGTGCCGGGCCTGCGGGACCGAAGCGTCCACGGCGGCGGCGGTGAACCGCCAGACTCCTTCGTACGGCAGCGGATCCGGCGGCGGCGCGCCGCCCGCCTCTGGACGCGGGTCGTGCCCACGCCCGTGGTTCTCCATCGTCCGGTCGCCACCCTCGCGCTCGATTGTCACCACACGTCGAGTGTTGGTAACGACCCGCTCCACTCCGGATGACTGAACACAAGTCAGCAACTATCGAGCGGATCTGACCGTTGGCGTATGACAAGGTCAGTTGTGGTGCGACTCTTGCCCTCCTCGATGCCGACTTCGCGAACTATTCGGGTTGTACGGGTATGAGAACTTTCCGGGGCGCCACCGAGATCCCGCCCTTCCTCTGCCCTTCCACCGCCCTTCCACCGCGCGGATACCATCCCGCACTATGGAGCCCCGCCTCGACCACCAGGTCACAAACGCCGTTGCCACGGTAGTCATCGGCAACCCGGCCAAGCGCAACGCGATGACCGCGGAGATGTGGCGTGCCCTCCCGCCCCTCCTCGACGGCCTCGCGGGCGACCCCGCCGTGCGGGTCCTCGTCCTCACCGGCGAGGGCGGCACCTTCTGTGCCGGTGCCGACATCTCCACCCTCCAGGGCTCCCCCGCCGAGGCACAGACCCTCGCCGTCGCCGCCGAGGAGGCCCTCGCCGCGTTCCCCAAGCCGACCCTCGCCGCGGTGCGCGGCCACTGCGTCGGCGGCGGCTCGCAGCTCGCCGCCGCCTGCGATCTGCGGTTCGCCGAGGAGGGCGCCCTCTTCGGGGTGACCCCGGCCAAGCTCGGCATCGTCTACCCGGCCGCCTCCACCCGCCGCCTGGTGTCCCTCGTCGGCCCTGCCACCACCAAGTACCTCCTCTTCTCCGGCGAGCTGATCGACACGGAGCGGGCGCTGCGCTCCGGTCTGGTCGACGAGGTACTGCCGGAGGGCGAACTGGACAAGCGGGTCGCCGAGTTCACCGGGATCCTGGCCGCCCGTTCGCAGCTGACGCAGGCGGCCGCGAAGGAGTTCGCGAACGGCCGCACGGACCGGGACGCGCACTGGGCGGAGCAGGCGTGCGGCAGCGGCGACACCGCCGAGGGCGTCGCCGCGTTCCTGGAGCGCCGTCAGCCGCGGTTCACGTGGGCTGTTGCGCGCCGAGGATGAACCGGCTCATCGAGCGGAGCAGGTCGACGACCTCGGCGGGCGCCTTCTGCGGGGAACCCGCGTCGTAGGGCGGCTGCGGGTCGTACTCGATGCCGAGCTGTACGGCCTGGGCGACGGCGTCCCCGGCGATCCGGCCGAGCAGGGCGAGGCCCATGTCGATACCGGAGGAGACGCCCGCCGCGGTGACGTACTTGCCGTCGGTGACGACCCGCTCCCCGGTCGGCTCGGCGCCGTACTTGCGCAGTTCGTCCAGGGCCAGCCAGTGCGAGGTGGCGCGGCGTCCTTCGAGGAGGCCGGCGGCGGCCAGCAGCAGGGAGCCGGTGCACACCGAGGTCGTCCAGGTGCTGGTGGCGTCGGCGGAGCGGATCCAGTCGAGGAGGACCTGGTTCGTCATCTGCGGGGTCTGGCCGGGGCCGCCGGGCACGACCACGACATCGGGGTGCGGCACCTCGGCGAAGGTCCTCTCGGCGATCAGGGCGAGGTTCCCGTTGTCGGTGCGGACGGGGCCGGCCTCCTCGGCGACGAAGACGACCTCGGAGTCCGGGAGCCGGCCCAGGGTCTCGTACGGCCCCACGGCGTCGAGGGCGGTGAAGCGGTCGTAGAGGGCGATCGCGAACTGCATGGCTCTCCTAGCGGGGCTGGCGGGCGGGGGCCGGGCTGAACCGGCGC
The DNA here is from genome assembly GCF_053611985.1 of Streptomyces sp. NPDC054770. Classification (NCBI taxonomy): domain Bacteria; kingdom Bacillati; phylum Actinomycetota; class Actinomycetes; order Kitasatosporales; family Streptomycetaceae; genus Streptomyces; species Streptomyces sp. NPDC054770. The sequence continues at coordinate 95,134 of NZ_JBSHBL010000016.1, forward strand.
CGGTATTCGGCGGGAGTCGTACCGAGGGCCTTGAGGAAGGCGCGGCGCATCGCTTCGGGGGTGCCGTAGCCGCTGGCGCGCGAGACCTCCTCGACGCCGTCGCCGGTGTCCTCCAGGAGCCGGCGGGCGTGTTCCAGCCGGACCCGGTCGACGTAGCGGCCGGGCGTCGTCCCGGTCTCGGCCTGGAAGGCGCGGGCGAAGTGGCGGGGCGAGAGCACGGCGCGGGCGGCCAGGGCCTCGACGCTCAGGTCGTCCTCCGGGTGCTCGGTGATCCACTGCTGGACCTCCCGGAGCGGTGCGCGCCGCGCGGTCTGGGCGGCGAGCTGGGCGCTGAACTGGGCCTGGTTGCCGGGCCTGCGCAGGAACACCACCAGGTGCCGGGCGACGGTGAGCGCGACGTCCCGGCCGAGGTCCTCCTCGACCAGGGCGAGCGCGAGGTCGATGCCGGAGGTGACGCCGGCCGAGGTGGCGACGTGACCGTCCCGGACGTAGATGGGGTCCGGGTCGACGTCGACGGCGGGATGGTCGCGGGCCAGCTTCTCGCAGTACGCCCAGTGGGTGGTCGCCCGGTGGCCGTCCAGGAGCCCGGCGGCGGCGAGCAGGACGGCGCCGGTGCAGACGGAGACGAGCCGCCGGGCACCCGGCCCGTGCGCCCGCAGCCACGCCACCAGCTCCGGATCGCGACGCCGGGTGCCCTGGCCACCGGGGACGAGCAGGGTGTGCGGGTCGGACGCGTCCGCCAGTGCCTGGTCCGGTACGACGGTCAGCCCGCTGGAGGTGCGCACGGGAGCGCCGTCCAGGGAGGCGGTACGGATGCCGTAGCTGCCCGGCGTGTGGGTCTCGGCGCCGGCGAAGACCTCCACGGGGCCGGTGACGTCGAGGCTCTGGACACCGTCGAAGAGGACGACGAGAACGGTTCGCTGCGCCATGTCATCGATTGTTGGCCGGTCCCGCGATGGCCGCAATGACGGGCAGCCCACCTTTCCTGCCATGCCGGACGGACTGCATCACCGCCGGACACTGGAAGTCCGTACCAACCAGTCACTAGCGTGCGGCCCATGACAACCGCCGTCCTGGAGCCGCATGCCGGCCGCCGCTGCCACACCCTGCTCAATTCCCTGCACGCGACCCACTTCTTCAGCCCCGAGCTGGCCGAGGAACTGGCCGCGCTCGGGGTGACCCACCCGCGGGCCGTCAACTTCGCGGTGCGGGCGGCCGCGTTGGGGCCGGTCGGGGCCGGCACGGTGACGGCGACGTTCTACAACTACAAGCACGAACTGGTGGCCCGGCATGTGCCGGCCGTCTGGGAGACCGCGTCCCCGAAGGATGTCCTCGCCGCACGCGCGCGTGCCGTCGACGCGTCGATGCGGCGGCTGCTCGGTGCTGCCGCGGTCGTCTCCGACGGGATGGCCGAGGCCGCGCGGCTCGCGCTGTGCGCCACCGAGGCCTGTTCACGCTCCGGCCGCCCGCTGTACGCCGCCCACGCGGACCTTCCGGTGCCTCAGGAGCCCCACCTCGCCTACTGGTACGCGAGCATGCTGCTGCGCGAGCACCGCGGCGACGGACACCTCGCGGCGCTGCTGGCGGCCGGCCTGGACGGGCTGGAGGCGGTGGTGACGCACACGGCGACCGGCAAGGGCATGACCCCGAAGTGGGTGTTCGCCACGCGCGGCTGGAGCCAGGACGACTGGGACGCGGCGGTGGCCCGGCTGCGGGAGCGCGGGCTGCTCGACGCGGCGGGCGAGCTGACCGAGGCGGGGGTGGCCCTACGGGCGGCGATCGAAACGGAGACGGACCGACTGGACCGGGCGCCCTACGAGCACCTGGGGGCCGCCGGGGTGACCCGCCTGACAGAGCTCGCAGCGGGCTTCGCGAGGGCAGCGGTGGCCGCCGGGGCATTTCCGGCGGATCTCATCGGCAAGGGGTGACGGAGGCAGGGGGCAGGGGCCGAGGGCCAAGCACAGTTCGGCACCGCCGGACAGCGCCGCCGGGGCCGAGCGCCGCTGCGGCGGACCGAAAGGAACGGCCGATCGAGAGGTGGGGGCGATCGAAGCGGGCGCGAGCCCCTCGACTACGTCGGCTCGGCACCGCCGGACAGCGCCGTCGGGGTCGAACGCCGTTGCGGCGGATCGGAGGATCGACCGATCGAGGCGTGGGGCGGTCGGGAGGTGGGGGATCGAGGGGGCTGATCGAAGGGTGGGCCGATGGCGGCGGGCGATCAGTGTGAGCTATCAGCGGTGGGCCATTGGTGGTGGGTGATCGGGGATTTCCTCGGCTGTGGGGTGGCGGATTCGTTCAGGCGTGCGGGGGATCCCTCGGGTGTGCGACGGATTCGTGGAGAGTCCGTGTCGTGGAAAGGCGCCCTGGGGCCCGGTTGTCGGTGTCACCTGCCACAATTGCGGCGCAACCTCAGTGGAGAAGGCGGTACGGGATCGTGACGACACCCGGGTCCCTGGTTCCAGGGTCCATCGAAGGCAGGATCGCCGAGGAGCTCGGCGTACGGGAGCGGCAGGTCAAGGCTGCCGTGGAGCTGCTCGACGGCGGTTCGACGGTGCCCTTCATCGCCCGCTACCGCAAGGAAGCGACCGAGATGCTCGACGACGCGCAGCTGCGCACGCTCGAGGAACGGCTGCGCTATCTGCGGGAGCTGGAGGAGCGGCGGACGGCGATCCTGGAGTCGGTGCGGGAGCAGGGCAAGCTCACCGACGAGCTGGCGGCGCAGATCCGGGGCGCCGAGACCAAGGCGCGGCTGGAGGACATCTACCTGCCGTACAAGCCCAAGCGGCGCACCAAGGCGCAGATCGCGCGGGAGGCCGGCCTGGAGCCGCTGGCCGAGGGGCTGCTCGGGGACCCGGGGGTGGAGCCGCTGGCGGCGGCCGCCGCCTTCGTCGACGCCGACAAGGGCGTCGCCGACCCGCAGGCCGCCCTGGAGGGTGCCCGCGCGATCCTCACCGAGCGGTTCTCGGAGGACGCCGACCTCATCGGTGAGCTGCGCGAGCGCATGTGGGTGCGCGGCCGGCTCGCCGCCAAGGTGCGGGACGGCAAGGAGGAGGCGGGCGCGAAGTTCGCCGACTACTTCGACTTCGCCGAGCCGTTCACCGCGCTGCCCTCGCACCGCATCCTGGCGATGCTGCGCGGCGAGAAGGAGGAGGTCCTCGACCTCGTCCTGGAGCCGGAGGAGCCGACCGAGGGGCCGTCCTCGTTCGAGGGGATCGTCGCCCACAAGTTCGGGATCGCCGACCGGGGGCGGCCGGGCGACAAGTGGCTGTCGGACACGGTCCGCTGGGCCTGGCGCACCCGCCTCCTCGTCCACCTCGGCATCGACCTGCGGCTGCGCCTGCGTACGGCAGCCGAGGACGAGGCGGTCGACGTCTTCGCGGCGAACCTGCGCGACCTGCTGCTCGCCGCCCCGGCCGGCACGCGCGCGACGCTGGGCCTGGACCCCGGCTTCCGGACCGGCGTGAAGGTCGCCGTCGTCGACGCCACCGGCAAGGTGGTCGCCACCGACGTCATCTACCCGCACGTCCCGGCCAACAAGTGGGACGAGGCGATCGCCAAGCTGGCCCGGCTCGCCAAGGAGCACGCGGTCGAGCTGATCGCGATCGGCAACGGCACGGCGTCCCGCGAGACCGACAAGCTCGCCGGTGAGCTCATCACCAGGCACCCGGAGCTGACGCTCACCAAGGTGATGGTGTCCGAGGCCGGCGCGTCCGTGTACTCGGCGTCCGCGTTCGCCTCGCAGGAGCTGCCCGACATGGACGTGTCGCTGCGCGGCGCCGTCTCCATCGCCCGCCGGCTCCAGGACCCGCTGGCCGAGCTGGTGAAGATCGACCCCAAGTCGATCGGCGTCGGCCAGTACCAGCACGACCTGTCCGAGGTGAAGCTGTCGCGCTCGCTGGACGCGGTGGTCGAGGACTGTGTGAACGGCGTCGGTGTCGACGTCAACACCGCCTCCGCTCCGCTGCTCGCCCGGGTCTCCGGCATCACCTCCGGGCTCGCCGAGAACATCGTCACGCACCGCGACAACAACGGGCCGTTCACCTCCCGCGGCCAGCTGAAGAACGTGGCCCGGCTCGGCCCGAAGGCGTACGAGCAGTGCGCGGGCTTCCTGCGCATCCGCGGCGGCGACGACCCGCTGGACTCGTCGAGCGTGCACCCGGAGGCGTATCCCGTCGTCCGGCGCATGGTCAAGACGTCGGGCCAGGAGGTGGCCGCGCTCATCGGCAACACGGGTGCGCTGCGCTCGCTGCGGGCGACGGACTTCGTGGACGAGACGTTCGGTCTGCCGACCGTCACCGACATCCTCAAGGAGCTGGAGAAGCCGGGACGCGACCCGCGTCCGGCCTTCAAGACGGCCACCTTCAAGGAGGGCGTCGAGAAGATCGGCGACCTGTCCTCCGGGATGGTCCTGGAGGGGGTCGTCACGAACGTGGCGGCGTTCGGCGCGTTCGTCGACGTCGGTGTGCACCAGGACGGCCTGGTCCATGTCTCCGCGATGTCGAAGACGTTCGTCAAGGACCCGCGGGACGTGGTCAAGCCGGGTGACATCGTCAAGGTGAAGGTCCTCGACGTGGACATCCCGCGCAAGCGGATCTCGCTCACGCTGCGGTTGGACGACGAGGCGGCGCCGGCCTCCGGCGGTGAGCGCCGGCAGCAACAGCAGCGGGGTGGCGGCGGGCGTCCGCCGCAGCAGCGGCAACAGCAGCAACGTCAGGGGGGCGGCGGTCCTCGCCAGGCGTCTGCGCCCGCACCGGCGAACAGCGCGATGGCCGATGCTCTGCGCCGGGCCGGGTTGCTGAACGGGAAGAACGGGAAGCGCTGACAGTACCTTCCGAGGGTCGTGGGGAGCTGCGGGTCCGTCGTGGCCGGTCGCGCAGTTCCCCGCGCCCCTTGAGGGACGCGTCTCCCCGGCCGGCGTGACCTCGCTGCCCCGGACGACCACCCAAAGAAGACCGCCCTCGCCCGTGAACTCGTCGGCCGAGGCCGGACGGGGCGGCAGGTGAACGGAGGACGAAAAGGGCCTGTCGGGTCACCGTCGTATCTGTGCGCCCGTCGTGATCATGCATAGCGTTCATGTCATGCACATACGGGGTGGAAGACAGGTCCTGGTGACCGGGCTGCTGATGGCCGCAGCCGTGGCCTGCGATACGGGGGTTCACTACTCCGTTCCCGATACTCAGGCCAGTCACGAGACGACGGCGCGGCCTGGCGCGGCCACGACGCCGGTCTCCCCCGCTCAGCGCCCCGCCAAGGTCACCGAAGCCGCCGGGGCACCGGCGCCCAGCCGGACTGCCACTCCCTCGGACACCCGATCCCGTACCACCACGGCACCCGGTGCCCCCGCCTGCACGACGCACGGCCTCGCCGCCTCGGAAGGCCGGACCAGTCCGCAGGTGGGTGGCGGCCAGGGGTTCGCCGCGGAGATCGTGTTGCGCAATCGCTCGGGCTCGACGTGTCGGCTGAGTGGCTGGCCCGGTCTCACCTTCTTCGGTGACGGCACCCTCCACGTCTGCACGACAGCCGACCCTCCGGACTGCGAGAGCGGGCCGGTGAGCACCTCGGGCACCCGCCCGTTCAAGGTCAGCCGGTCCGGAGCGGCCACCCCACCCGTCATCCTGCTCGACCCGGGTCAGACCACGTCGTTCGTGCTGCACACGGACGAGTGGTGCATGGGGGTGGGCGCCCCCTACGGCGTGGACATCCGCCTGCCCGGCGGCTCCCTGCCGCTGACCCTGGTGCCCGGTCCCAACCTCTCCCCTTGCGACGACAAGCTCGACGTCACCGCTTTCGGCTCCACCGCCTGACCCGGCCGCCACCCGGCGCCGGACCGTGCCTGTCAGACGTATCCACGGCGCTGTACGAAACCGAGCGCGGCCGCCCCCAGCGGCACGTTCAGCCAGAACGTGAGCAGCCGGTAGACCAGGACCGCCGAGGTCGCCGGGCCGGCCGGTACGCCGAGGGCGGTCAGGCCCGCGATGAGGCCCGCTTCGAGCGCGCCGAGGCCGCCGGGGACCGGGGCCGCGTTGGCGAGCAGGCGGGCCGCCATGTAGGCGGCGCCGAGCTGGACGAACGGGAGGTCGCCGCCGAGCGCGTGGAGGCTGAGGGCGAGCCCGACGATCTGGACGAGCGGCAGGCCGAGCATGCCGACGACCCCGAGGGCCAGCTTGGCGGGGTCGGCGGCGATCCCGGTCAGCGTCGTGCCCGCCGCGCGCAGGAACGGCCACACCTTCGCGCGCAGGAAGCGGCGGCCGGGCGGGGTCAGGCCGAGCAGCCCGCCGGCGGCCAGCACGAGGACGATCGCGGGCAGGGTGTACTTGCCGACGGGCAGGTCCAGATGCACCCCGCCGTGACGCTGTCCGGCCGCGGTGAAGAACACGGTGGCGACCACCACGTTGGAGACCGCGCCGGCCAGGCTCTGCAGCCCGACGGAGGCCGTCGCCGCGCCGGTCTCGATCCCCGTCTTCTGGAGATAGCGCAGGTTGAGCGCCATGCCGCCGACGTTGCCCGGGGTGATCCGGTTCAGGAAGGAGCTGGCGAACTGCACCTGGTAGGTGGCACGGAACGGCAGCCGCCCCGGGATGGTGCCCAGTTGCAGGCAGGTGGAGAACGCCTGGGAGACGAAGGTGACGGGGACGACCGCGAGCAGCCACCACCAGTTCGCGTCGCCCAGCGCACGGAGGGCGGCCGGGGCGTTGGCGAGCTGCGGCAGCACGAGGTGGAGCACCAGGAACGCGCCGGCCAGTCCCAGGACGCTCTTCCAGGTGAACCGGGCGAGCGGGGCGGGTTTGGCGGCCGGGACGTCGCAGGCGCCGCGCACCTCCGCGGCGAGGTCGTGCATCAGGTTCGGCCGGCCGCCGGGGCGCAGGGTGCGGCGCCCGGTGCCGGCCGTGGCCTGCCGGGCGCGGGCCTGGTCGTAGTGGGCCGCCTCGCGGCGGGCGGGGCCGAGCAGGGCGAGCGGTTGCAGGTACGGCAGAGCGGTCGCGAGCCGTTCGGGGCCCAGGCCGGCCAGGGCGCAGGCGGTGGCGCGGGCCGGTCCGACGCGGACGGCGGTGGTGGCAAGCAGTTCGGCGAGGTCGCTGCCCAGCGTCTCGGGCGGCGCGTTGAGCTGCGCCCGCGCGAACGCGGTGAGCCGGGGGCTGCCGTCCGCTGCAACGAGGATGTGCTCGGGGCGCAACGCCCGGTGCGCGAGGCGGTGTTCCTGGATACGGGCCACGGCCGCCCATGCCTCACCGAGCAGGGTGTCGGTCAGCTCCTCGTCGGGGAGCGCGGACAGCGGGCGGGCGTCCGTCCCGACCGTCACCACCACCGCGCCGCCCCCGGCCACGGGGTAGGCGATGACGGGATCGGCGACCCGGGCGCCGGTGCGGGCGGCGAAGACCAGCATCAGCAGTTCGTGCTCGGCGGCGCCGAGCGGCCGCTGCTCGCCCGGGTCGGCCGGGTGGCGCAGCAGGAGGCGGCGGGCGAGCCGGTGGAACAGGTCGCGGCCCCGGTCCTCGGCGCCGAGGGCGCGTACGGTCAGCCGCGCGCCCTCGGCGGTCTCGGCGTCGTAGAGGACGCCCTCGCCGGGGAGTTGGCGTTCCGCCGGCAGTTCGCGGAGGGCTGCAAGGGGGATCCCGCAGGCGACCAGGGCGTCCGCGACGGCCTGGGCCGGCGGGCGGTCGGGCGGGCCGCCGGCCATGAGCAGGACGGCCGACCCCGCGGTGCCGCCGACGACGAGGGCCCCGAACGCGTCCAGCGGGACGAGCGAGGCGGCCAGCGCGCCGAGCGCCGCGCACCCGGCGGTCAGGGCCCACAGCGCCCGCCGCCAGGGCCGGGTCAGCCAGGGGCCCGCGGCGACGACCGCGGACGCGCAGGCCGCCAGGTACACCGCCGACGGCCAGCCCGCGTGCACCAGCCCGCCGCGGCCGACGAGCACCTCCGGCCACAGCTCGGGTCTGCTCTCGGCCAGGGCGAGACGGGTGAGCGCCCAGCCGACGGCCGCGCCCAGGGCCGCGGCGGGCAGCACCCTCGACACCGCGTCGAACCGGCGCCGTACGACGAGGACGACCAGGGCGGCCAGCGGTGCGAGCATGGCGACCGCCTGCACCGTGCCGACCAGTGTGTCGCGCAGGGCCGGTGGCAGCGCGGTGGCCGCGGTGAGCAGGCCCTGCTGCGCTCTGCGGGCGAAGTCCCGGGTGGCGACCGCCACCAGCACCGTCAGGGCGAGGGCGGCCAGGGACACCAGGAGCCGCAGCAGGTCGGCTGCGCGGCGCACGTCCTGGGGCGGCGGGGCGTCGACGGTGGGCTCCGCCTCGCCTGCCCCGGCTCCGCTCACGATGTCGGAGGACAGCAGCATGCCGTGCCGGTCGGTCATGTCCCGCCCCCGTCCGGGCTGCGAGGACGGCCCATGCGCGCGCTCCTTCGGGCACAGGTCCGGCTCGCCCGGACGTCGGCCCATGGTTCCATGCGGCCTGCGTTGCGCGCCTCCGTCGAATGACTGTACGCAGACGCGGTCGGCCGACGGATCATGTCGCCTTGGGGGGCTGGGGGGTGCCGTTCATCCGGGCGCGGTTCTCCGCGAGCAGTTCCTGGACGCGCTTCTCGACCTCCACGGGGTCGACGCCGAGGGCCCGCCCCATGTGGACGGCCCACACCTCCGAGCGCACGTTGGTCTCGAAGTCCAGGTCGGCGCGGACGTTCTCGCGGGCGGCCTGGCGGTTCTGGCTCACCATCACGAAGGTGGACAGGAAGATCGCCTCCAGGCTCACGATCATGGTGAGCAGGCCGAAGGGGAACGGGTCCCAGACCGCGCCGTCGCCGAAGACCCCCTCGTTGAAGACGATCCAGACCGCGAACCACAGCGCGTGCAGGTACACGAACGTCATGGTCCCGGAGAAGGCGGTGATGGCGTCCGCGATCCGGTCCTGGGTGCCGCGCATCCGGGCGAGGACGTCCTGTTCGTTCATGATGCGCGGGGCCGGCCGCTTGGATGATGTGGCCATGACGCCTCCTGCTGTGATGATCCGAGTCGGATCGCAGCGTACGTGGAGGGGCCGACAGCGCCGTAGGGGGTGCCGAGTTGGGTGGTCTGGCGGGTGCGGGTGCGTTGTGATTGCTCGCGCCCACGCGGCGGAGCCGCATATCGACACAGCCCCGCGCCGCCACGGGGCGCGTCCAGACGGAGTCAGCGTTCCGTCACCTTGCCCGACGCCACCTCCAGGCGGCGGGTCACTCGGATCGCGTCCAGCATGCGGCGGTCGTGGGTGACCAGGAGGAGGGTGCCCTCGTAGGTGTCGAGTGCCGATTCCAGCTGCTCGATGGCGGGCAGGTCGAGGTGGTTCGTCGGTTCGTCCAGGACGAGGAGGTTGACGCCGCGGCCCTGGAGCAGGGCCAGGGCGGCGCGGGTCCGCTCCCCCGGTGACAATGTGGCCGCGGAGCGCAGCACATGGTCCTGTTTGAGGCCGAACTTGGCCAGCAGGGTGCGGACTTCGACCGGTTCGGTGTCCGGTACGGCCGCGCAGAAGGCGTCCAGCAGGGACTCGGTGCCGTGGAAGAGCTTGCGGGCCTGGTCGACCTCGCCGACCAGCACGCCGGAGCCGAGGGCCGCGTGCCCCGCGTCCAGCTCCACCCGGCCCAGCAGCGCGGCGAGCAGCGTCGACTTGCCCGCGCCGTTCGCGCCGGTCACCGCGATCCGGTCCGCCCAGTCGATCTGGAGGGACACCGGGCCGAAGGTGAAGTCCCCGCGCCGTACCTCCGCGTCCCGCAGCGTGGCGACGACGGCGCCGGAGCGCGGGGCGGCCGCGATCTCCATGCGCAGTTCCCACTCTTTGCGGGGCTCCTCCACGACGTCCAGGCGCTCGATCATGCGCTGGGTCTGGCGGGCCTTGGCGGCCTGCTTCTCGCTGGCCTCGCTGCGGAACTTGCGGCCGATCTTGTCGTTGTCGTTGCCCGCCTTGCGCCGGGCGTTCTTGACGCCCTTGTCCATCCAGCCGCGCTGCATCTGGGCGCGGTCCTGGAGGGCGGACTTCTTGTCGGCGTACTCGTCGTAGTCGTCGCGGGCGTGCCGGCGGGCCGTCTCGCGTTCCTCCAGGTACGCGTCGTAGCCGCCGCCGTAGAGGTTGATCTGGTTCTGGGCGAGGTCGAGTTCGAGGACCTTGGTGACCGTGCGGGTGAGGAACTCGCGGTCGTGGCTGACGACGACCGTGCCGGCGCGCAGGCCGGTCACGAAGCGTTCGAGGCGCTCCAGACCGTCCAGGTCGAGGTCGTTGGTGGGCTCGTCGAGGAGGAAGACGTCGTAGCGGGAGAGGAGCAGGGAGGCGAGGCCGGCGCGGGCGGCCTGGCCGCCGGAGAGGGCGGTCATCGGCTGGTCGAGGTCGACGGCCAGGCCGAGGGAGTCGGCGACCTCCTCGGCCCGCTCCTCCAGGTCGGCGCCGCCGAGGTCGAGCCAGCGTTCCAGGGCGGTGGCGTAGGCGTCGTCGGCGCCCGGTGCCCCGTCGACCAGGGCCTGGGTCGCCTCGTCCATCACGCGCTGGGCCTCGGCGACCCCGGTGCGCCGGGCGAGGAAGGCGCGGACGGTCTCGCCCGGCCGCCGCTCCGGCTCCTGGGGCAGGTGGCCGACGGTCGCGGCCGGCGGGGAGAGCCGCAGTTCGCCCTGTTCGGGGGCGGTGAGCCCGGCGAGCATCCGGAGCAGGGTGGACTTGCCCGCGCCGTTGGCACCGACCAGCCCGATCACGTCTCCGGGCGCGACGACGAGGTCGAGCCCGGAGAAGAGCGAGCGGTCGCCGTGCCCGGCGGCGAGGTTCTTGGCGACGAGGGTGGCAGTCATCAGAACGCCGATCCTAATGTCCGCGGGGCCGGGTGGTCAGCGCGTCGTCGCCTGCACCAGGACGCTCCCGGCGGTGCGGGCCACGACGAAGGTCCCGCCCTTGGCCGCCCTGCCGTCCAGGGGGATGCGGTGGCGGCCGGGTTCCAGGACGCCGTCGAAGAGCTCGTGGGTGCGGGGGCGGGAGAGCCGGTCGAGGCGGTACGCCGTGAGCTGTACCCGGCAGGGCGAGGTGACCTCGATGCCGACGGTGCCGTCGGCGGCGACCAGGTGGGCCAGCCGGCGCTGCGGGAGCGGGCTGCGGTCGAGGGCGTGTTCGATCTGGGCGACGAGGAGCGGAATGATCGGGGCGAGTCCGTCCGCGTAGGCCACTTCCACGCCGGCCCGCTCGAACGCCTGGCGTACGGCGGTCCGCTCGGTCTCGGTGACCGCGGGGCCGAAGGCGACGGCTCCGTAGCCGCGGAGTTCCTCGGCGGGGACGCCGTCGGCGTCGCGGGTGATGTCCGCGCCGATGCCGATGGTGCGCAGGGCGGCGGCCAGCTTGGCGAGGAGGGCGACGCGGGCGCCGATCAGCAGCACCCGGCGGCCGGGCGGCGGGCCGGAGTCTTCGAGGAGGGCGCGGAGGGCCTCGCGGTACTCGGGGCCGTGGAAGCGGAACGGGCCGATGCCGTGGTAGCCGTTGAGCTCCAGGTCGGCGTGTTCGGCGGTCTGCCAGGCGAAGTCCCGCCAGATGTAGTCGTCGCCGTCGGGCTCGATGACCGCGGTGACCGCGCCGCAGGCCAGGTCCTCGCACTCGGGGCAGCCGTAGACGACGTAGCGGCCGTCGGGCAGCGGGGCCTCGGACTCCAGTAAGAGGCTGCGGACCTGGGCGGTGAAGATCGCGGGCGGGACGTCGGAGGCGAGCGGGGAGACGGCGTCCAGGTCGGAGAGCTGGAACAGCAGCGGGTGACCGTCGACGACGAAGTCCACGAAGTCCCGGTGGAGCTGGTAGCCGCCGTCGGCGCGGACACCGCCGGCGCGCATCGCCGGGGCCAGGCCGAAGGTCGCGTATGCGGCAGACATGCTGTGAGTATCCCCAGAGCGGGACGATCTGAGCGCGGCATGACATATTCCGCTAACGTCACCGTGTGCGGTCTGAGCTGAGTGACGAAGTGATCGTGGTCGGTGGCGGGGTCGTCGGGCTGACCACGGCGGTGGTGCTCGCCGAGGGCGGACGCCGGGTTCGGGTGTGGGCCCGGGAGACCGGCGGGCGTACGACCTCGGCGGTCGCCGGCGCGCTGTGGTGGCCGTACCGCATCGAGCCGGAGGCGCTGGTCGGGGAATGGGCGCTCGCCTCCCTTGTCGTGTACGCGGAGTTGGCGGCGCGGCCGGAGGAGACGGGCGTACGCCTGGTCGAGGGCGTACACGACGGCCTGCGGCTGGACGGGCTGGGTGCGTGGGCGGCTCAGGTGCCGGGGCTGGCCGAGACCGCCGAAGGTCTGGCGGCGCGGCTGCCGTTGATCGACATGCCGGTCCATCTGGCGTGGCTGCGGAAGCGGTTGGAGCGGGCGGGCGGGGCCGTCGAGGAGCGGGTGGTGGACGGGTTCGACGAGGTGCCGGCGCCGGTCGTGGTCAACTGCACCGGACTCGGGGCCCGTTCACTCGTCCCGGATCCGGCCGTGCGTCCGGTGCGCGGGCAGTTGGTCGTGGTGGAGAACCCCGGGATCACCACCTGGTACACGTCCGACGAGGTGGCGGGCGGTGCCTCCGCCTACTTCTTCCCGCAGCCCGGCGGGCTGCTGCTCGGGGGTACGGCGGAGGAGGGTGCCTGGTCCCTGGAGCCGGATCCGGAGGTCGCGGCCGGGATCGTGGCGCGGTGTGCGGCGGTGCGGCCGGAGATAGCCGGGGCCCGGGTGCTGGCGCACCGGGTGGGGCTGCGGCCGTACCGGAGGGCGGTCCGGCTGGAGCGTGAACTCCGTCCGGACGGGCGGGTGCTGGTCCACAACTACGGGCACGGCGGAGCCGGGGTCACGGTCGCCTGGGGATGTGCGCGGGAGGCGGCCGGGCTGGCGGATACCGGCCCGGCCGCCTGAGCGGTCAGCTCGCGGGAACGCGCTGGACGCTGCGCGGGCCGCGCACGCCGTGCAGGGCGGTCTTCTCGGGAGCGGTCCACCGTGCGGAGGTGGCGCGGGTGAACGCGGCCGCGCCGCCGACCAGCGGGACCCTGGCCGTCGTACGGGACAGGTCCACGGTGAGCGTCGGGGTGCTGGACGGCGGATCGATGAGGTCCTTGTCCGTGCCCGCGACGATCAGCGCCAGCCGGTGGCCCTTGGGTACGACGTGGTCGGTGGCCGCCAGGTCGAGGGTGATCGTGTAGGCCTTGCCGGGGGTGAGCGGGACGCCCTTGCCAGGGTCTGCGTAGGTGCCGAGGTCGGCCCAGCCGCGGCTGAAGACGGTGTAGTCGACGGCCTTGGTCTTGGCGGCGGTCTTCAGGAAGCAGGCGCTGTCACCGGCCGTGCTCTCGCCCCAGCAGGTGCGGTCGGTGAGGGTGGTGATGCCCTCGGCCGCGTCGGCGTAGTCCCGGATGGTGTCCGGGCCGAGGTCGACCAGGACGGCCGTCAGGTGGGCCGTCGAGGTGGTCGGGGTGGCGGTGACGGTCACCTTGCTGGATCCGGACAGCCGCAGGTCGCGGGTGAGCGGCGCGGTGAGGAAGCCTGCCTTGCCGGAGCTGGGGGTGGCGAGCTGGGCGGCCCAGTCGGTCTCGCTCTGCTGCGGGTCGTCCGTGAACTTCTCGGTGCCGGATCCCTTGTGCAGGCCGAGGGTGCCGACGCCTGCCTGGGTGCCGGTGGCGGGGCGCAGGGTGGTGGTCTGCGTGCCGCGCGGCGGCCAGACGGCGGAGGTCACCCACTGGTCGGGGTGGCGCTCGATGTCGGCCATCGGCTGACGGTCGATGCCGTTGTCGTAGCCGAGGAGTTCGTGGTCGAACCAGCGGTGCAGGGTGTCGACCCAGGCGCCGCGCCGGTAGTCGAAGGGGTCGACGTGCCCGGTCTGGGAGAGCCAGATCTTGCGCTCGACGCCGTTCTCGGCGAGGGCGTCCCACCACTGGCCGAAGTGCTTGGTGCGGACGTTGAGGTCCTGCATGCCGTGCACGAGGAAGACGCTCGCCTTCACCTTGGAGGCGTCCTTGACGTAGTCGCGCTCGGTCCACAGGTCGGTCCAGTCGCCGTTGCGCGGCGCGCCGTCGATCAGCTTCTGCTGGACGGCACCGCACTTGGCGTAGGCGTCGTCGCTCTCCACGGCACCGGCCAGCCAGTCGGGGCCCGAGTCGTAGAGCGGGGCGCCCTGGGCGAAGTAGTAGTCGTACCAGGAGGAGATGGCGCTGATCGGGACGATCGTCTTGAGGCCCTTGACGCCGGTGGCGGCCACGCCGTTGGCGATGGTGCCGTCCCAGCTCTTGCCGATCATGCCGGTCTTGCCGTTGGTCCAGCTCGCCTTGACCGTGGTGGTGCCGGTGCGGCTGCTGTACGCCTTCGCGCGGCCGTTCAGCCAGTCGATGACGGCCTTCGCGGACTGGATGTCGGAACGGCCGCCGACGTCGACACAGCCGTCGGAGCGGTTGGTGCCGGCCAGGTCGACGCCGACGAAGGCGTAGCCGCGGGGCACGAAGTAGTTGTCGTAGAAGAGCGGCATCTGGACGACGTTCCCGCCCGCGTCGTACGTCTTCAGCTGGCTCTCGTTGCCGCGTCCGCAGCAGGAGTAGTAGGGGCTGGCGTCCATGATGACCGGCACCTTGCGGCCCTGCGCGGCGGGCTCGGAGGGCCGGACGATGTCGGCGGCGACCCGGTCGGTCTTCCCGTCGCCGTCGGAGTCGAGACCGGTGTCCACCCAGACGGCCTCGCGGATGGCGTTCGCGTACGAGTAGACCGGTTGGCTCTCGCGCGGGGCGCCGGCGGCCTGGGCCGCGGCCGGAGTGAGGAAGGCGGCGATCAGGGCTGCGACGGCCGCGACGGCGAGCGGTCTCCAGATCGTGAAGCGCGTGCGTTTCGGCATGGGGCGGACGCTACCCGGGTCAACTCCCGTGCAGAAGGGGGCATCTGGGGGACCGTCAGGGCGGATTGCGGCCGAATGGCGATCGTGTGACAGCAGGTGCCATGGACAGGCCAGGGGCCACAGGGACTGAATAGGCTCCGAACAGTTTCGTGCTCCATCGACTTGGCGCTGCCCGCCGCGGTGTGGCGGGGGCGCCTCGGCCCCCCTACCGACCTGGAGTTCTCGTGCACCGCAGAATCCTCGCGCCGGGCGCCCTCGCGGCGGCCTCCCTGCTGCTGGCGATCCCGGCATCGGCCGCGAGCTACAGCCCCGGCGCACCGGGCATCGGCGACCCCTACTACCCGTACTACGGCAACGGCGGTTACGACGTCTCCCATTACGACCTGCGGTTGCAGTACCAGCCGGCCACCGACGAGCTGGCCGGTACGGCGACGATCCTGGCGCGCACCACGCAGGACCTGTCCAGCTTCGACCTGGACTTCCTGCTGGACGTGAGCGAGGTACGGGTCAACGGGGTGAAGGCGGACTTCGCCACGTCCGGTCAGCACGAACTGGTCGTCACCCCCAAGTCGCCGCTGGCGAAGGGCACGCCGGTCACCGTCGTCGTCCGCTACAGCGGGGTGCCGTCGACGAAGAGCGCGTACGGCTTCAACACCTGGCACCGGACACCGGACGGGGCGGTCGCGGCGGACGAGCCCGAGGCCGCCTGGTGGTGGTTCCCGAGTAACGACCACCCGCTGGACAAGGCGACCTACGACGTGTCGGTGGCCGTCCCCGACGGCACCCAGGTCATCTCCAACGGCCTGCTCCAGTCGACGAGTTCGCAGCGCGGCTGGACCCGGTACAACTGGCGGCAGAACAAGCCGCAGGCGACCTATCTGGCCACTCTGGCGGTCGGGAAGTTCGACATCACCACCAGTACGTCGGAGGGTGGGGTACCGGTCGTCAACGCCTACAGCAAGGACCTCGGCGACAACGACGGGGCGGCGCGGGCGAGCGTGGAGCGCACCGGGGAGCTCGTCGACTGGCTCTCCGGCTACTTCGGGCCGTATCCCTTCAGCTCGGCCGGCGGGTACGTGCCGAACACCACCACCGGGTACGCGCTGGAGACGCAGACCCGGGTCTACTACAGCCCGAAGCAGTTCGCGAACGGCGCCAACACCTCCGTGGTCGTGCACGAGCTGGCGCACCAGTGGTACGGCGACGACGTCTCCCTCAAGGGCTGGAAGGACATCTGGCTCAACGAGGGCTTCGCCCGCTACGCGCAGTGGCTGTGGTCCGAGCACGAGGGCGAGGGCACGACGCAGGAGCTCGCCGACTACGTGTACGCGTCGCATCCGGCCGACGACGCGTTCTGGACGGTGAAGCCGGGGGATCCCGGGCCCGACGACCAGTTCGACATCGCTGTCTACGACCGGGGGGCGCTGGCCGTGCAGGCGCTGCGGAACGCGGTCGGTGACGACGCGTTCTTCGCGATTCTGAAGGGGTGGCCGAAGGAGCACGCGTACGGGAACGCTTCGGTGGCCGACTTCGAGGAGTACGCGGAGAAGGTGTCGGGGAAGTCGCTGTCGGGGTTGTTCGACGCGTGGCTGTTCGAGCCTACGAAGCCGGCGGCTCCTGCGTTGAAGGCCGCGGTGGCTCCGGTCCAGCCGAAGTCCTGGAAGCAGATCGAGGCTACGAACGACGTGCACTGAGGGGGTGCCGGGTTCGGCGGGTGGGGGGCTGCGGGCCGTGTGTGGCTGGTCGCGCGGTTCCCCGCGCCCCTTTCAGGGGCGCTGCACGGAGGCTTCTTCCCCGTGGTCGTAGATCGTGACCTCGATGCCCCGTGCCACCAACCGTTCGTTTATCAGCGGCTCGATCCGGGACCACTTGCCGCCGGCCAGGCCGCAGCCTATGCGGGGCATGTGCACGGACGCGCCGCGTTCGGTCGCCTCGTCGGCGAGCTTGGCCAGCGCCGTGTCTATCGCCTCGTACCGGACCGGTACGCCCTTGCTGCCCGTCTTCGTCCCCCGCTGGCCGATCATGTTGGCCACCCAGATGTACCGATCGACGCGGACCAGCTGGACCGCGCCCAGGGCGAAGTCGTTGTTCGCGCGGTCGCGGTGCCAGGCGCGGTATGCCTTCTCCGGCTCCGGCCAGCGGCGGGAGAGCGCCAGCACGAAGCCCTTTCCCCAGCCGCCCAGGTCGTTGCAGACGTGGGCGATCACCTTGACGCCCTTGCCCGACGGCGTGGTGGCGTCCCCCCGGATGTATGTGATCTCCGCCATGACACCACCGTAGGCGATGCCACTGACAACGGCGCCGGCCTGCTACTTCGTGAGCTGGGACAGTTCCTTGTCGGTCGTCCGGGAGACCCGGCGGCGGACGCCGAACCAGCCGGCCACCAGCAGGGCGGCGATCACCGGGATGAGCAGGAGGGTCTTGCGGCCGACCTCGGGGTCGTTCCACATCATGCCGAGGCAGACCAGCAGGAAGGCGATCGTGGCGATCTCGGTCGCCGGGCTGAAGCGGAGGCGGAACGCGGGGCGGTCGACCAGGCCGGCCCTGGCCCGGCGGACGAAGATCAGGTGGCAGAGCATGATGATCACCCAGGTGCTGATGATGCCGAGGGAGGCGACGTTCAGCACGATCTCGAAGGCCTGGCTGGGCATGAGGTAGTTCAGGCCGACGCCGAGCACGCAGACCGCGCAGGTCAGCAGGATGCCGCCGTAGGGCACCTGGCTGCGGTTCATGCGGGCGGTGAACTTCGGGGCCGAGCCGGCCACCGCCATGGAGCGCAGGATGCGGCCGGTGGAGTACAGGCCGGAGTTGAGGGAGGACATCGCCGCGGTGAGGACGACCAGGTTCATCACGTCGCCGGCGCCCGAGACACCGATCTTGGAGAGGACCGTGACGAAGGGGCTCTCGTCGGCCGAGTACACCGAGCCGGGGAGGAGCAGGGCCAGCAGGACGACCGAGCCAACGTAGAAGAGGCCGACGCGCCACATGATCGAGTTGACCGCGCGCGGGACGACCTTCTCCGGTTCGGCTGTCTCGCCCGCCGCGACGCCGACCAGTTCCAGGGCCGCGTACGCGAAGATCACGCCCTGCATGACCAGGACGACCGGCATCAGGCCGTGCGGGAGGACACCGCCGTGGCCGGAGATGACGCCCAGGCCCGGGGTCTGCCCGTCGACCCGGTGCTGGGTGGCGAGCAGGAAGATGCCGATCAGCATGAAGCCGACGAGGGTGGCGACCTTGATGATCGCGAACCAGAACTCCATCTCGCCGAAGATCTTCACCGAGATGAGGTTCACCGCGAGGACCACGGCGAGGGCGATCAGCGCGAGCGTCCACTGGGGGATGCTCGTGAACATGCTCCAGTAGTGGGTGTAGAGCGCGATCGCGGTGATGTCGGCGATGCCGGTGGTCGACCAATTGAGGAAGTACATCCAGCCGGCGACGTAGGCACCCTTCTCGCCGAGGAACTCGCGCGCGTACGACACGAAGGAACCGGAGGAGGGGCGGTAGAGGACCAGCTCGCCGAGGGCGCGGACCACGAAGAAGGCGAAGATTCCGCAGACCAGGTAGGCGAGGGCGAGGGCCGGCCCCGCGTTGTGGAGGCGTCCGCCGGCGCCGAGGAAGAGTCCGGTGCCGATCGCGCCGCCGATGGCGATCATGTTGACGTGGCGGGCCTTGAGGTCCTTGCTGTAGCCGGCGTCGCCCGCGTCCGCGGGCGCCTGGGCCGCGTCGGTCCGGGTGGCGGCGGCCTGTGCCGTGTCCACGGCGTCCTTGCTCACAGGTGGTTCCACTCTCTGGTGCGCCCGGGCGGGTCGCGCTCGGGTGTCCGGAACGTAGTCGGTCGGCGCACTCGGTGGTGGGCACGGACCAAGGCGCCACCTTCCCCCGGCCACCTGGGCACATGCGATGGCGTAGGTCACAGAGCGGAACTTCTCACAAGGCCCAGATCGCGATATAGGGGTGAACATCGGGCGAACACCTACAGACACCGCCCGGTGTCACAGTGCCGGTGTGACAGCGATACTGCTGCACATGACGACCGACGCCGACGGCGACCTCGGGGAGCCGGCGCTCACGATCGACGAACTGGCCGCGCGGGCCGGCACCACGGTCCGCACCGTCCGCTTCTACGGCACCCGGGGGCTGCTCCCGCCGCCGGTGATCGGCGCGCGCCGGGTGGGCCACTACGGGCGCGAGCACCTGGCCCGGCTGGCACTGATCGAGGAGTTGCAGCACCAGGGCATGACGCTGGCGGCGATCGAACGCTATCTGGGGCAGCTGCCGCCCGGCCTGAGCCACCACGACCTGGCCATCCACCGGGCCGTGGTGGCCTCCTGGGCCCCGGACACCGAGGAGACCGTGACGGCCGGGGAGCTGCGCCGGCGGGCCGGGCGGCCGCTGGACGAGGAGGACGTCGAACGGCTCGTCGCCATGGATGTCGTACGACCGGACGGGAACGCCTACCGCATCGACCCCGGCCTGCTCCGGCTCGCCGTGCAGCTCCTCGACGTGCCGCTGTCCGAGAAGGCGATCCTGGCCGCGCGCACGGTCCTGACCGAACACGCGCGGGCGGCCGCGCACGAGCTGTCCCAGCTGTTCCGGGCCGAGGTGGCGGAGCGGACGGAGGCGGACGTGAAGTCCCTGTCCGCGCACATGCGGCCGCTGGTGGTCCAGGCACTGCTGACCGCCTTCCAGCGCTCGCTCAGTGCGGAGGTGCACCAGTGGCTCGCGGACTCCTGAGGAGGATCCGCTCCGCGCACTCGGCCCGGCGCCGGGTCAGCGCCCGTCCGTGAAGGTCTCCCCCTGCTCCGCCTTCGCCACCAGCAGCGCGGGCGGCGTGAACCGCTCGCCGTAGGTCTCGGCGAGTTCACGCGCGCGTGCCACGAAGCCGGGCAGACCTGCACCCGCCCCGCCGTAGGCGTCGTAGCCGTTGATGTACTGGAGGACGCCGCCGGTCCAGCCGGGGAAGCCGATGCCGAAGAGCGAGCCGATGTTGGCGTCGGCGACCGAGGTGAGGACGCCCTCCTCCACGAGGCGGACGGTGTCGAGGGCCTCGGAGAAGAGCATGCGCTCCTGCATGTCCCGGAACGGGATCTCGTGGCCGGGCTTCGTGAAGTGCTCGCGCAGTCCGGGCCACAGGGCGGCGCGGCCGCCGTCCTCAGCGTAGTCGTAGAAGCCCGCTCCCCCGCTGCGGCCGGGGCGGCCGAACTCGTCGACCATGCGGTCGATGACCGCCTCGGCGGGGTGCGCGGTCCAGGTGCCGCCGGCCTCCTCGACGGCCAGCCGGGACTCGCGGCGGATCTTCTGCGGCAGGGTGAGGGTCAGCTCGTCCATCAGGGAGAGCACCTTGGCCGGGTAGCCGGCCTGGGCCGCCGCCTGCTCGACCGACGCGGGCTCGATGCCCTCGCCGACCATGGCGACGCCCTCGTTGATGAAGTGGCCGATCACCCGGGAGGTGAAGAAGCCGCGCGAGTCGTTGACGACGATCGGCGTCTTGTTGATCTGCCGGACCAGGTCGAAGGCGCGGGCCAGGGCCTCGTCGCCGGTGCGCTCGCCCTTGATGATCTCGACGAGCGGCATCTTGTCGACGGGCGAGAAGAAGTGCAGGCCGATGAAGTCGCTCTGGCGCTCGACGCCCTCGGCGAGGGCGGTGATGGGCAGGGTGGAGGTGTTGGAGCAGAGCAGGGCGTCGGGGGCGACGACCGACTCGATCTCCTGGAAGACCTTGTGCTTCAGGGCGGTGTCCTCGAAGACGGCCTCGATGACCGCGTCGCAGCCGGCCAGGTCCTGCGGGTCGCCGGTGGGCGTGATGCGGGCGAGCAGCGCGTCCGCCTTCTGCTGGCTGGTACGGCCCTTGGCGACGGCCTTGGCGCAGAGCTTCTCGGAGTAGCCCTTGCCCTTCTGGGCGGCCTCGGCGGAGACGTCCTTGAGGACGACGTCGATGCCCGCGCGGGCGCAGGAGTAGGCGATGCCGGCGCCCATCATGCCCGCGCCGAGGACGGCGACCTTGGTGACCTTGCGGGGCTCGACGCCCTTCGGGCGGTTGGCACCGGAGTTGACGGCCTGGAGGTCGAAGAAGAACGCCTGGATCATGTTCTTCGAGGTCTGCCCGGCGGCCAGCTCCACGAAGTAGCGGGCCTCGATGACCTGGGCGGTCTCGAAGTCGACCTGGCTGCCCTCGACGGCGGCGGCGAGGATGCGGCGCGGCGCCGGGTAGGGGGCGTTGTTGGTCTGCTTGCGCAGGGTGGCCGGGAAGGCGGGCAGGTTGGCGGCGAACTTGGGGTTGGCGGGTGTGCCGCCGGGGATCCGGTAGCCCGGGGTGTCCCAGGGCTGGCGGGACTCGGGGTTGGCGTCGATGAACGCGCGGGCCTTGGCCAGCAGGTCCTCCGGCGACTGGGCCACCTCGTGGATGAGGCCGTTCTGCAGCGCGCGCGTGGCGTTGTACTGGGTGCCCTGGAGAAGCACCTTGAGGAGGGCGTCGGCGATGCCCAGGAGGCGGACCGTGCGGACGACTCCGCCGCCGCCCGGGAGCAGGCCCAGGGTGACCTCGGGGCAGCCGATCTTGGTGCCGGGGGTGTCGAGGGCGACCCGGTGGTGGCAGGCGAGGGCGAGCTCGTAGCCGCCGCCGAGGGCCGCGCCGTTGATGGCGGCCACGACCGGCTTGCCGAGGGTCTCGATTCGGCGCAGGTTGCGCTTGATCGCGAGGCCGCCGTCGAAGAGGTCCTGGGCGGTCTCGGGGGTGACGCGGATGAGGTCGCGCAGGTCGCCGCCGGCGAAGAAGGTCTTCTTGGCGGAGGTGAAGATGATCCCCCGGATCGAGTCCTGCTCGGCCTCCAGGCGGTCGGCGACCGCGGCGAGGGACTCGACGAAGGCCGCGTTCATGGTGTTGGCGGACTGGTTGGGGTCGTCCAGGACGAGGGTGACGACGCCGGTGTCGTCCTGTTCCCAGCGGATGGTGGTGCTCTCGGTCATGGCTCGTGTCTCCGTGAAGTCTCTTGGTTCCGCGGGGATTTCAGACGCGCTCGACGATGGTGGCGATGCCCATGCCGCCGCCCACGCACAGGGTGGCGAGGCCGTAGCGCTTGTCCTGGCGCTCCAGTTCGTCGACGAGCGAGCCGAGGATCATCGCGCCGGTGGCGCCGAGCGGGTGGCCCAGCGCGATCGCGCCGCCGTTGACGTTGACCTTGTCCAGGGACAGGCCCATGTCCTTCACGAAGCGCAGCACGACCGCCGCGAACGCCTCGTTGATCTCGACCAGGTCGATGTCGTCGATGGTGAGACCGGCCTTGGCGAGGGCCTTGCGGGTGGCGGGGGCGGGGCCGGTGAGCATGATGGTCGGTTCGGAGCCGGAGACGGCGGCCGAGACGATCCGTGCGCGGGGGGTGAGTCCGTAGCGGTCGCCGATCTCCTTGGAACCGATGGCGACCAGGGAGGCGCCGTCGACGATGCCGGAGGAGTTGCCCGCGTGGTGGACGTGGTCGATCTGCTCGACCCAGTGGTACTTCTGGAGGGCGACCGCGTCGAAGCCGCCCAGTTCGCCGATGTCGGCGAAGGAGGGCTTCAGCTTGGCGAGGGAGTCGGCGGTGGTGCCGGGGCGCAGGTGCTCGTCATGGTCGAGGACGACCAGGCCCGCGCGGTCCTTCACGGGGACCAGGGAACGCTCGAAGCGGCCTTCCTTCACGGCCGTCGCCGCGCGCTCCTGGGAGAGCGCCGCGTACTCGTCGACGTCCCGCCGGGAGAAGCCCTCGATGGTGGCGATCAGGTCGGCGCCGATGCCCTGCGGCACGAAGTTGACGGCCAGGTTGGTCATCGGGTCGTTGAACCAGGCGCCGCCGTCCGAGGCCATCGGCACCCGGGACATCGACTCGACGCCACCGGCGAGGACGAGGTCCTCGAAGCCCGAGCGGACCTTGGCGGCGGCCATGTTCACGGCCTCCAGGCCGGACGCGCAGAAGCGGTTCTCCTGCACGCCGGCGACGGTGTCCGGCAGTCCGGCGGCGATCGCGGCGATCCGCGCGATGTCGGAGCCCTGGTCGCCGACCGGGCCGACGACCCCGAGCACGATGTCGTCGATCGCGGCCGGGTCGAGGTCCGGGAAGCGGTCACGGATCTCGTGGATGAGGCCGACGACCAGGTCGATGGGCTTCGTGCCGTGCAGGGCGCCGTTCGCCTTGCCGCGGCCGCGCGGGGTGCGGATCGCGTCGTACACGTACGCTTCGGTGCTCACTGACAAGCCTTTCAACGAGGTTTTTTCAAGAGACGAGGGTCTTTCAAGAGCGTGAGGGTCAGAGCCAGTTCTTGACGGTCTCGACCAGGCGGGCCGGA
The DNA here is from genome assembly GCF_053611985.1 of Streptomyces sp. NPDC054770. Classification (NCBI taxonomy): domain Bacteria; kingdom Bacillati; phylum Actinomycetota; class Actinomycetes; order Kitasatosporales; family Streptomycetaceae; genus Streptomyces; species Streptomyces sp. NPDC054770. Next base: position 118,289 of record NZ_JBSHBL010000016.1, read on the forward strand.
TCCGGGCCGACGGGGGTGATGTCCAGCATGGTCACGCCGGCCTCGCGGAAGGCGGCGATACGGTCGCGGACGTAACCCTCCGGGCCGCACAGGGATATGAGCTCGCAGAACTCGTCCGGTACGGCCGCCGCGGCGTCCCGCTGCCGGCCGTCGAGGTACAGCTCCTGGATGAGCCGGGCCTCCTTCTCGTAGCCGTAGGCGACGGCGAGGTCGTTGTAGAAGTTCTTCCCCGGCGCGCCCATGCCGCCGACGTACAGGGCGATCCGCGGGCGGACCAGGTCCCGGGCGGCGGCCGCGTCCTCGCCGATGGCCAGCAGTCCGCCGGCGACGATCTTCAGCTCGCCGAGGGCCGGGTCGCGGCGGGCGGCGCCCTCCGCCAGGGGCGTGCCCCAGACCTGGTGGGCCTTCTCGGGGATGAACAGGGTGGGCAGCCAGCCGTCGGCGATCTCGGCGGTCATCCGGACGTTGGCGGGGCCCAGGGAGGCCACGTAGAGCGGGACGGCCGGGCGGACCGGCTTGGTGAGGATCTTCAGGGGCTTGCCGAGGCCGCCCGGGCGGGGCATGTCGGTGATGCCGTGGTGGTCGATGACCTCGCGGCGCAGGATCCGCCGGGTCAGCTCGATCGTCTCGCGGGTACGGCCGAGCGGCTTGTCGTAGGCCTTGCCGTGCCAGCCCTCGATCACCTGCGGGCCGGAGGCGCCCAGGCCGATGATCGCGCGGCCGCCGGAGACCGCGTCGAGGCCGGCGGCCGTCTGGGCGATGAGGGCGGGGGTGCGGGAGTAGACGTTGAGGATCCCGGAGCCGATCTTCATCCGTTCGGTGCGGGCGGCCAGGTAGCCCATGATCGTGGGCGCGTCGAAGCCGTAGGCCTCCGCGACCCAGACCGCGTCGAGGCCGGCCGACTCCAGCGCGGCGGCCTGGTCCGCGGCGGTACGCGGGTCGCCCGCGTAGTCGAGGAAGGTCGAGAGCTCCATCAGATGGTGTCCTTGTCGTGGTCGTCGTCTTGGCCGTCGTCCTGGCCGTCGAGGAGTGCCGGTACGTCCCAGTCGCGGGCCACTCCGGTGGTGTCCGCGCCCGGCCGGGCGGGGGCGGTGCGCACGGTCGTGGGGGTCGCGGAGAAGCGCGGGGCGGGGGCCGGCTGGGTGATGCCGCCGTGGTCGGTGAAGGTGCCGCGGGCGGCCAGATGGGGGTGGTGCGGGGCCTCGCGGAGGGAGAGGACGGGGGCCACGCAGGCGTCGGAGCCGTCGAAGACCGCCGTCCACTCGTCCCGGGTACGGGCCTTGAAGCGGGCGGCGACGCGCTCGCGCAGCTCGCCCCAGCGGGTCCAGTCCTTGCGGGCGTCGGCCAGGTCGTCCAGGCCGCCGAGCAGCCGGAGGAACTCGGCGTAGAACTGGGGCTCCAGGGCGCCGACCGCCATGTATCCGCCGTCGGCCGTCTCGTAGGTGCCGTAGTACGGGCAGCCGCCGTCCAGCAGGTTGGCCGCGCGCCGGTCCTGCCAGCGGCCCGCGGCCACCATGCCGTGGATCATCGCGGCGAGGTGCGCGGTGCCGTCCACGATGGCGGCGTCCACGACCTGGCCGGTGCCGGTCGCGCGCGCGTGGTGCAGGGCGGCCAGGACGCCGACGACGAGGTAGAGGGAGCCGCCCGCGTAGTCGCCGAGCAGGTTGGCGGGGACGGCCGGGGGCTCGTCGGGGCGGCCGATCATGCCGAGGGTGCCGGTGAGGGCGATGTAGGCGATGTCGTGGCCCGCGCGGTGGGCGAGCGGGCCCTGCTGGCCCCAGCCGGTCATCCGGCCGTAGACCAGGCGGGGGTTGCGGGCGTGGCAGTCCTCCGGTCCGACGCCGAGCCGCTCGGCGACGCCGGGGCGGTAGCCCTCGATCAGGATGTCGGCGCGGTCGGCCAGGTCGAGGACGCGGGCAGGGCCGTCCGGGGACTTCAGGTCGACCAGCACCGAGCGCTTGTTGCGGTTGGTGACGTCGTACGCCGGGTCGACGGCGAGCCCGGGGCCGCCGGGCCGGTCGACGCGGACCACGTCGGCGCCCAGGTCGGCGAGGAGCATGGCGGCGAACGGGCCGGGGCCGATGCCGGCCAGCTCGACCACGCGCACGCCGGAGAGCGGGCCGTGTCCTGGCGTCCCTGCCGTGGTCATGCCGCCCCCAGTCATGTGACACAACTGATGTAACACCGATGATGCTAAGAACACGTTCCACTGGGCACAAGGGTGGACGAGCAAGCGCTTAGTCAAGTTACCCCGTAGGGGTGCGTCCGCACTCCTCACGCTAGCCTCAGCCACCGACAACGGCGCGGGTTGCACGACCGAGAGGTGTCATGAGCAGGCTGAAGACGACGGACCGTCCCTACGACCTCGTGCTCTTCGGAGCCACCGGCTTCGTCGGCGAGCTCACCGCCGAGTACCTCGCCGCCCATGCGCCGAAGGGCCTGCGCTGGGCCCTCGCGGCCCGGGACGAGCGCAGGCTCGCGGCGCTGCGCGAGCGGCTGCCGGGCGACGCGGAGGTCGGGGTGCTGCGCGCCGACGCGGCGGAGCCCGCCACGATCCGCGCCCTCGCCGAGCACGCGCGCGTGGTGGCCACCACGGTCGGCCCCTACGGCCGTTACGGCGAGGACCTGGTCGCGGCCTGCGCGGACACCGGCGCCGACTACCTGGACCTGTGCGGCGAGCCGGAGTTCGTGGACCTGACGTACGTCCGGCACGACGCACGCGCGCGTGAGACGGGCGCCCGCCTGGTGCACGCGTGCGGTTTCGACTCGGTCCCGCACGACCTGGGCGCGTACTTCACGGTCCGCCAGCTGCCGGAGGGCGTGCCGCTGACCGTGGACGGGTTCGTGACCGCCGACGCGGCCTTCTCCGGCGGCACCTTCGCCTCCGCGCTGGACCAGTTCGCGCGTCCCCGGCAGATGATCGCCGCCGCGCGGGACCGCGCCCGGCACGAGCCCCGGCTGCTGAGCCGCCGGGCGAGCGCGCCGACGGGTGTCCCGCGCTTCGCGCCCGAGGTCGGCGCCTGGGCGCTGCCGCTGCCCACCATCGACGCCCAGATCGTGCGCCGTTCGGCGCGGGCCCTGGACCGCTACGGCCCCGACTTCCGCTACCGGCACTACGCGGCCGTCAGGCACCTGCCGATGGCGCTCGGCGGGGTCGCGGCCGTCGGCGCCGTCGCCGCGGCCGCCCAGCTGCCGCCCGCCCGGCGCTGGCTGTCGGACCGGCTCAGGCCCGGGGACGGGCCGGACGCGGAGAAGCGGGCCCGCAGCTGGTTCACGGTCCGGTTCGTCGGCGAGGGCGGCGGACGCCGGGTGTTCACGGAGGTCTCGGGCGGGGATCCCGGCTACGGCGAGACGGCGAAGATGTTCGCCGAGGCCGCCCTCTCCCTCGCCTTCGACGACCTGCCGCCGACGGCCGGCCAGGTCACCACCGCGCAGGCGATGGGCGACGCACTGACCGAGCGGCTGCGGGCGGCGGGCATCGGGTTCCGGGTGGCTGCAACGTTCTAGCAGGCGTTCCGGCAGGCCCGGGCACCGTCAGGACTGCCACTCCAGCACGGTGTAGAGCATCGCGACGATCCAGGCGAACCCCGCCACCGCGGCGAGGACCAGCGCCGCGTTCACGGCGCGCTCGACGGACTGGGCGGGGTCGGCCGCGGGCTTGGGTGCACGGTGTGTGGTCATGCGGGCCAGCCTGCCGTCGGGCGCGGGCCGCCCACATCCGTACTCGTACTCAGAGCGGATACTCAGGCCTGGGCCTCGCGCAGCGCCCGGCGGCACAGCGCGTCCGCGCGGCGGGTGGTCTCCGGCAGCCGGTACTTCGGGGTGAGCGCGAGCGTGTGGGCACAGGCGTTGTCGAGGCTCACCCGGTGGCCGACGGAGACGAACACCGGCTTGACCGCGTCCCGGGTGCGCAGGGCGCGGCCGACCTCCTCGGCGCCGGCGAGCAACGGCGCGTGGCTGCCGCGCGGGGCGTCCGGGTCGTCGTACGCGAAGGTGAAGGGGTTCTTGGCGACGCCGACGGTGGGCAGGCCGGTGAGGACGCCCAGGTGGCTGGCGAGGCCGAAGCGGCGCGGGTGGGCGAGGCCGTAGCCGTCGCAGACGACCAGGCCCGGCGGGCAGGGCAGGGCGTCCAGGGCGGCCCGTACGGTCGGGATCTCGCGGAAGGCGAGCAGTCCCGGCACGTACGGGAAGGACACCCGGCCGACGGCGGTCGCCTCGGCGACGACCTCCAGGGTCGCCGCGTCCAGGACGACGGCCGCCGCGGCGACCAGGTCCCGCTCGTCGTCGTAGGCCACGTCGACGCCGGTGACCCGACCGGTGCCGGGCGCCGGGCCCGGCTCGTCGAGGACCACCCGGCCCCGCAGCTCGTCCTGCACGGCCAGGGCCGCTTCCTCGGTCGCGGGCCAGTCGGCGGGTACGCGTACGGTCGTCGTCATGGTGGGCACGAGCGTACGGCGTGCCACGCGCGCGTGCGCTGACGGGTCAGGACCCCGCGTACGGCCCGGCGTCAGCTCTTCTCGGCGTTCAGGGCGCGTTGCAGCTGCGCCTTGTTCATGTCCGAACGGCCCTCGATGCCGCGCTGTTGGGCCTCCTCGTAGAGCTGGTCGTAGGTCGGGCCCTGAGCGCCGCTGTGGGACCGTTTGCCGCCGCGCCGGCCGGACGACATGTCCTCGATGGACGTCCGGCTCGCGGTCCTGGACTCACCGGACCGGGCGCGTTCCTTGTTGACGGTCCGGGCGGCGATCTCCTCGGCGCGGCCCTGGCTCTCGCCGCGGTCGAGCGCGCTCTCCTTGATGTGCTCGTACTGACGTTCCCGCTTGGGGCTGGATCCGCGTGGCATGACCGCTCCTTTCCCCGGTGTGCGGAACGGGTACCCCCTGATCAGTTCTCCAGGCGTGCCGCCCGCCCCTGCTCGCCGGCCGCCCAGCAGCTGAGGTCCGGTGTGCAGGTCACCGTGTCGTACGAGCCGGTGTCGACGGTCCGCCAGGTGCGGCCGCCGTCGGTGGTCAGGTCGGTGCCGGTGGGGCCGACGGCGAGGGCCCTGGTGCGGCTGTGCGGGAGCCAGGCCACGCCGGAGCGGTAGGCGGGCGGCGGGGTGGCGGCGGGCCGCCAGCTGCGGCCGCCGTCCGGGGTGACCGCGGCCGCCTGCGGTGAGGCCTGGTCGGCGCGGTAGTCGCCGCCGACCGCGAGGCCGTGCCGGCGGTCGCGGAAGGCGAGGGCGAAGACGCCCTTGGCCGGATCGCCGGCCGGGACGGTCGTGTCGGCGGCGGTCCAGGTCAGGCCGCGGTCGGTGGAGTGCAGCACGCGCGCGTGGGCGCCGCCGCCGGTGGCCAGCCAGGCGTCCTTCGGCCCGGAGGTGACCAGGCACTGGCCGCTCGCCGCGAAGCCCGCCTCGCCGTCCAGGGCGGCCGGCATGCCGTCGGCCGGCAGCACGCGCCAGGAACGGCCGCCGTCGCTCGTCGACAGGATGCGGAACTTCCCGTCGACCGGGTCGCTCATGGCGAGGCCGTGCCGGCGGTCGAAGAAGGCCATGCAGTCGTAGAAGGCGGCGGGGTCGGTGTTGCGGAAGGACTCCGTCCAGGTCCGGCCGCCGTCGTCGGTGCGGTAGACCCGGGACGCCTCGCCCTCGCCGATGGCCAGCACCACCGCGCGGCGCGCGTCGAACGCCTCGACGTCCCGGAACTGGAGGTCGCCCGCGCCCGGCGGAGAGACGTTCCGCCAGCTCGTCCCGCCGTCCGTGGTGCGCAGGACGGTACCGGCGGTACCGGCCAGCCAGGCGGTGTTCCGGTCGACGGCGGCCAGGCCCCGGAACCGCACGTCCGGGGTGCCCGTGTCCTTGAGCTCCCAGTGCGGTGCCCGCGTCGTGGCCTGCGCCGAACCGGCGGTCAGCGCGGCCAGCGCCGCCGTGCACGCCACCCCCACCGCGACCGCCCGGCCGGTACGTCGGGCTCGTCCTGTGCGTCGCGTGCTCCCCATGCGCCTCATGGCGCGCGAAGCTATCCGACCGTCACGGCGCCGTCCAGAGGGCCCGGCAGCCCCTGGCGCCAGGTAAGCCCCGGGTGTGAATAAGGCCGGTGACAGAGGTCACTCGCACTACGCGTGCACGGATCTGTCGCTTCCGTCGTCTCTTCAAGTGCCAGGTCTCACACGCCCGGAAATTCGTACGACCGTCACGAGGGAGCAAGGCGTTGTCCACCGTCATCGAGCAGCCCGTAGAGGCCCGCCTGGTCGCCGCGTCGCCGCGCATGCCGAGCATTCCCGCCACCCTGCGCTACGACCGCGAGGACCCCTTCGCGGTGCGCATGACCTTCCCGGCCCCGGCCACCCTGGAGGGGGTCGACGTCTGCTGGACGTTCTCCCGCGAGCTGCTGGCAGCCGGGCTGCACGCGCCCGAGGGCAATGGTGACGTCCGGGTGCGGCCGTACGGCTACGACCGGACCGTGCTGGAGTTCCACGCCCCCGAGGGCACCGCCGTCATCCATGTGCGCACGGGCGAGATACGCCGGTTCCTGGAGGCCACCGGCGACCTGGTCCCCACCGGCCTCGAACACCTCCAGCTGGACCTGGACCACGACCTGGCCGAGCTGATGCGCGACGCCTGCTGAGTCAGTTCTTCCGCGCCAGCAGGGTGTTGAGCTCGCCGTAGCCGATCCCGCCCGCCAGTGCCCCGTACGTTCCCGCGTCCAGCAGCTCCCGTGCGGCGCGGCGGACGGACGCGTGTGCGGCCTCGGCCAGGCCGGAACCGGCGCTCACCCGGGCCACACCGAGGGCGGCCAGTTCGGCGACGGCCGGCGCGCCCGGGCCCACCAGCACGTTCAGCGGCAGGCCGACACCCTCGACGAGTGCCTTGACCGTCTCCGGATCGACAACCCCGGGGACGAAGATCCCGTCGGCGCCCGCGGCCCGGAAGGCGGCGGCCCGCTCCAGGGTGGCGTCCACTCCCCCCGCGGCGCGCAGGAAGGTGTCGATCCGGGCGTTCACGAACAACGGCACCCCCGCCGCGTCCGCGGCCGCCCGCGCGGCAGCGATGCGCTCGACCTGCCCCGCGACCGACCGCAGCGGCCCGCTCCCCTCCGTGCCGTACAGGGCGTCCTCGATGTTGACGCCCACCGCGCCCGCCGCGAGCACCGCGCGGACGGTGTCGGCGACACCCTCCGGGTCCTCGGCGTACCCGCTCTCGATGTCGGCGCTGACCGGAACCCGCACCGTGGCGACGATGCGCCCCACGGCCTCCAGCGCCCGGTCCCGGTCCAGCCGGTCGCCGTCGACGGCGCCGAGGGCCCAGGCCAGCCCGGCACTGGTGGTCGCCACCGCGGCGGCGCCCGCGTCCTCGGCGAGCCGGGCGCTCACCGCGTCCCAGGCGTTCGGGAGGACGAGCGGCCGCCCCGGGACGTGCAGGGCGTGGAAGGCGCGGGCCTGGTCCCGGAGGGTGCTCTGGTTCGTCGTCATGCGGACGACTCAATCACCCGGTGCAGGACGGAGGCTGGCAGGAATCCGACCTGCATGTGGAGCCCGGCGGGGCTCGCGTTCCGTGCGTCGACGCCGCCGTTTAATGCGTTGACGGCGCGCCGAACCCGCTCGTACGGTGGTGCACGTCCTGTTGTCGCCGATTGGAGAAGGACGTTGCTCGTCTGAGGTTCCGAGACACCGCGTCACACCCGTGAGGTGTGTCTGTGGCGTTCGACCTCGGCGTGTGAGCCGTCCTCCCGGCGCAGGATCCCTTCCTGGCCCATTCGGCTGCTGCCTCGCGGTGTCTCGACACGTGTCTGTCCCCCGACACCGCAAGCAACCGCGAGGCGCCCATGTCTGCATCCGTCACCGTCACGTCCCTGTCCTTCGCCTGGCCCGACGGCTCCCCCGTCTTCGACGGCCTGGACATCTCCTTCGGCCCCGGCCGCACCGGCCTGGTCGGCGTCAACGGATCAGGGAAATCAACGCTCCTGAAGCTCGTCGCCGGTGAGCTCACCCCGGCCGACGGCACCGTCAAGGTGGCCGGCGAGGTCGGCTGCCTCCCGCAGAACGTCACGCTCGACACCACGCTGCGCGTCGACGAGGCGCTCGGTATCGCCGCCCGGCGGGCCGCGCTGCACGCCATCGAGGCGGGTGACGTGTCCGAGGCGCACTTCGAGACGGTCGGCGACGACTGGGACGTCGAGGAGCGCGCCCTGGTCACCCTCGGCGAACTCGGGCTCGGCCACATCGGCCTGGACCGGAGCGTCGGCGAGGTGTCCGGCGGCGAGTCGGTGCTGCTGCGGCTGGCCGCGCTGCTGCTGCGGCGCCCGGACGTGCTGCTGCTCGACGAGCCCACCAACAACCTCGACCTGTACGCCCGCAAGCGGCTGTACGCGGCCGTCGCGTCCTGGCCGGGCGTGCTGATCGTGGTCAGCCACGACCGCGAACTCCTCGACCTGGTCGACCAGATCGCCGACCTGCGCACCGGGGAGGTCACCTGGTACGGCGGCAACTTCTCGGCGTACGAGGAGGCGCTCGCGGTCGAACAGGAGGCGGCCGAACGCATGGTGCGGGTCGCCGAGGCCGATGTCCGCAAGCAGAAACGCGAACTGTCCGACGCCCAGGTCAAACTGGCCCGCCGCAAGCGGTACGGGCAGAAGATGTTCGAGCAGAAGCGCGAGCCGAAGATCGTCATGGGGGCGCGCAGACGCGCGGCCCAGGAGTCCGCGGGCAAGCACCGCATCATGCACGAGGAGCGGCTCAGCGAGGCGAAGGAGCGGCTGGACGAGGCGGTGGAGGCGGTACGGGACGACGACGAGATCCGCGTCGAACTGCCTTGCACGGCCGTGCCGCCGGGCCGGAACGTGCTGACGCTGGAGAATCTGGAGCTCGCGCACGGCTCGCGGGTGAAGGGGATCCTCGATCTGCGCGGGCCCGAGCGGATCGCGCTGATCGGGCGCAACGGCGCGGGCAAGACGACGCTGCTGCGGACGATCGCCGGGGAGCTGGCGCCGGTCGCGGGCGAGGCGCACGCGCACGTGCCGCTGCGTTTCCTGCCGCAGCGGCTGGACGTCCTCGACGACGAGCTGACCGTCGCCGAGAACGTGGCCCGGTTCGCACCGGACGCCGGCAACAACCGGATCCGGGCCCGGCTGGCCCGCTTCCTGTTCCGGGGCTCCCGGGCAGACCAGCAGGCGGGGACGCTGTCCGGCGGCGAGCGCTTCCGGGCGGCGCTGGCCGCGCTGCTGCTGGCCGAGCCGGCGCCGCAGTTGCTGATGCTGGACGAGCCGACGAACAACCTGGACATGGCGAGCGTCCGCCAGCTCACCACGGCTCTGGAGTCGTACGCGGGCGCCCTGATCGTGGCCAGTCACGACCTACCGTTCCTGGAGTCGATCGGGATCACCCGGTGGCTGCTGATGGCGGACGGGGAGCTGACGGGCACGACTCCGGACGAGGTGGCCGGGCTCGGAGAGGGCACAGCCTGACAACGGGGGGTTTTGTCGGCACGGACCCGCCCTGCATGATGGCGGTCCGGCGCCCCGCGATGGTCGCCGGACCGAACCCCGACCCCGGAGACCCGTCGTGCCCAGCAAGAAGGCCCTCATCCGCCGCCCCAGCCCGCTCCTCGCCGAAGGCCTGGTGACGCACATCGAGCGGGAGAAGGTCGATGTCGAGCTCGCCCAGGAGCAGTGGGAGGCGTACGCGGAGACGCTGCGCGCGCACGGCTGGGAGACCGTCGAGGTCGATCCGGAGGACGGCTGCCCGGACTCGGTGTTCGTCGAGGACACGGTCGTCATGTACAAGAACGTGGCGCTGATCACCCGGCCCGGCGCCGAGTCCCGGCGCGAGGAGACGGCCGGTGTGGAGGAGGCGGTGGCCCGCCTCGGCTGCTCGGTGAACTGGGTCTGGGAGCCGGGCACCCTGGACGGCGGTGACGTGCTCAAGGTCGGCGACACCGTCTACGTCGGCCGCGGCGGGCGGACCAACGCGGCCGGGGTGCAGCAGTTGCGGGCCGCATTCGAGCCGCTGGGCGCGCGGGTGGTCGCGGTACCGGTGAGCAAGGTGCTGCATCTGAAGTCGGCGGTGACCGCGCTGCCCGACGGAACGATTCTGGGGCACATCCCGAACGTGGACCGGCCCTCGCTGTTCCCGGGCTTCCTGGCGGTGCCGGAGGACGCGGGCTCCCATGTGGTGCTGCTCGGCGGTGGCAAGGTGCTGATGTCGGCGAGCGCCCCGAAGACCGCGGAACTGCTGGCCGATCTCGGCCACGAGGTGGTCACCGTGGACATCTCCGAGTTCGAGAAACTGGAGGGGTGTGTGACGTGCCTCTCCGTACGGCTGCGGGACTTGTACGCCTGACGGGTGATCGTTTCACCTCTTCAGTCCCGGGACCTGCGGGTCCCGGGGCTGGTCGGCATGTCCCGATTCGCCTTGGGCACCGGGCCTGATCAGCGATCTTTACAGCACCCTTAACCTACGGCTTCGTAACCTACGGTTTCGTAGCCTACGATCGCGTAGGTTCCGGCACCGCTCGCCGGTCTTCTCCCGTTCATCCGCTCTTGTTCGACGTCCCCCTGGAGTTCTCGTGACGATCACTTCTCCCCATCTCGGCAGCTCGTCCGCCTGGACCGACGCTCGGCTGCTGTACGCCCTGGAGGAAGTGGTCGAGACAGAGCTGAACCGGCATCTGAAGGTCGCCAAGGACTGGATGCCGCACGAGTACGTGCCCTGGACGGACGCCCGTAACTTCCCCGGTTTCTTCGAGGACGGTCAGGCCTGGGGCAAGGAGCAGTCCAAGGTCACCGAGATCGGCCGGATCGCCCTGGTGGTGAACCTGCTCACCGAGGACAACCTGCCCAGCTACCACCACGAGATCGCCTCGCTGTTCGGCCGGGACGGCGCCTGGGGCACCTGGGTGCACCGCTGGACCGCCGAGGAGGGCCGGCACGGCATCGTGATGCGCGACTACCTGCTCGCCTCGCGTGCGGTGGACCCGGACAAGCTGGAGCAGTTCCGGATGTCGCACATGAGCGAGGGCTTCGAGTCCGACAACCGGCACTCGATGCTGCACTCGGTCGCCTACGTCGCCTTCCAGGAACTCGCGACCCGCATCTCGCACCGCAACACCGGCCACCAGTCCGGCGACCCGGTCTGCGACCGCATGCTGTCCCGCATCGCGACCGACGAGAACCTGCACATGGTCTTCTACCGGAACCTGCTCAAGGCCGCCTTCGAACTCGCCCCGGACCTCACCATGCAGGCGGTACGCGACGTCGTCGTCGACTTCCGCATGCCCGGCCACGGCATCCCCGGCTTCGAGCGGGCCGCCGCCCAGATGGCCATCGGCGAGGTCTACAACCTGCGCATCCACCACGACGACGTACTCCAGCCGGTGCTGCGCCACCTGAAGGTCCTGGAGATTGACGGCCTCGGCCCGGAGGGCCTGCAGGCGCAGGAGGAACTCGGCCTGTTCATGGGCGGACTGAACGCGGAGGCCACGAAGTTCGACGAGAAGCTGGCCGCGCGCAAGGCCCGGATGGCAACGCGCGCCGGCGCCTGACGCCCCGCCGGACGGGCGCCCGGATTTTTCCGGTGCGCCCTGTCGGTGACCTGCGGCATCATTCGCCCATGCGCGCTGACACCACCTCCGGCCGGGCGGCCGGCTTCCTGCTGGACCTGATCGGCTCCGCGGACGCCGACCGGGTACGCGCGCGGGTCGGGCTGCCCCGCCCGGCACCGGAGGATCTCCGGGAAGCCAGGCGCCGGATCCCCTGGGGGCTGTCGGCGCTGCCGTCCTCGGTGGTGCTGTGGATGCTCCAGGAGGACGACCCGGATCTCAACGCTGTCGTCTGGCGTCTGCTCACCCACCGGGACACGGCGTTGCGACGGGCCATCCTGGACGGAGTGCCGTTCGGCCCCGGCCGGCTGCTCGCGGTGGAGGTGGACCCGGTCCTGCGCGACGACTACGCGGCACCGCCGGTCCCCGACCGGATCACCCGCATCGGACTGGTACCGGCCCTGCGCGAGTCGGTCTCCATGGCCGCCGCGCAGGAGGCCGCCTCCATGGTCTACCGGCGTGAGCACTGGCAGACGGTCGCCGAGGCGGACCGCGAGAACTCCCTGCCCGGCTATGTCCGCTGGGCCCTGTCCGTCCGCCCGGACTGCCCGCCCTCGCTGCGCGCCCAGTTCGGCTCCCACCGCAAGTTCGACTTCCGGGTCCGCCAGGCGGGGATCATGGACGGACCCGCCACGTACGCCTTGGAGCACGGACCGGCCCTGGAGGTACTCAACGTGCTCTCCCTGGGCCACGTGATGTTCCCGCGCCGCGCCGCCGAGGCCGAGGACGCCCTGCGCCCGCTGGTCCGAGACCACCTGGGCGACCGCGAGGAGGCCTGGGCGGTACTTGCCCAGCTCCTCGACACCTTCCACGGCACGACCGGGGAACTCGTCAGGACCGCGGGGGCCATCGCCTAGCTAGGACGCCACCCGCTGTTTGTACCGGTCCGGATAGCGTTCGGTGAACTTCACGGCCCAGACCAGCAGGGCGATGGGGACGACCCAGTCGAACCAGTCGCTGCCCGCCGGGATCCGGATGGCCAGCCAGGTGGACAGGGCCATCAGCGCGAAGACGGCGCCCCAGGCCGCGGTCAGCACGGTGTTGACGTGTCTGAAGACGGCCGAGTCCCAGTGCTCGCGCGGCACCGAGTGGCGGGCGTACTGCGCGGTGAAGGGGTCGGACAGCAGGGAGCCGAGTGCCACCACGGCCACCACCGCGCTGGAGACGACCTGCGCGTACGTCTCCAGCCAGATCAGCTCGTGGCGGTCCAGGGCGAGGGCCAGGACGCAGAGCACGGCGAAGAACACGATGGCGACCATGTCCAGCAGGAAGAACCGGCCCCGGAGCATGTCCTTGCCGGAGAGCACGACGGCGGCGATCAGCGCGGCCAGTGCCGCGTACTCCCAGGTGCTGGGGCTCGCCACGACACCGAAGATCACCCATGGGGCGAAGGAGAAGAACACGCTCCCGGCGCCGACGGGCTTCTCGACCCGGGTCCGGGTGGCGGGCCGCTGTTCGGTGTTTCCCATGGGAGCCCCTCCCATCGCCACGTGCTCTCCTACCAGCGTGCCGCGCGGACCGGCCGCTCGCATGCCTGCCGGTCGCCGGGGCGCCCGGACCGCGCCCCTGCCTGCCGGTGTGCGACCTGTCGGCACGGCTCCTGTGGTGCACGAAGTCGGACCCGACCTGGGCGCGCCGCGGGGGCCGGAAGTGCTGCGATGTGCTGTTGTGGCTGGTCGCGCCCACGCGGCGGTAGCCGCACATTCAGTACAGCCCCGCGCTTCCGTGGGGGGGCGGGGCGGCCGGATTCGAACCGGCGTGTTCTGGTTCTGGAGACCGGTGCGCCTGCCTCTGCGCTACGGCCCCGCCCTTGCGGCAGATCGTAATGCCTTGGCCCGTTGTCAGTGCCGGCTGGTACCAATGGAGCACGGGGGGAACCGCGGCGCGGGGGACGGCACATGGCGTACGGAGAGCGGGGGCGGGCACGTCCTGTGGGGGTCGACCTGGCCGACCGCAGGGCACTTGAGGCGTACCGGCCGGCGGATCCGGCGGTGGTGGCGCAGGCGCGGCGGCTGAAGGAGGCCGCGCTGCTGGACTTCGGGCTGACGGAGTCGGCGGTGGCCTCGTGGCTGTACTCGAAGTGCCCGCACCAGATCCCGACGACGGCGGTGGACACGGCGGCCGTGGTCGCCTCGGGCGACGGTACCTGTCTGCTGCTCTACAACCCTGGCTTTTTCGTCGGACTGGGCCTGGACGGCGTGAAGTTCGTGCTGTTCCACGAGGCCCGGCACCTGGTGCACCGCCATCTCCTGGCCGATCCCGAGCTGCGCGAGGACCCGGTGTTCACACTCGCCGCCGAGGTCGCCATCAACCACGTGGCCCTCGTCCGCCTCGGCCGCACCGGGTTGCCCCTGCTGGACGGCCGGCCGACGGGTGTCGACCCGCGCACGGTGTACGACGCCTACCACGAGGACCTGACGGCCCACGGCCTGGAGCCGCTCGCGTACGAGGAGTTCGTCGAGACCGACATGCGGATCTACGGCGAGCTCAAGCGCATGTGCGATCCGCCGGTGCCGCCGCTCCTGTGTCCGCACCTGGTGGCCGGCCTGGTACCCGCCGACCAGGAGACGGTCGACGCGGTGACCTCGTCCGCGCTGCTCAACTCCCTGCTGGCGGCCCGGCGCGGACACGGGGGCGCGGAGCACGAGCTGCTCGACCTGATGAGCCGCACGGAGGACGGGTCGGCGCGGGCCGCGAAGCTCTGGGGGAAACTGGGCGCGGGCATGCTGCGTGGCGAGACCACCCGCACCGGGACCGTCGACTGGTGGCAGCGCTGGCTGGTGGACGTCCTGGGCTCCCGGCTGCGCGACGGCGAGCGGCTGGTGTACCCGAAGAAGCGCGGCGCGCTGCTCGCGGCCCTCGGCCAGGACCCGATGCTCGCCCGGCGCGGCCCGGTGCGCGACAAGGTGCTGGTCATCGCCTACGACACCTCGGGCTCGATGCCGGACCGGGTGATCGACTGGCTCACCCGGCTCGTCGGCCGGATCGACGGGGTGGCGGCGCACTGGCTGTCCTTCGACGCCGTGGTGATGCCGTTCCGGCCCGGGGAGCGGGTGTACGGCGGGGGCGGCACCAGCTTCCAGGTGGTCGCGGACTACGTGGAGGGCCGTACCGAAGTGGCGGGCCGGCGCTGCGAGGTGAACCCGGACGCGGTCGTCGTCCTCACCGACGGATACGCGCCGCCGATCACCCCGGCCGAGCCGGAGAAATGGATCTGGCTGATCACAGAGGGCGGCCACGACTGGCCCGAGACGCACGCACCCGCGATGGACTGCCATCGCGTCACCACGGGATCACGGTAGATGAGCACAGAAACGCAGGGAACACAGGAGACACAGCGGTCGGCCGCCTCCCGGCTGGAGTCCTTCATCGACGCGATGATCGACATGGGGCAGACGGGGCAGGTCTTCGGCGAGCACGGGATCGGCAAGACGGCGACGTTCTTCTCGCACCTCGCCCGCGCCCACCCGGACACCACGCTGGTGTACGTGCCTGCGGCGAACCTGACCCCGGACGACCTGCTGGTCAACGCGCCGGTCCGGGACCCGCACACGGGCGAACTGGTGCTGCGCCAGCTGGTGATGAGCCAGCTCAAGCCGGACCGGCCGTTCGTGCTGCTCATCGACGACTCGTTGCAGGCGGGCGACACGATCCAGTCGCAGCTCATGCAGGTGGCCTGCAACTGGTCGCTGGGCGAGCACGATCTGCGCGCCCTGGGCTGCGTCGGCGTGTTCCTCACCGACAACGAGTCGCTGTCGGAGACCTCGGCACGCCGTGGTGACCTGGCACTCCTGGACCGCATGGTGACGATCCGGATCACGGCGAACGACACCTCGTGGCGCCGGCATCTCGCGGCCAAGTACCGCCCGTGGGACCTGCGTGCGGTGTTCTCCCTGTGGGCGTCCCTCTCCCCCGCGCTGCGCGAGCTGCTCTCCCCGCGCACCCTCGACCATGTGCTGGCCAACGCGCGCGAGGGCTTCCCGCTGCGCTGGGGCCTGCCGCTGGTCGACGGCGAGCGGCTGCGGCTGGCCGAACCGGGCCCGGACGGACGGCCGGGGCCGGACCGCACGGCCGAGATCCTCGACCGGATCGCGGCGAGTGTGGGCGTGGCCAACCCGGCGACGATCTCGGACCCGGTGCGGCAGGTGGTGCGGGCGGCGCTGCGCAACCGCTGGACGGTGCTGCTCCAGGGCCCGCCGGGCTGCGGCAAGACGGAGCTGGTCCGCGAGACCCTGCGCGCGGGTCTTGGCCGGGACCCCCTGTACTTCTCGCTGCCGGTGACGAACGTCGAGGACCTGTGCGCACCGGTCCCGTCCCCGGACGGCACGCTCGACAACCTCCTCGCCGCGCCCTTCACGGGTCCGGAGCCCAAGGCGATCGTGTGGGACGAGTACAACCGGCCCAAGGACAAGGCCGCGTTCGCCAAACTGATGGAGGTCACCCAGGAGTGGTCGCTGGCGGGACGGCGGATCGAGAACCTGCGGGCCCAGATAGCCGTGCAGAATCCGCCGTACCATCTGGGCCGCAAGCTGCTGGTCTCACGGAACAACATCGCCCAGGCGACCCGGTTCACGGCGTCGCTGACGGTCGAGCCCGAGGACATCCCGGCCAATGAGTGGCTGCTCGCGCGGTACGGCCGGGACGCCGAGACGGTTCTGGAGTGGTGGAAGCACGACATCGACGACGAGGGCCGGGCCTGGATCACCAAGCGGACCCTGGAGCGGCTGGTCAAGCTGCACCGCAAGGGGCTGCCGCTGGAGATGGGCACGGTCTACCTCGGCGACGGCGAGTACGCGCCGGTGCCGCTGACGGCCCTCGTCGACCGCTTCCGGGGCCGCCCGGTCACCGGGCTGCGCGAGCTGGCCCGGGACGTCGACGCCTGGGAGGCCCGGCTGCGCAGGGCCGCCGCACACTCCGACGAGGGCGGCGACGACAGCGACGTGGTGCACCAGATCCTCGCCAACGCGGAGCTGTCCCAGCTGAAGAGAGACCGGGCGGCGGTGGGCCGCCTGGTGGCGCTGCTTCCGGCCAAGCTGCGTGCGACCTACCTGGTGGGGGTGTCGGAGCGGCAGCAGCGGTTCTGGATGGAGGTCTTCACGGACCTGCGGCGGAGCTGACGGTCAGGCCTGTGGCGGCGCGGTCCGGTGTGGGTCAGGACGAGGTGGGCGAGGCGGTGTTCGGAGCCGGACAGGGCCCGGCCGATGGTGTCGGCGGCGGCCGCCGGGCGCGGCATGACGTGCGGGACACGGGCGAAAGTCCCCTGCTGAGCGCCCTGCGGGTCCTCGGTCACCACTCCGCCTCCCGGTAGTCCTTCAGGAACACCCCCGACACCGGGTCCCCGGCCTCGCCGCGCACGATCGGGTCGTACACGCGGGCCGCGCCGTCGACGATGTCGAGGGGGGTGCGAAAACCGGCGCCCGCCATCCGGGCCTTCTTCGGGGCCGGGTTCTCGTCGGTGATCCAGCCGGTGTCGACGGCGCACATGTGGACGCCCCGCTCGGCGAGTTCGGCGGCGCTGGTGCGGGTGAGCATGTTGAGGGCGGCCTTGGCCATGTTGGTGTGCGGATGGCCCGCCATCTTGTTGCGGACGGTGAAACGGCCCTCTACGGCGGTCACGTTGACCACGTAGCGACGCGGACGCGGCGAGGCCAGCAGCAGCGGCAGCAGCCGGTCGCACAGCAGTGCCGGGGCGAGGGCGTTGACGAGCTGGGTCTCCAGGACCTCGGCCGGGTCGAGGTCGCCGAGCCGGGCCGACCAGGAGTTCTCGGGCGACGGGTCGGGCAGCAGTCCGGCCTCGTCGGCCTCGCGCAGTGCGACGGGCAGCGCCGCGGCCGAGCCCGCCAGGCTGCGCACCGGAGTGAATCCGGGGGCCTGCCGGACGCCCGGGGGCAGCGCGTCGGGTTCGCCGGCGGCCAGCAGGGCGTACGACTCGGGCGGTCTGCGCACGGTCTGGGCCGCGTTGTTGACGAGGATGTCCAGCGGCTTGCCCTCCTGCCGCAACTCCTCGCACAGGCCGAGGACCTGGCGCGGGTCACGCAGGTCGACGGCGAGGACGGTGAGCCGGTCCAGCCACCCGGCGCTGCCCGGCGCCGCCTCGAAACGCCGCCGGGTGTCGTACGGGAAGCGCGAGGTGACGACGACGTCGGCGCCGTCGCGCAGCATCATCAGGGCCAGCTGGAAGCCGATCTTCACCCTGCCGCCGGTGAGCAGCACCCGGCGGCCGCCGAGGTCGGTGCTCAGGGCGCGGCGTGCGGTGTTGTCGGCGGCGCAGTCGGGGCAGAGCCGGTGGTAGAAGGTGTCGACCTGTCGATAGGGCGACTTGCAGACGTAGCAGGTCCGCGGCTTCCGAAAGACGCCGCCGGCGCCGGGTACGGCCAGCGGCGCGTCCTCGCGGCGGTCCAGGGCGCCGGTCGCGGTCGCGGCCATCACGGCGGCGTCGGCCGCCGACGTCTCGGTGCCGCGCGTCCTGCGGCGGCGCAGCCGGCCGTCGCGGGCGAAGGAGGCGGCGACCTGCTCGGCACGCAGCCGCACCGGGTCGTCGACGGGCAGCGCCCGCAGCTTCCCCACCACCTGGTGGAAAGCCGCCAGTTCCGCCTCGGTGATCGCCTCGCTCATCCGCCCCGCCCCGTGTCCGCCGTACCGCGGTCCCGGCCGGATTCGAACCGGCGTATCCACCTTGGCAAGGCGGCGAGTCTGCCTCTGCTCTACAGGACCTCGTCACGCGGCCCGGACGACCGGATTCGAACCGGCGTGTCCCGCATGCCATGCGGTGCGTCTGCCTCTGCGCTACGTCCGGCCGCGTCCCGGGATGGTATCCGGGCCTGGGCGTACGGCCGAACCGCATTTCCCGGGCGGGCGTGGGTTCAGCGGGACCCGCGGCGCAGTTCCAGGCGTTCCTTCTCGGACAGGCCGCCCCAGACGCCGAAGCGTTCGTCGTTGTCCAGCGCGTATTCCAGGCAGGCCGAACGCATCTCGCACATACCGCAGATGCGCTTGGCCTCGCGCACCGAGCTGCCGGGCTCGGGAAAGAAGAAGTCCGCCCCGGTCTGCGCGCACAACGCCTGTGCCTGCCAGGCCGGGACGGGCGTGCGGGGCGAGGTGATGGTGTCGAAGTGCATGGCCAGGATCGTGCCGGGCGGCGAAAAACGTTCGATCAACGCCCGCTCAACGTGGCGGCGGCAGACTGCCGCAGCCTCGATCATGCGCCTCGGCGCCACGCCCGTGCACGGCGGCACGCGGAACGAATGGGAAACTCGGCGATTGCGTCGGGTGACCCTGGGTAACCGGACTGCGGTGGGCGTGGTCGGGCAGCGTTTGTCAGTGGGCGGTGGAAGACTCGGCCCAGCAGTGAACAGGACCCTTCCGAGGAGGGCGATGATGCTCACCACCCGTTTCGTCAACGGCGCTCCCAACTGGATCGACCTCGGCACACCCGAGATCGACGGTGCCGTCTCCTTCTACAACGGTCTCTTCGGCTGGCAGTTCCAGTCGGCGGGTCCCGACGCCGGCGGTTACGGATTCTTCCAGCTGGACGGCAGGACCGTCGCCGGCGGTATGCAGACCACCCCGGAGCAGGGTCCGCCGTCCTGGACCGTGTACTTCCAGAGCGGGGACGCGCAGGCCACCGCGAAGGCGGCCGAGCAGGCGCACGGCGGCGTCCTCGCCCAGCCGATGGACGTGATGGGCCAGGGCCACCTGGCGGTCCTCGCCGACCAGGCGGGCGTGCCCTTCGGCATCTGGCAGCCGGCACTGACCAAGGGGGTCGACGTGGCGGGCGATCCCGGCTCGCTGTGCTGGGTCGAGCTGTACACCCCGGACATCGCGGCCGCCGCGGCTTTCTACCACAAGACGCTCGGCCTGGAGACCTCCGGCGTGCCCTTCCCCGGCGGCACCTACACCTGCGTCAACCCGCCGGGCGGGGACGACGCGTCGATGTTCGGCGGGATGGTCCCGCTGGCCGAGGACCCGGCCGAGGCGCAGGCCGGTGCGTACTGGCTGCCGTACTTCGAGGTGGAGGACCCGGACGCGGTGGTCGAGAAGGCCCAGCAGACGGGCGGCAGGGTGCGGATGCCGGCGACCACGCTGGAGGGTGTGGGCCGGATGGCGAAGCTGGCCGATCCGTACGGCGCGCGCTTCGCGGTGATCAAGGGCGAACCGCAGCAGACCTGAGGGCCCGCCCGAGGCGGAGGCCGGGGCCGGTCAGGCGGTCAGGCGGTCAGGCGGTCAGGCGGTCAGGCGGTCGCGCGCCGTATCAGGGTCGTCGGCAGGACGACGCTGGACGGCGCGCCGGCCGCCGACGCGCCGCGGTTCAGCGTGGCCAGCAGCAGCCGGGCCATCAACCGGCCCATCTCCTCGATGTCCTGACGGACCGTCGTCAGCGGCGGCTCGGTCTGTTCGGCGACGGGCAGCACATCGTCGAAGCCGATCACGGCGACGTCCTCGGGCACCCGGCGGCCGCGCTCGCGCAGGACCCGCAGGGCGCCGAGCGCGGTGAGGTCGTTGGCGGCGAACACGGCGTCCACGTCCGGGCAGCGGTCGAGGAGTTCGCCCATGGCGCGCTCACCGCCGGACGGGGTGAAGTCGCTGGCGACTACCAGCCGGGGGTCGGCCTCGCCCATGACGTCGCGGTAGCCCTGGAGGCGGTCGGCCGCCGACGTCTGGTCCAGTGGTCCGGTGATGTGCGCGATCCGGGTCCTGCCGAGGCCGGCGAGATGGCGTACTGCGTCCTCGGCGCCGCCCCGGTTGTCGCAGTCGACGTACACGGCGCTCTTCGAACCGCCGCTCCAGCCGGGCCGGCCGCCGAACACGGTGGGGACCTTGGCACCCTCGATCAGGCCGGGCAGCGGGTCGTCGAGGTGGAGCGAGAAGACCAGCGCGCCGTCCACATGGCCGCCGGCGAGATAGCGGGCCACCCGCGCGTGGTCGTCCCGCCCCTCGGTGAGCAGCAGCACGAGCTGGTTGTCGTGGGCGGTCAGCTCCTTGCTGATGCCGCGCAGTTGGAGCGCGAAGAAGGGGTCGGTGAAGATCCGGGTCTCCGGTTCGGCGATGACGACGGCGACGGCGTCGTGCCGTCTGGTGACGAGGCTGCGGGCCGCCTGGTTGGGGACGTAGCCGAGTTCCTCGACCGCCCGGCGCACCCGCTCGACGAGGGGCTCGCGCACGCCGTCCCCGCCGTTGACGACCCGTGACACGGTGGCCCGGGACACTCCGGCCCGCGCGGCCACGGCCTCCAGCGTGGGGCGGGACACTGCCTCGGACACCTCGGCCCTCCTCGTCGGCGGCTGGCGATCAGCATAGTCCCGGGCGCCGCCGGGCGGTGAGAGCGCTCCCGGGGCCGTACCGCCTGCCGGCGGTCACCGGGCGCCCTCAAGTCCCGCCGTCCAAGTCCCGCCGTCAGGAGGGCTGTTCGGGCCGCGCCCGGCTCGGCTGGACGCGTTTGGGCTCGCCCGGCATCTTCGGGTACTCCGGCGGGTAGGGCAGGTCGCCGAGGCCGTGCTCGTGTTCGTCGCGGCGGGCGAGTTCCAGCAGGGCGTCGAGGGAGTAGGCGTGGTCGTCCATGTCGGCGTGCACGTCGCCGACTTCGGCGAACCGGGCCGGCATGGTGGCGAGGTCGAAGTCGGCGGGCTGTATGTCGTCGACCTCCGCCCAGTGCAGCGGCGCGGAGACGGGCGCGTTCGGGCGGGGCCGCAGGGAGTAGGCGGAGGCGATGGTGCGGTCGCGCGCTGTCTGATTGTAATCAACAAAGATTCGCTCGCCGCGTTCCTCCTTCCACCACTTGATGGTCACCCGGTCCGGCATCCGGCGTTCCAGCTCGCGGCCCACGGCGATCGCCGCGCGCCGGACCTGGGTGAAGGTCCAGCGGGGTTCGATGGGCACGAAGACATGCAGGCCGCGACCGCCGGAGGTCTTGGGCCAGCCCCGCAGTCCGCCGAACTCGTCGAGGACGGCGCGCAGTTCATGGGCGGCGCGGACCGCGTCGGCGAAGTCGGTGCCGGGCTGTGGGTCGAGGTCGATACGGAGCTCGTCGGGCCGGTCGACGTCACCGCTCCGCACCGGCCAGGGGTGGAAGGTGAGCGTGCCGTACTGCGCGGCCCACACCACGGCGGCCTCCTCGGTGGGGCACATCTCGTCGGCGGTACGGCCGCTGGGGAAGGTGATGTGGGCGGTGGGGATCCAGTCGGGCATGCCCTTGGGGGCGCGCTTCTGGTAGAACCACTCGCCCTCGATGCCGTCCGGGTAGCGCTGGAGGGTGGTGGGGCGGTCGCGCAGGGCGCGCAGGATGCCGGGGGCCACGGCCGCGTAGTAGCGGGCGACGTCCAGCTTGGTGAAACCGCGCTCCGGGAAGAACACCTTGTCCGGACTGGACAGCCGTACGGTCCGGCCGGCCACCTCCAGTTGCACCGCATCGCCCATGCGGCCACGGTAGGCGCACCAATCCCACCGCGCATATCGGCTCGACACGGTCCCTCGGGCCTCGGTGGGGGGGACCGCGTGGCGAGCGCGCACCGGGGACCGCTCGTAGAGTCATGGCATGGATCTGCCGGTGATGCCGCCCGTGAAGCCGATGCTCGCCAAGTCGGTGGCGACGATCCCGCCGGACATGCAGTACGAGGCGAAGTGGGATGGCTTCCGCGCGATCGTGTTCCGGGACGGTGCCGAGGTGGAACTCGGTAGTCGTACCGGGAAGCCGTTGACCAGGTATTTCCCCGAGCTGGTGGCGGCGCTGAAGGAGCGGGTGCCCGAGCGGTGCGTGCTGGACGGGGAGATCGTCATCGCCCGGGAGGGCCGGCTGGACTTCGACGCGCTGACCGAGCGGATCCATCCGGCGGACTCCCGGGTGCGCACGCTGGCGGAGCGGACCCCCGCCTCCTTCGTCGCCTTCGACCTGCTGGCACTGGCCGAACAGTCGCTGCTCGACGTCCCGCTGACCGACCGCCGAGCGCTGCTCACCAGGGCGCTGGAAGGGGTCACCCCGCCGGTGTATCTGGCTCCGGCCACGACCGATGTCGAGGTGGCACGGCAGTGGTTCGAGCAGTACGAGGGAGCAGGCCTGGACGGGGTCGTCGCCAAGCCGCTCACCCTGCGCTACCGGCAGGACGAGCGTGTCATGTTCAAGGTCAAGCACGAGCGGACGGCCGACGTCGTGGTGGCCGGCTACCGCCTCCACAAGAGCGGCCCCGTGGTGGGCTCGCTGCTGCTGGGTCTGTACGACGACCGGGGCGCCCTCCAGCACGTGGGCGTGTCGGCCGCGTTCCCGATGAAGCGGCGGGCCGAGCTGATCGAGGAGCTGGAGCCGCTGCGCCTGGCCGACGTCTCCGGGCATCCGTGGGCGGCCTGGGCGGAGGAGGCCGCCCACGAGTCGGCCCGGCTGCCCGGCGCACCGAGCCGCTGGTCGGGCAAGAAGGACCTGTCCTGGGTGCCGCTGCGGCCGGAGCGGGTGGCCGAGGTGGCGTACGACCACATGGAGAACGGGGCACGCTTCCGGCACACGGCCCGCTTCCGCCGCTGGCGCCCGGACCGCACCCCGGAGAGCTGTACCTACGCCCAGCTGGAGGAGCCGGTGCGCTACGACCTCACGGAGATCCTGGGGTCCTGAACCGCCCCGACCACCCCGACTGCCCCGACTGCCCGCGATCGGGTTCGACCGGGTATGGCCCCCGATGACCCGTTGAACGCACAATCAAGCAAGAGGGTGAACGGGGCGGGACGAACGGGGTGGCAGCGGTGGGCATGCAGCACAGGGCGCCGACGCGCCGAACCGTCCTGACGGCGGCACTGGCGGCGGCCGCGACGGCGGCCTCCCTCACGGCGGGCTGCACCCGGCACGGCCCGACGGACGACGGCCGCGCGCCGCAGGGCACCCCGACACCGAGCGAGGGCACCCCGACACCGAGTGGGCAGCAGGCCACCGGATCCGTGCTGGCCGTGAAGATCGACAACGTGGCCGCGGCCCGCCCCCAGACCGGTCTCGACGCGGCGGACGTGGTGTACGCGGAGCAGGTCGAGGGCGGGCTCAGCCGACTGATGGCGGTGTTCGCCACCGAGCTCCCCGAGGTCGTCGGCCCCGTCCGCAGCGCCCGCGAGTCCGACCTGGAACTGCTGCGCCAGTTCCACCGGCCGACGCTCGCCTTCTCCGGCGCCCAGAAGAAACTGCTCCCCCTGATCGGCAAGGCCCCGTTGAAGCCGGAGTCCCCCGCGGAGGCGTCCGGCGCCTACTACCGGGGCACCGGCAGACCGGCCCCGCACAACCTGTACCTGCGCCCGGCCAAGCTGATGGACGGGGCCCCCGGCAGGGCGGCGCTCACCACCGGCTTCCGCTACGGACCGGCACCATCCGGCGGCACGGCCACCGCCTCGCGCACCGTGCGGTACCCGGCGGCCCGCTTCACCTTCACCTGGTCCGCCGACCGGAAGCGTTGGCTGGTGTCCATGGACGGCACACCGGACCGGACGACGGCGGGCAGCCGGCTGGCACCGGCGACGGTCGTGGTGCAGCACGTGCGGGTGACGAAGTCGGCGTTTCACGACGTGCTCGGCAACTACACGCCGTTCACCCAGACGGTGGGCTCGGGGAAAGCGGAAGTACTGCGGGACGGGCGGTCGTTCGAGGCCACCTGGTCCCGCCCGGCGGCCACCGACGGAACGACGTTCACGGACGCGGACGGCAGCCCGCTGAACTTCGCCGACGGTCAGGTGTGGGTGGTGTTCGCCAAGGCCTGACCCTGCGGCGCGGCCGGCTCGGCCGGGTTGCGCAGGCCCTCCGCCGCGTCCGAGACCCTGCGGATCAGGTCGAAGAACCGGGTCTGCTCCTCGGCCGAGAGCGGGGCCAGGAAGACCTGGTTCATCCGGGCGGTGCGCACGGCGAGCTTGCGGTGGGTGCGCAGGCCGTCGTCGGTGAGGCGCAGCAGGAAGCGGCGGCCGTCCTGCGGGTCGCGCACCTTGTCCAGGAGCCCGCGCCGGCCCAGCCGGCTGATGACCTCGGCGATGGTCGACCGGTCCAGGCCCACCCGCTCCCCCACGGTCCGCTGGTCCAGTCCCGGCTCGGCGACGAGCGCGTTCAGTACGGCGAACTGCGGCGAGGTGATCTCCTCCGAGACCATCGTGTTCCACAGCAGGTAGTGGGCCTGCTGGAGCCGCCGGGCCAGGTGCCCGGGGTGGGTGGTGAGGTCCACCGCGGCCATATGCGCTCCCATGGTCCGAATTCGTTGGTGTACTGAACGATACCCGCAGCCCTCCCCCCTGTCTGTACACCCGTCTGCCATCAGCCCAGGTCTTGACGGGTGGCGACGGCAGTGGCAGCGTGGCAGACATCTCGCTGAAATACTCAGTGCCCTGATTAATTCGCTGAGAGATGAGGCTGCACGGATGGACAAGGTGGTCGCCACGGCCGAGGAGGCGGTGGCCGATGTGCCGGAGGGCGCGTCGCTGGCGGTGGGCGGGTTCGGGCTGAGCGGTGTCCCGAACGTGCTGATCGGGGCGTTGTACCAGCGGGAGGTGGGCGGCCTGTCGGTGGTCTCGAACAACTGCGGGGCGATGGACACGGGTCTTGCCGTCCTGCTCGCCGCCGGACGGATCGCCCGCGTGACCGGCTCCTATATCGGGGCCAACAAGGAGTTCGCGCGCCAGTATCTGGCCGGTGAGCTGGAGGTGGAGCTGATCCCGCAGGGCACCCTGGCGGAGCGGCTGCGGGCGGGCGGCGCCGGGATCCCCGCCTTCTACACCCCCGCCGGTGTGGGCACCCAGGTCGCGGAGGGCGGACTGCCGTGGCGTTACGACGGCTCCGGCGGGGTGGCGCTGGCATCCCCGGCGAAGGAGGTGCGGGAGTTCGACGGCACCGAGTACGTCCTGGAGCGGGGTATCCGCACGGACTTCGCGCTGGTCCGGGCGGCGAAGGGCGACCGGCACGGGAACCTGGTGTTCAACAAGTCCACCCGGAACTTCAACCCCCTGGCCGCGATGGCCGGCAAGGTCACGATCGCCGAGGTGGAAGAACTCGTGGAGCCCGGCGAGATCGACCCGGACGCGGTGCATCTGCCGGGGATCTTCGTACAGCGGGTGGTGGCCCTCACCCCCGAGCAGGCGGCGGACAAGAAGATCGAGCAGCGGACGGTGAGCAGCTGATGGCCTGGACGCGCCAGGAGATGGCCGCGCGGGCGGCCCGCGAGCTCGAGGACGGCCAGTACGTCAACCTCGGGATCGGGCTGCCGACGCTGATCCCGAACTATCTGCCCGAGGGGGTGGAGGTGGTCCTGGAGTCGGAGAACGGCATCCTGGGCACCGGCCCCTACCCCACCGAGGACGCCGTCGACCCGGATCTGATCAACGCCGGGAAGGAGACCGTCACGGTCCTGCCCGGCGCCTCCTTCTTCGACTCCGCCCTGTCCTTCTCGATGATCCGCGGCGGCCACATCGACGTCGCCGTACTGGGGGCGATGCAGGTCTCCGCCGGCGGGGACCTCGCCAACTGGGCGATCCCCGGCAAGCTCGTCACCGGGATCGGCGGGGCGATGGACCTGGTGCACGGTGCCCGCACGGTCATCGTGGTGATGACCCACACCGCCAAGGACGGCTCGCCGAAGATCCTGACCGAGTGCGCACTGCCGCTGACCGGGAAGGCCTGCGTGGACCGGATCATCACCGACCTGGGTGTCCTGGACGTCACCGACGACGGACTCGTCCTCGTGGAGACCGCGCCCGGGGTCGGTGCCGAGGAGATCATCGCCAAGACCGACGCGAAACTCACTGTCCCGGAGGGCCTGCTGTGAACACGGTGTACATCGTCGACGCGGTCCGTACGCCGATCGGCCGCTACAACGGCGGCCTCGCGGGCGTACGCCCGGACGACCTGGCCGCACACGCCATCCGTGAACTCCTCGCCCGCACCCCGGCCCTGGACCCCGCCCGGATCGAGGACGTCTACTTCGGCAACGCCAACGGCGCCGGCGAGGAGAACCGCAACGTCGGCCGGATGGCCGCGCTGCTCGCCGGACTGCCGACGTCCGTACCGGGGGTGACGGTCAACCGGCTGTGCGCCTCCGGGCTGGAAGCGGTGATCCAGGCCGCCCGCGCCATCGCGGTGGGCGATGCGTCCATCGCCGTGGCCGGCGGTGTGGAGTCGATGACCCGGGCGCCGTACGTGCTGCCCAAGAACGACCGGCCGTTCCCCGCCGGGCACGCCGAGCTGTACTCGACCACGCTGGGCTGGCGCATGGTCAACCCCGAGATGCCGCCGCAGTGGACCATCCCGCTCGGCGAGAGCGCGGAACGCATCGCCGACAAGCACAAGATCAGCCGGGAGCAGCAGGACGAGTTCGCGCTCGCCTCGCACCGGAAGGCGGCCGCCGCCCAGGAACAGGGCCTGTTCGACGCCGAGCTGGCGCCCGTGCCGGTCCCGCAGCGCAAGGGCGACCCGGTCCCCTTCGCCGCCGACGAATGCGTACGCCCGGATGCCTCTCTCACCGCGATGGCCAGGCTCAAGCCGTCCTTCCGTACGGAGGGCGGCACCGTGACCGCGGGCAACGCCTCCCCCCTCAACGACGGCGCGGCGGCGCTGCTGCTGACCGACGAGGAGGGCCTCAGGGCGCTCGGGCGGGAGCCGCTGGCCCGGGTCGGTGCGACCGGGGTGTCCGGGATCGACCCGGACTACTTCGGGCTGGCGCCCGTCGAAGCGGTGACGCGTGCGCTGGGCAAGGCCGGCAAGGGGTTCGGTGATCTGTCGGTCCTTGAGCTGAACGAGGCGTTCGCGGCGCAGGTGCTGGGGTGTGTCGCCGAGTGGCCCGAGTTCGATCCGGCGATCCTCAATCCGCAGGGTGGAGCCATTGCCTTGGGGCACCCGTTGGGAGCGTCCGGTGCGCGGCTGGCGGGGACCGTGGCGCATCAGCTTGCGCGGCGTGGCGGCGGTATCGGTGTCGCCAGCCTTTGCATCGGCGTCGGGCAAGGGCTCGCGCTTGTTCTTGAGCGATAGGTCGTAGGGCACCTGCGGGTGCGTTGTGGCTGGTCGCGCAGTTCCCCGCGCCCCTAAAAGCAGGGCGCTTCACCTAGGACTTCTCATGACACTCACCCAAGCTGATATCGACGTCGAAATCGCTGCCGAGCACGCCGCCTATGAGAAGCGCGTGGCCGGAGGCGGCCCCGTCGAGCATCACCCCCGCCGTGACTACGCCCCTTACCGGTCCTCCGTGCTCCGGCATCCGAAACAGCCCCTGGTCGCCATCGACACGGCCAAGGACCCGGAGCTGGTGGAGCTTCACTCCCCCGCGTTCGGGGAGCGGGACATCACCGGGATAGACAATGATCTGACCCGGCAGCACAGCGGTGAGCCGGTCGGGGAGCGGATCACCGTGTCCGGGCGGCTCCTCGACCGGGACGGGCGGCCGGTGCGGGGGCAGCTGATCGAGATCTGGCAGGCCAACTCGGCGGGCCGCTACGCACACCAGCGCGAGCAGCACGACGCCCCGCTGGACCCCAACTTCACGGGTGTCGGCCGTACGATCACCGACGCCGACGGCGGCTACCACTTCACCACGATCCAGCCGGGCCCCTACCCCTGGCGCAACCACCTCAACGCCTGGCGTCCGGCGCACATCCACTTCTCGATGTTCGGTTCGGCGTTCACGCAGCGGCTGGTGACGCAGATGTACTTCCCGAGCGACCCGCTGTTCCCGTACGACCCGATCATCCAGTCGGTGACGGACGACGCGGCCCGGCAGCGCCTGGTCGCGACCTACGACCACGGCCTGTCCGTACCGGAGTTCTCGATGGGCTACCACTGGGACATCGTGCTGGACGGCCCCGCCGCCACCTGGCTCGAAGAAGGACGCTGACCTGCCATGACGAAGATCGACACGAGCAGCCCCGAGCGCGTGCTGCCCACCCCGTCGCACACGGTCGGCCCGTTCTACGGCTATGCGCTGCCGTTCCGCGGCGGCGAGGACATCGCGCCGCTCGGGCACCCGGACACGATCACGGTCCACGGGTACGTCTACGACGGGGCGGGCACCCCGCTGCCCGACGCGCTCGTGGAAGTGTGGGGCGCCGACCCGGACGGGAACGTGTCCACGACCGACGGTTCGATCCGCCGGGACCCGGCGACCGGTGACTACCTCGGCCGCAACGGCGTGGAGTTCACCGGCTGGGGCCGGATCCAGACGGACACCGACGGGCACTGGTACACGCGGACGCTGCGGCCCGGCGCCCGTGGCGGCAACGCGCCCTACCTGAGCCTGTGCGTGTTCGCGCGCGGCCTGCTGGTGCACCTGTTCACCCGGGTCTACCTGCCGGGCGACGACGCGGCGCTCGCCGCCGACCCGCTGCTCACCCGGGTGGGCGAGCGGCGCGACACGCTGATCGCCGCGGACGAGGGCCGTGGGACCTACCGTTTCGACATCCGCCTTCAGGGCGAGGGCGAGACGGTCTTCCTGGAGTTCCAGTGAGTTCAGTGGAGTACGGCGGCGGTGCGGCAGGGCTGCTCGGTCCCGGGTGGTCCGGTTCCGCCGCCGCGGCCGCGACGAGCGACGGCGCGTACCTGCGGGCGCTGCTCGACGCGGAGGCGGCCCTCACCCGGGCCCAGGCCGCCCTGGGCCTGGCCCCGGCCGAGGCCGCGACGGCCGTGACCGAGGCGGCCGACCCCGGCCGATTCGACGTCGGCACCCTCGCGGAGCGCGCACGGGGCGGTGGCAACCCGGTGATCCCGCTGGTCGCCGATCTGACGAAGGCGGTCGGCGCGGAGTACGGGCCGTACGTGCACCGGGGTGCGACCAGCCAGGACATCATGGACACGGCGTCGATGCTGGTCGCCGCCCGCGCCCTGGACCTCGTGCTCGCCGACCTCGGCCGCACCGGGCAGGCGCTGGCCCGGCAGGCCGCCGCGCACCGCGGTACACCGATGCCGGGCCGCACACTCACCCAGCACGCCGTGCCGACGGCCTTCGGGCTGAAGGCGGCCGGCTGGCGCTCGCTGGTCCTGGACGCCCGGGACCGCGTGACCCGGGTCCGGGAGTCACTGCCCGCCCAACTCGGCGGCGCGGCGGGCACGCTGGCCGCCTTCGGGGTGTACGGCGCGGCGCACGCCGAGCAGCTGCCGGCCGCGTACGCCCGCGAACTCGGCCTGGCCGCCCCGCTGTTGCCCTGGCACACGCTGCGGACGCCGATCGCCGATCTCGCCGGGTGCCTCGCCTTCACGGCCGGGGCGCTGGGGAAGATCGCCGCGGATGTGCTGACCCTGTCCCGTACCGAGATCGGCGAGGTCTCCGAGGGCGGCGGGGGCGGTTCCTCGGCGATGCCGCACAAGGCCAACCCCGTCCGGTCGACGCTGATCGCGGCGGCCGCCCGGCGGGCCCCGCAGCTCGCGGCCGTCCTGTACGGCTCGATGGTCGCGGAGGACGAGCGGCCGGCCGGTGCCTGGCACGCCGAGTGGGAGCCGTTGCGGGATCTGCTGCGGACCGTGGGGGGTGCGGCGCGGGACGCGGCGGAACTGGCGGAGGGGCTGTTGGCGCACCCGGAGGCGATGCGCCGGAACCTCGACCTCACAGGCGGGCTGATCGTCTCGGAGCGGCTCTCCGCCGAGCTGGCCCCCGTGCTCGGCCGGGCCCGCGCCAAGGAGCTGCTCACCGAGCTGGCCCGCCGCACCCGCACCGAGCACCGGACGCTGCGTGAACTCCTCGCCGAGGAACCCGGCTTGAAGGATGTCGATCTCGACGACCTGACCGATCCCGCCCGCTATACCGGCTCCGCCGGTGTGCTCACCGACCGTGCTCTGGAGCGACGTTGACCGAGAAACTCCTCAACCACCGCACCGAGGGGCCCGCTTCGGCTCCCCCGCTGCTCCTCGGGCCGTCGCTCGGCACCTCGTACGCCCTGTGGGACGCCGTGGCGCCCGAACTGTCCACCGCGCACCGGGTGGTGCGCTGGAACCTGCCGGGGCACGGCGGTTCGGCACCCGGCCTGATCAGGGCGGGAGCGACCGTCGGTGACCTGGCCGGCCTGGTGCTCGCGCTCGCCGACTCGCTCGGCATCGAGCGGTTCGGGTACGCGGGGGTGTCGCTGGGCGGTGCCGTGGGGCTGCACCTGGCCGTCCACCACCCGGACCGGCTGGAGAACCTGGCGGTGATCTGCTCCTCGGCCCACTTCGGCGGGTCCGGGCCCTGGGAGGAGCGGGCCGAACGGGTGCGCCGGGAGGGCGTGGAGTGGCTCGCGGAGAACGCCCCCAGCCGCTGGTTCACCCCCGGGTTCACCGTGCCCCGGCTGGTCGAGGACCAGCGGGCGGCCGACCCGGAGGCGTACGCCGCCTGCTGCGACGCGCTGGCCGCCTTCGACCTGCGGGACCGGCTCGGTGAGATCGCCGTCCGCACCCTGCTGATCGCCGGCCGGCAGGACCCGGCGACCCCGCCGCCGCATCTGCGGGAGATCGCGGACGCGGTGCCGTCGGCCACGCTGGTCGAGCTGCCGGGCGCCGCGCATCTGGCGCCCGCGCAGTGCCCCGAGGCCGTCCTCACCGCGCTCCGCGCCCACCTGGACGGAGGCGCCAGGCGCGGGATGGCGGTACGCCGCGAAGTACTCGGCGACGCGCACGTGGACGGCGCCCAGGCCCGGCAGACGCCCTTCACGGCCCGCTTCCAGGACTTCATCTCGCGCTACGCCTGGGGCGAGATCTGGACCGACCCCACCCTCTCCCGCCGTGAACGCAGCATGATCACCCTCACCGCGCTGGTCGCCCACGGCCACTACGACGAGCTGGCCATGCATGTGCGGGCCGCCCGGCGCAACGGGCTGACGCCGGAGGAGATCGGCGCGGTGCTGCTGCAGACGGCCGTGTACTGCGGGGTGCCGGCGGCGAACTCGGCGTTCGCGACGGCGCAGCGGGTGCTGGCGGAAGAAGAAGGGTGACCCTGCCGGTCGTACCTCCAGCCGCACCACCCACCCGGCGCCGTCCCCTGCCTAGGCTGGAGGCATGTCCACTGTTCTGATCACCGGCGCCACCTCCGGGCTCGGCCGGTACGTCGCCTTCGAACTGGTCCGCTCGGGCCACGTCGTCCTCGCCCACGGCCGGGATCCGGGCCGTACCGAGCTGCTGGTCGAGGAACTGCGCACCGAGGGCGACGCGGCGGGCTTCGTCGCGGACCTGGCCTCGCTGTCCCAGGCCCGCGAACTGGGCGCGCGGGTCGCCGAGGCGCACCCCGGCCTGGACGTCCTGATCAACAACGCGGGCATCGGCGCCGGCGCACCCGGCTCGGCCCGCGAACTGAGCACGGACGGCCACGAGCTGCGCCTCGCCGTCAACTACCTGGCCCCGGTGGCCCTCACCCGCGCCCTCCTCCCGGCACTGCGCGCGAACACCCCCGCCCGGATCGTGAACGTCGGCTCGGCGGGCCAGGAGCCCCTCGACTTCGACGACCCCGAATTCACCCGCGGCTACCAGGGCTTCGCGGCGTACCGCCGCAGCAAGTTCGCCCTGGCGGCCCATACCTTCGCCCTGGCGGAGGAGTTGGCGGACACCGGAGTCTCGGTGAACGTCCTGCACCCGGCGACCTTCATGGACACCGCGATGGTGCGCGAGGGCGGAGTGGCACCCTGGAGCACGGTGGCGGACGGGGCTCCGGGTGTACTGGCCCTGGCGACGCGGGACTTGGGAACGGGCGGTTACTTCGACGGCACGAATACCGCGCGGGCCCACGAAGCGGCGTACGACCGCGACGTACAGAAACGCCTCTCAGCGGTCACCGATCAGCTCCTTGCTCTGTGACGCCCTGAGGAGGCACTTCCGCCGTGACTGCCGTTCCTGTGCGTCGTCTGGCTCTTCTCGGGGGCGGCTTCTCCACCGACGACGACGGCCTGCTGGACGACTGGGTGCTCGCTCACGCCCGTGCTTCGCGGCCCAAGGTGTGCTTCGTGCCCACCGCCAGCGGCGACGCCCCCGCCTACCAGGAACAGTTTCTCGCCGCGTTCCGGTCACGGGCCTGCGAGCCCAGTGTCCTGCCGCTGTTCCGGAGGGAACTCGATGATGCCGCGTTGCGCACGTTCCTGCTCGCTCAGGACGTCGTGTACGTGGGGGGCGGCAACACCGCGAACCTGCTGGCAGTCTGGCGTGCGCACGGCGTGGACCGGTTGATGTGCGAGGCCTACGATCGCGGCACGCTGCTGTGCGGTATCAGCGCCGGAGCCAACTGCTGGGCGGAAGGCTCGCAGACCGACTCCTTCGGACCGCTGACGTCCCTGCCGGACGGGCTGGGCCTGCTGTCCGGTTCGGTCTGCCCGCACTACGACAGTGAACCGGGCCGCCGCCCCTCCTACCGGGCGGCCGTGGCCACCGGCGCGCTCC
The DNA here is from genome assembly GCF_053611985.1 of Streptomyces sp. NPDC054770. Lineage (NCBI taxonomy): Bacteria > Bacillati > Actinomycetota > Actinomycetes > Kitasatosporales > Streptomycetaceae > Streptomyces > Streptomyces sp. NPDC054770. Next base: position 151,177 of record NZ_JBSHBL010000016.1, read on the forward strand.
CCGCCGGGTGGGCGCTGGACGACGGCGTGGGAGCCCTCTTCACGGACGGCCTCCTGACACAGACGGTGACCCGCACGCCACCGACCCGCCTCTACCGGATCGAGCCGGCCGGTGCGGACGCAGCCACGGAGCAGGCTCAGCCGTGCCTCTTGCTCCCTGCGGCGCGCTGACCCGTCACCGCAGCCCCCGCCCGGTCTCCAGAACCTCCCGCGCCTGAGCGACCAGCCCGTCCGCCCCGCAGGACCGGGCCAACGCCAGCCCCCTGTTCAGCTCGGCCACCGAGCGCGCGGCGATCCCGTACTCCACCCGGGCCGCCGCATGCTCGTACTGGCAGGGCGACGCCTCCAGGTAAGCCACCGCCTGCGAGGCCAGCCGCACCTGCCGCTGCCCGGTCTCCAGCGCGGCGGCGCAGCGCAGCGCCTCGCCGATCGCCGTGTCCGTGCCGAACCGCTCGGCCTGCCGTCGCGCGTCGCTCGCCAGCTGCGCCGCCCGCGCCGGGTCCTCGTTCGCGAGGGCCCGGGCGAGGTCGAGCGCCCAGGGCACGACCACGGGGTTGAAGTGGCCGCGCGCGGCGGCCGCCTTCTCCGCCGCCTCCAGCTCGTTGACCGCCTCCTTCGTGCGGCCGACGGCGAGGAGGAGCCGGCCGCGCACGGACCTCGGGTCCGGCATGACGATGGTGGAGGGGTACGGCGGTGCGAAGCCGTACTGTTCGGCGGTCTCCCAGGCCTGCTGGACATGGCCGCGGGCGAGCAGCGTGTCGATCAGGTTGCAGGTGGCGGTCCAGTACAGGGGCAGCCGGCGGCCGACCCGCTCGGCGATCCGCAGGGATTCCCGCAGGGAGGTCTCCGCGTCCCGCAGCCGGCCGCGCCTGCGGTGGCCGAGGCCGACGTAGGCATGGGCGAGGGCGAGGTGGCCGCCGCTCCAGCCGGAGGACTCGTAGGCGCGCAGGGCCTCGTTGTACAGGCTCTCCGCGCGGTCGAGGCGGTCGGTGTAGACGTAGGCGTTGGCGAGCATCAGCAGGAGTTCGATGCCCCACTCGGTGTCCGTCCAGCCGAGGCCGGGCGCGAGCCGGCCGTTGACGAGGGCGCGGTCGCACAACTCGACGACCTCCTCGGCGTTCTCGCCCTGGATGAGGAGGTCGAAGCCGCGCAGCATGAGCAGGGCGCGCTCGGAGTTGTCGCGGCCGGTGCAGGTGGCGGCGAGGTCGGCGAGGCGTTCGGAGCGCTGCGGGGAGACGGCCTCGCCGGCGATGCCCTCCCACATGAACTGGACGGCCTGGAGCCGGAGTCTGGCGGGCCCCTCCTCGTGCCGGGCGGCCTCCGCCTCGACCGTGCGGACGGCCTCCTCCAGCTGGTCGTTGTGGAGGAGGGCCTGGGAGAGCCGGAAGACGGCGTCGACGCGTTCGGGTCCGGCGAGGCCGGGCATGCCGAGCGCGCTCTGCAGGTGGCCGATGGTGACGGCGGGCTTGGTGAGGAGGGTGGCGCAGCCCAGTTCGTAGAGCACGCGCGCGTGGACCTCGGGAAGGGGCGGTTCGAGGAGGGCGCGTTCGAGGCAGCGGCGGGCCGCGTCCGGGGCGCCGACGGCGAGGTGCTCCTTGGCCGCGTCGCGCAGCTGCTCGACGAGTTCCTCGTCGTCGTCCGGGTGCACCTTCAGCAGATGGCGGGAGGCCTCGGCGATGCCGCGGCCGTCGTCGATGACGATCTGGGCGGCGATGCCGTGCATGGCGGTGCACATCGCGGGCGGGATGGAGTTGTAGACGGCGGTGGCGATCAGCGGGTGGACGAACTCCAGGTCACCGGTGTGGGGCCGGGAGCCGGCCGGGTCGGGCTCGGTGAGGATGCGGGCGGTGCGCAGCAGTTCGGCGCAGCGCCCGGCGTCGTCCACGGCCATGCTGGCGAGCTGGGCGACCAGGCCGACGGAGATGCCGGTGCCGAGGATGGCGGCGGCCCAGGCGAACCGGGTGGCGTCGACGCCGAGGCCTTCGAGGCGGGTGACGAGTCCGCCGCCCCTGGCCGACCGGTTGAGGGCGCGCAGTTCGCCGGCCCGGGCCTCGACGGGCTCCACCTCGCTGTCCTGGACCTTGGCGAGGAGTTCGACGGTCTCGTAGGGGTTGCCGCCGGTGACGGCCCAGACCTCGCGGCAGAACGGGGCGTCGGCGTGCTCGCCCAGGGTGGCGCGGGTGAGGCCGGCGGTGGCGTCCGGGGTGAGGGCGCTGACGGTGCGGACCGGGCGGCCGGCCGCGGCGGCCACGGCGTCGAGGTAGCGGGCGCTGTCGCCGCTGACCTCGCCGGGGCGGCGGGCCACCAGGACCAGGACGGACAGGTCGTCCAGGCGTTCGACGAAGGCGGCGAGCCAGGCCAGGGTCTCCTGGTCGGCCCAGTGGGCGTCGTCGACCAGCAGGACCAGCGGCCAGTCGCGTTTGGCGAGCCGGCGGACGGCGGCGACCAGGCCGTCGCAGACGCCCTGCGGGTCGGCCTGGCGGTCGCCGGGGTCCGTTATGCCGAGGGCGGGGCCGGCGATGTCGTACCAGTCGCCGAGGTACTCCCGGGCCTCCTCGGGCAGCAGGGAGACCAGGGCGGGCTGGAGTAACTGCCGTACCACGTGGAAGGGCACGCTGCGCAGGGTCTCGACGCCGCGGGTGGACCAGACGGTGCAGCCCCGGCGCTCGGCGATGCGGCGGGTCTCGGCCAGCAGCGCGGTCTTGCCGAGCCCGGCCTCGCCGCGCAGCACCAGCAGGTTCCCGGCGGTGGAACGGTCGGCGCAGAGGACGTCGAGCGCCTCGGTGATGGCGGCGATCTCCTCCTCGCGCTCCCAGAGGGGAGCCGAAGCGCCTCCCGGGGGCTGCTCCTCCGTCATCCCGCTACCTCCCCAAGTCGCCCGAATGACGTACAGACCACGAGCGTAGCCGTCCGGTTGGCTGTCCGGAGGCGGGTCCGGGCAGCTGTTGCCGTGACGGGTGAAAGTGGGTGCGCCCGGGCGACGCGGACGGCTCCGACCTGCCGCTGCACAGCCAACGGACCGTCAACGGGCAGGGACATGAAACCGACTTTCGAAGATCGGGCAGTACGGGAGCGGAACCGGCCCCTCCGGGCGCTGGCGGCGGGCTCGGTGGGGAACTTCATCGAGTGGTACGAGTTCGGTGTCTACGGCTATGTGGCGACCGTGGTCGCCGAGCGGTTCTTCACCCCGGCGGGCGGGAGCGCGGCCGAGGGGCTGGTGCGCACCTACGCCTCGTTCGGGCTGGCGTTCTTCTTCCGTCCGCTGGGCGCGGCCCTGTTCGGCCGGCTGGCGGACCGGCTCGGCCGGCGGCCGGTGCTGATCCTGGTGGTGGCGCTGATGACCGGCGCGACGGCGCTGATCGGCGTACTGCCGACGTATGCGCAGGCGGGTGTGCTCGCGCCCTGGCTGCTGACGTTCCTGAGGGTGGTTCAGGGGCTGTCGGCGGGCGGGGAGTTCGGGGGTGCGGTGGCGATGCTGACCGAGTTCGCGCCGCCGGGACGACGGGGACTGTACGGGGCGTGGCAGTCGTTCACCGTGGCGCTGGGGCTGCTGGGCGGGGCGGGTGTGGCGGTGGGGCTGTCCGTACTCCTGACGACGGCTCAGTTCGCTTCCTGGGGCTGGCGGTTGCCGTTCCTGCTGGCGATGCCGCTGGGTGCGCTGGCGCTGTGGCTGCGGATCGGGCTGGACGAGACACCGGAGTTCCGGGAGCCGGCCGTGGGCGCCGTGCACACGGTGCGCGTGCCGGCCGGGGCGATCGCACTGGCCGCCGCCCGGGTGATGGGCTGGTCGGCGGCCGGGTACACCTTCCTGGTGGTGCTGCCCTCGTACCTCCAGGCCGCGCTGCACACCGGCTTCCGGCAGGCGCTGCTGGCCACCGTGGTGGCGAACCTGGGGTTCGCGGCGGCGATCCTGCCGGCGGGACTGCTCAGCGACCGGGTGGGGCGGCGGCCGGTGATGCTGACCGGCGCCGGGCTCGTGGTGCTGCTGGCGCTGCCCCTGCTGCACCTCCTCCAGGACCCGGGGACCCCGGCCGCCGTGCAGGGGGCGGCCCTGTGCGGTGCGGGTGCGGTGGTGGGGCTGATGGCCGGACCGGGGCCCGCGATGCTGGCGGAGATGTTCCCGGCGCGGGCCCGCTGCACGGGCCTGGGACTCGCCTACGCCCTGTCCAATGCCGTGTTCTCGGGCTGCGCGGGCCTCATCATCACGGAGGCGGTGCGACGCACCGGGAACCTCGACGTTCCCGGCTACTACGCGGCGGCGACCTGCGCGGTCAGCGTGCTCGCCCTGCTCGGGCCGCCGAGGACGAAGGCGGGTTGAAAGGCGGGTTGGGACATTGCTGGTGATCGGCCTGATGTCCGGGACGTCGTACGACGCGGTGGACGCGGCGGCGGCCGAGCTGCGGCTGCTGGACGGGACGCTGCTGCTGAAGCCGCTGGGGATGGTGAGCACGCCGTACGACGAGGAGCTGCGGGAGGCGCTCGCGGGTGCGCTGCCGCCGGCCGCCGTGCCGCTGGCGCGGGTGTGTCTGCTGGACACCCGGATCGGCCAGGCGTTCGCGGCGGCCGCGGTCCGGGCCAACCGCGAACTGTGCGGCGGGCGGGCCGAGCTGGTGGTCTCGCACGGGCAGACGGTCTACCACTGGGTGGAGGGCGGCCGGGTGCACGGCACGTTGCAGCTCGGGCAGCCGGCGTGGATCGCGGAGGCGACGGGGCTGCCGGTCGTCGCCGACCTGCGGCCGCGGGACGTGGCGGCCGGGGGCCAGGGCGCCCCGCTGGTGAGCCTGGTCGACCTGCTGTGGCTGCGCGGCCGGCCGGGGACGCCGGTGGCGCTGAACCTCGGCGGGATCGCGAACCTGACCGCGCCGGACGGCACGGCCTTCGACACCGGGCCCGGGTGCGCGCTGCTGGACGCGGCGGTCCGGGAGTTCACCGGCGGGCGGCTGACGTACGACGTGGACGGGGCGCTGGCGGCGCGCGGCCGTCCGCACGAGGCGCTGCTCGAAGAGCTGCTGGCGGAGCCGTACTACGCGCTGCCCGCGCCGAAGACGACCGGCAAGGAGCTGTTCCACGCGGGGTACTGGCGGGCGCCCGCCGGGATCCGTGCCGAGGACGCGCTGGCGACCCTCACCCGGCTGACCGCCCGGACGGTGGCGGACGCGGTGCGGGGCGTGGCGGCGACGGAGGTGGTCGCGTCGGGCGGCGGCACCCGCAACCCGGTGCTGATGCGGATGCTCGGCGACCTGCTGCCGGAGATCCCGGTGCGCGTCTCCGACGAGCTCGGTCTGCCGGCGGCGGCGAAGGAGGCCTACGCCTTCGCGGTCCTCGGCTTCCTCACCGCGCACGGCCTCGTGGGCACCGCCCCGACCGCCACCGGCGCCCGTCACCCGAGCATCCTGGGCTCCCTGACCCCGGGGCGCAACGGCCTGCGGCTGCCCCCGCCGGCACCGGTGCCACCGGTCCGGCTCCAACTCGAATGAGGCGTGCCGGCCCACCTCGTACGAACATTGCCGGATCCTCTCATCCGACTTTCACCGATGCCTCATACGGTTGGGGGCATGACGCAGGTGACTCCCCCCGGGTGGTATCCCGATCCCGGGCAGACAAGTGACGGTCCGGCCACCGAACGCTGGTGGGACGGCAAGGCCTGGACGGAGCAGACCCGGCCCGCCGGGTCGGCCGCCGACTGGGGTCCCCCGCCGCAGCCGCCGGCCGACGGAGCGCAGCCGGCCGACGGAGCGCAGTCGGCCGAAGGGGCCCCGGCCTACCCGGCGTACCCGGCCGGCGAGGCCTACCCCGCGTACCCGGGTTATCCGGGGTACCCGGCGCCGCCGGCTCCCGCCAAGCGCGGGCTGCGTACCGGTATTGCCGTCGGCGTCGCCGTGGCGGTCCTCGCCGCCATCGGGGTGGGCGCGTGGGCGCTCACCGGCAACGGCAGCGACAACGGCAACCAGCAGGCCTCGCAGCAGGGCTCGGGCGGCCAGGGCGGGTTCGGCCAGGGCGGTCCCGAGGGGCAGAACGGCGGCCAGGGCTTCCCGTTCGGCGGGTCGGGCGGCAGCTCGGGTTCCGGTGGCACCGACGGTGGCGCGTCGCCGTCGCCGGGCCAGTCCGAGGCGCCGAAGGTCAAGGGCGGCGGCAGGGTGTCGGACTCGACCAACGCCATCAGCATCCCGGTGCCGGACGGCTGGACCGGGCAGGCGATCCAGTACGGCGCCAACGTCAGCTCCGACGACTCCTACAAGTGCCCGGGCGACACCTCGCAGACCTGCACCGCCGGCGGTGCCTACTCGGCGCCCGCACTGCTGCTGGGCGCCAAGGGGGCCACCGCCGAGGCGGTCGCCAAGGCGGACATCTCGGCCAATGCCGAGGACTCGTACGGCAAGGGCTACGGCTCGATCACCTCGCACCAGGTGCTGGCCTCCAAGGCGGTCACCGTGGCCGGGCAGAAGGGGTACCTGGTCCGCTGGAAGGCGATCACCAGCAAGGGCGCCGACGGCTACGTCGAGTCGCTGGCCTTCCCGTCGCCCGCGAACGCCCAGCAGATCGTCGTGGTCCGGTTCGGCGTCGACGTCGGCCAGAAGGAGTCGATCATCGACACCATCACCAGCGGCATCAAGGTGTCCTCGGGCGGCGGCAGCGGTTCGAACGTCTGACCTGCCCCGGTCCCGGAACAGCGGTCGGCCGGGTGGGGTGCCCCTCCGCTCAAAGGGGCAC
>NZ_JBSHBL010000017.1:0-155498 GCF_053611985.1 Streptomyces sp. NPDC054770
AAGTTTTTATTTTTTGGGAGAGCACCGTGATATAAAGCTCAAATTTCGTCGGCTGCGTCAGTTGTGTATAAGAGACTGGGTGACTGCGGGGGCGGCCCCGGCGCCGGTCGCACGGCCGGCGCCGGACCGACGGCCGGGCGGCCGCCCGGCCTCCCGACGCGTCGAAGCCCTGCTGGCCCGGATGACCACGGCCGACAAGATCGCCCAGCTGAACATCCCGGTCTGCCTCCCGCAGGAACTGCTCGGCGACTCCACGGACCCGACCGGCACGGTGGCGAAGCGGGAGGCGTACGTACGCGGCCGGACCGTGGTCGGCACGGGTGCCGGGCAGGTGCGGCTGGGCCCGGGCGGCGGTTTCTTCGGCCTGGTCAACCAGACCCTGTCCGGTTCCGTCGAGGTACCGCATCCGCTCACGCCACGCGAACAGGCCGAGCAGCACAACCGGCTCCAGCGCCTCGCCCGTGACACCCGACTCGGCATCCCGCTGCTGGAGATCAGCGAGGGCACGCACGGTTCCGTGGGCCCCGGTTCGACGATCTTCCCGGAGGGGCTGGCGCTCGGCGCGACCTTCGACCCGGAACTGATCGGCCAGGTGTACGCGGCGGTGGCCCGGGAGGCCCGCGCGGTCGGGATCCACGCGCTGAGCACCATCACCGCGGAACTGAACCGCGACCCGCGCTACGGCCGCGGGATCTGGGCGTTCAGCGAGGACCCGTACCTGACCGCCGCCATGGTCGGTGCGCTGGTGCCTGCCATGCAGGGCGCCGGCGGCGACCTCACGTCCGACGAGGCGGTGGTCACGTCCCTGGTCACCTTCCCCATGGAGTCCCCCAACGTCGGCGGTCTGGAGACCAGTTCGATCGAGATCGGGGAGCGCGCCTTCCGCCAGACCCACCTGGAGCCGTGGCGGGTGGGGTTCGCGGAGGCCGGGGCCCTGATGACCGAGGCGAGCGAGCAGACCATCGACGGACTGGTCGTGCACGGCTCGCGGAAGTACCTCACCGACCTCCTGCGGGACGAACTGCGCTTCGACGGCGTGGTGATCGGCAACGACCTGCGCAGCCTGATCCGCGAGCACGTGGCGGCCACGGCGCAGGAGGCGGCGGAGCTCGGACTGCGCGCCGGTGTCGACGTCAGCCTGGCCTGGGACGAGATCTACCTCGACCAACTGGCCGCGGCCGTACGGGAGGGAAGGATCGACGAGGCCCTGCTGGACCGAGCCGTACGACGTGTGCTGACCCTGAAGGAACGCCTGGGTCTGTTCGAGAACCCGTACGTCGATGCCGCCCGGGCGGAGCGGGTGGTGAACTGCGCACCGCACCGGGCCCTGACGCTGCGCGCGGCGCGTGAGTCGATGGTGCTGCTGAAGAACGAGGGCGAGCTGCTGCCGCTGGCCGCCGACCGGGTCCGCACGGTGGCGCTGATCGGCCCGAACGCCGACGACCAGCTCAATCTCCTCGGCGAGTACAACGCCTACCCCGCGCTGCACGAGACCCCCTCGATCCGTGAGGCGTTGACCCGGCTGCTCGGCGACCGGGTCCGGGTGCGTTACGAGCGCGGCTGTGCCGTCACCGGAACGGACACCTCCGGCTTCGCCGCCGCGCGGGCCGCCGCCCGGGACGCGGACGTCGCGGTGGTGGTCGTCGGCGAGCAGACCGGCGGCGGCTACTTCTCGCCGGACCGCACCGACGGCGAGCTCAAGGACACCGCGTCCCTCGCCCTGACCGGCGTACAGCAGCGGCTGCTCGAAGAGGTGCACGCCACCGGCACACCGACCGTCGCCGTGGTGGTCACCGGCCGGGCCCTGGCCCTGCCGTGGGCCAGGGCCCACCTGCCGGCGCTGCTGGTCGCCTGGCTGCCCGGCGAGGCGGGCGGCCGGGCGGTCGCGGAAACGCTGTTCGGCCACACCGAGCCGACCGGCCGCCTGCCCGTCACCTTCCCCCGCGATGTCGGCCAACTGCCCCTGACCTACGACCAGAAGCACGCCCGTGCCGAGGCGGACGCCTACATCGACATGCCCTCCACGCCCCTGCACGCGTTCGGATCGGGCCGCGGCTACACGACCTTCCACCACAGCGGCATCCGGCTGGACGACACGCACATCACGCGGGACGGCGGGACCCACCTCCGCGTCGACATCACGAACACCGGCAAGCGGGCCGGAACCGAGGTCGTCCAGCTGTATGTCACCGACGACCGGGCGAGCGTCTCGCTGCCGCGCATCCGGCTGCGGGGCGTGGCCAAGAGGCGGGTGGCGGCGGGCGAGCGGGTCACGGTGTCGTTCCCCGTGGTGGCCGCCCGGGACCTCACCCTCGTCGACGAACGGCTGCGCACCGTCGTGGAGCCGGGGACGTTCACCCTCAGCGTCGGCAGCGCCTCGGACCGCCTGCACCAGCGCATTTCCCTGACCGTGTCCTGACCCGACCACCCAACCATCGGAGAACCCCATGAACACCGAAGGCTCCACCCTCTACGAAGCCGACTACATCGCGGCCACCGCCGACGAACTCAGCCGCAAGCAGGGCGCCGACAAGGCCGCGGCGCTGGTCAGCCAGAAGGCCCTCTTCCAGCGCCGCGGGCGGATCGTCCTGCACCCCGACCGGCTCGTCCTCACGGACTGGTCGGACACCGGCCCCCTCGTCCTCACCCGCACGGACATCACCGCGGCCGGGACCCGCTTCACCGACCTCTACGGCCGGTTCCTCGGCGGCCTCCTCAACGCCGGCAAACCCCTCATCCTCAGCACCGCCTCCGCGTCCGCGTTCCCGGGCGACATCTACCTGCTCATCAACCGGCGCGAGTTCATGGAGACGACGGACGACAGGAAGTGGGAGAAGCGAATCAACGACTGGCGCAACGGCTGATCCCGCAGATCCTGCTGCGTTCTCAACCGGTCACCGGCGCCGCTACCGAAAAGTCGTACGCGGCCCAGTCGGCGAGCCGCTCGTATCCGAGGCGCTGGTACAGGGCGTTGCTCGTGGGGTTGGACAGGTCCGCGAACAGGACGACGTCCTGCGCACCCGCGGCCAGCGCGGCCCGGCTGACCTCCGCCGTCACGGCACCCGCGTAGCCGCGGCCGCGCAGATGGCTGGGGGTGTAGACGACGTCCACCTGGATCTGGCCGCCGATCAGCGGGTTCAGGCCCGCGACGGAGACGGGAGTGCCGTCCGGGGTCTCCCAGAGTGTGTAGCCCTTGTCGGCGTAGCGCGTGCCGGCCCAGGTGCCGGCGTCGATGGAGACGTCCTCTCCGACGGCCCTGGCGAACTCGCCGCACCAGAACATGGCCTGATCGAGGTCCCGCTCGCCCAGGACCCGGCCCCGGCCGGCCGGCATCGGGTCCGGTGGGGTGAGTGTGCCGAGGCGGTACAGGCACAGCCGTGTGCCGCGGAGTTCGGGCGTCGCGCCGGTGTGCCGCCGCCAGGCCTCGGCGAAGACGGTGGCCGTGTCGTGGTCCGATCCGGCGGAGGGCAGGGAGTGGCCGAGGGCGGCCAGGCGGGCGGCGAGGGAGTCGGCCTGCTCCGGGGTGAGCGGGGAGAGCCCGATCCCACCGGGCGGAAGCCGGTAGAAGGTGGCCCGCACCTCGCCGTCCTGCTCCAGGACCCCGAAGACGGCGGCGTCGGCACCGAACGCGCCCGCCCCCCGCACCCGCACCCTCTCGGCCCACGTCAACTGCATGACGTGCGGCCCGGGACGCGAGCGCAGGAAACCCCCGGCCCGGGCGAGGAAGTCGTCGACGTCGTCGGTCAGATACCAGTCGGCTGAGTGCATACCCGATGCTTTCCCATTCCGGGGCGCACGTCCAGGTCTCACGCGTGAGGGCCACTCCTCGATCCCTTTCCGGATCAACTTTCAGAAGCCTCCTTCCGGAACCGGAACCGGAATCGCACCGTTGCCCTCACGCCTCGAACCTCACTGCATAAATGCGGTGTAGTCCGGACCGTCAGTAGGCAACGATCCCGCTGCTCGAACGGTCGAACTGCAGGAAGAACTTGGTGCCGTCACTTACATTGGTGGCCGCCAGTCCCCATGTGCCGGCGCTGATCTTGCGGGAGGCGTTGCAGTAGCTGTCACCGCTCGTGGGATCGAAGCACGTCTTCACATTGACGTCGGTGTTGGGCTTGACGTTGATGTCGGCGCAGTTGGACGTGGTGTAGGCCCAGGCGGCGCCTGCGGGCCACCAGTTGCTGGGAGACGTGGTGTAGCTCTTGGCACTGCCGTAGCAGGACTCGGCAGCTGAGGGTGCCGCGGTCGCCGTCGCCGTGCCGGCGGCGGTCAGTCCGCCGGCGGTCAGCGCGGTGATCGCCAGAATCCTGACGGCCCGTGAATGGATGTACATGATTCCCCCTGTCTTCTTTTTCTTGCGACTGGCGTGAACTCATGTTCCCGGCCCCCTCTTTCGCTGTCATGCTCCTACGAACCTGTTGACACATCGCAGGTCGGAGCTCATGATCACAGGGGGAAAGGGATGCTCCGCTTTCATTTCACGCCGGCGGATCTGACCAGAGTCAGAATGGCGGACGGACCTCACACGCTTTGGGAAATAACCGCCAGCCTGCACCGTTTCCAGACGCGTGACGGACGTTGGGCCTACGCCGCCTGGCACCGCGCCGCCTTATCCACACTCCGCGAGACATTCCTGGGCCGCGAAGTGAAATCCGTTCTGCTGCCGCTATTCCCGCGAGCCAGCTACTTCCCCGACTTCCTCACCCCGCTGGAAGGACAGGCCGGCCTCGACGCCGGTTTCGATGCCCTCCTGTCCACCCCCGCCGCCCAGGTGGCGAGGGAGACCGCGCTGCTCGCACACTCCGTCGGCGCCCCCTCCTGGGTCCACCGGCTCACCGAGGGTGAGACCCGCGACCAGGTGGTCCGCGTCCTGCGCGCCTACCACGACGCCGTGATCTCCCCGCTTGAGCAGACCTTGCACGACCACCTGCACGCGGAGCGGGTACGCCTCGCCGGCGCCCTCTTCCGTACCGGGATCGAGGAGTTGCTCGCGAACCTGGCACCCACGGTCCGCTGGCGGCCACCGGTCCTCGAGATCGAGTCGTACCCCAACGACCGCGACGTCCACCTGGACGGCCGCGGGCTGCTTCTCATCCCCTCGTACTTCTGCTGGAAGACCCCGATCACCCTGGCCGACCCGGGACTGCCCCCGGTACTGGTGTATCCGCTCCACCACCGGCTCACGGCGCCCCCGCCCGCAGACCACGCACCCCTACAGGCCCTGCTCGGCACCACGCGAACAGCCGTGTTGCGCGCCACCGCCACCAGCGCCACGACCGGCGAGGCCGCGGCTCGCTCCGGGGTAACCGCCACCACCGCCAGCCACCACACCGCCGTACTGCGCGACGCCGGCCTCATCACCAGCCACCGGCACGCCAACACGGTCCTGCACACCCTGACCCCACTCGGCGCAGCCCTCCTCAAGCGGCACACCGGCCCCTGAGGCAGCCCCGGACGGTTCGCCCGGCAAAGCGATGCCCTTACGCAGGCGCCGAGCCAGGCTCACAACCGTCGTCCGCCATGCACACCCAACCCGAAGACCCTCGGCAAGCAGCGCGACCGGCAGAGCCGGACCGACAAGGTCCCCGTACGAGTTCCTGGCCGCAGGTCGGCTGCACGCGCTGGTCAAAGCCGGGACGACGGCGATCCAGGGTGAGACCAGGTCAGACGGAAGGGGTGTCTCTCGGGAGAGAGACACCCCTTCTGACCTGCTAAGCGGTGGGTGTGGGATTTGAACCCACGGTGGCTCGCGCCACGACGGTTTTCAAGACCGTTCCCTTAGGCCGCTCGGGCAACCCACCCCGCGCCGACGGAGATCGGCGCGGGGAACAGAGTAACCGGTTCGTGCGGGCGTGTGCGGGTCAGTTGTCGCCGACGCGGGAGCCGAGGGTGACGGTGACCGTGTGTTCCGAGCCGCCGCGCTTGTAGGTGATCTCGACCTTGTCGCCGGGCTGGTGGGTCCAGATCTCGCCGATCAGCGTCGGGCCGCTGTCGATCACCGAGTCGTCCAGCTTGGTGATGACGTCGCCGGGCTTGAGGCCGGCCTTGTCCGCGGGGCCGCCCGACTCGACCGCGTCGGCGCCGCCCGAGCCGGAGTCGGTGATCTGCGCACCGCCGGTGCTGTCGTCCAGCGACACCGACGCGCCGATCTTCGCGTAGACCGGCTTGCCGGTCTTGATCAGCTGCTGGGCCACGTACTTGGCCTGGTTGATCGGGATGGCGAAGCCGAGGCCGATCGAGCCCGACTGCCCGGTGCTGCCCAGTCCGCCGCTGGAGGCGGACTGGATCGCGGAGTTGATGCCGATCACCGCGCCGGAGGCGTCGAGCAGCGGGCCGCCGGAGTTGCCCGGGTTGATGGAGGCGTCGGTCTGCAGGGCGCTCATGTAGGACGCCTTGCTGGTGGAGCTGCCGTCACTGGAGGCGACCGGGCGGTTCTTGGCGCTGATGATGCCCGTGGTGACCGTGTTGGACAGGCCGAAGGGGGCGCCGATCGCGATCGTCTCGTCGCCGACGGCCACCTTGTCGGAGTCGCCCAGGGCGAGCGGCTTCAGATCCGACGGCGGGTTCTTGAGCTTGATCACCGCGACGTCGTAGCCCTGCGCGTGGCCGACGACCTCGGCGTCGTACTTCTTGCCGTCCGGGAACGTCGCGGTCAGCTTGCCGCCGTCGAGGGAGTCCGCCACCACGTGGTTGTTGGTGATGATGTGGCCCTGCTTGTCGAAGACGAAGCCGGTGCCGGTGCCGCCCTCGCCGCTGGTCGACTCGGACTCGATGGTGACCGTGCTGGGCAGCGAGTTCTGGGCCACCGCCGCGATGGTGCCGGCGGCACGCTTTACCTGGGTGGCTCCGCCGCTGGAGGTCGAGGAGATGGTCGTGGAGCCGCTGTCGTCGTTGTTCTTCGCCAGCGTGTAGCCGAGCCCGCCGCCGATGCCGCCCGCGACCAGCGCGGCCACCAGGACGGCGGCGATCAGACCGCCGCGTCCGCTGCTCTTCTTCGGCGCGGGCTGCGGCTGCTGGAAAGGCTGCTGCTGGTACTGCTGGTACTGCTGGTCGTACGACGAGCCCCAGCCGGCGCCGGCGCCCGCCCCGGGGTCCGCGTAGGAGGGGGTCGCGGGGGCCGGGGGCGGCCAGGAGCTGTCCGGGGCCTGCGGTGCGGTCCCGTAGGGGTCGCCCGCGGGCGTGCCGGGCGCCCCCTGGGGCGTCGGCGGGATCTGGGCGGTCGGCGCTTCCCCACCGTCGGACGCGGCTGCCTGCGGCGAGGCAGCGGGAGACGACGGCGGCACGGGAGGTGCGGACGGGGCCGGAGGTACCGGGTTGCCCTCGTTCTCGGTGCTCACAGCTTCTCTCCTCGGTCCACGGCTTTTCTTCTCGGTCGCACTCGGTCACGCTCTTTCACGCTTGCTGTCGGTCCGGCGCGATTCAGCTGTGCATGTGCTTTTGTATGCCGTCAGCTTTTCCCACAGGCCGTCAGAGCACCATAAGCGGTGGCTGTGGGTACACGGACAACCTTTATATGGGGCCTATCCGATAAAAGTTCTCTTTATCGGCATCCGGGGTGACCCCAGGCGCCCCCGCGCGGTGGCACCATGACGCGGTGACCCACGCACCACAGCATCGCATCCAGGTCGTCGCGCACCGCGGGGCCTCCGAGGACGCCCCCGAGCACACACTGGCCGCCTACAAGAAGGCCATCGAGGACGGCGCCGACGCCCTGGAGTGCGACGTACGCCTGACCGCCGACGGCCACCTGGTGTGCGTCCATGACCGACGGGTCAACCGTACGTCCAACGGGCGCGGCGCAGTATCGGCCCTGGAGCTCGCGGAGCTGGCTGCCCTGGACTTCGGCGCATGGAAGAAGGGACCGGCCTGGCGCGGGCGGGACGAGGAGCCCGACTGGGAGTTCCGGCCCGAGGACCGCGCGGACACCTCCGTACTGACCCTGGAGCGGCTGCTGGAGCTGGTCGCGGACGCCGGGCGGCGGGTGGAGCTGGCGATCGAGACCAAGCACCCCACGCGGTGGGCGGGGCAGGTCGAGGAGCGGCTGCTGGTCCTGCTCAAGCGGTTCGGACTGGACGCTCCGGCCGGCCCCGCCGACTCGCCGGTGCGGGTCATGAGCTTCTCCGCGCGGTCGCTGGCCCGGGTACGGGCGGCCTCGCCGACGCTGCCGACGGTCTACCTGCTGCAGTTCCTCTCGCCCCGGCTGCGCGACGGCCGGCTGCCTGCCGGGGTGCGGATCGCGGGCCCCTCGATCCGGATCGTGCGCAATCACCCCGGGTACGTGGAGCGGCTGAAGCGCAACGGCCACCAGGTGCACGTGTGGACGGTGAACGAGCCGGAGGACGTGGACCTGTGCGTGGAGCTCGGCATCGACGCGATCATCACCAACCGGCCGGCCGCGGTGCTGCAGCGGCTGGGACGGTGAAGGACAGCAAGGGCCCCCAGGGGCGGTGAACCGGGACCTGTCCTGATCAGGGCTCAGATAAAGAGTCAAGTAAGGACACCTCACACCTCTTGACCCGACAGCCGACCCACAGCATCCTCACTTCTCGGCCAAACCATCGAATTCAAGCCATCCAAAGCCATGTCTGGGGGGACACGGCGACGGCCCGTCACAGGGAGTGCTCCGGCGCGTTCGGCATGTGTTCGTTCGTTGCGAATGCGTCACCGGACATTCATTGGCCGGTTTCCGGTTCAGGCCGATGGGGCATCCACACCGTGGCGTGGGGCAAAGGAGGTCTCGGGGGTGGCGTTGGTGGTGGCACAGGAGGTGCCCACGTCGTCGAGCATGGCCGTACCCCATGGCCCTGCGGGCGTGGGGAAGGCGAGACACCGCATGCGCGATCAGTTGCGCACGGGTGGTCTATCGGAATCGGTCATCGACGATGCCGTACTGATCCTTTCCGAACTTTTGAGCAACGCCTGCAAGCACGGGCGCCCCTTGGGCGACGCGCTGGCCGGGGACGGCGACGTCCGGGCGGCCTGGCGGGTGGACCCGCGCGGCCGGCTGGTCGTCGAGGTGACGGACGGTGGCGGCCCGACCCGCCCGGCCCCCATGACCCCCTCGGTCACGGCGCACGGCGGTCGCGGTCTGAACATCATCACGGCCCTGGCCGACGACTGGGGCGTCCGCGACGACGCCCGGGGCGAGGTGACGGTCTGGGTCGTGGTCCACAAGGACGTGCGTGATCCCGGCCCCCGGGACCGCCGCGACGCCTTCACTACGCGTGTCATGGCACCCCAGGTCCCGGAGATGGCCGGCGTGGACTTCGCGGACGCGTTCGACGACCTGGACTGACCGCGCCCCGGACAGGCGGATACGGACCGACCGACCCGGACCGACCCGGACCGACCGATCACAACCGATCGATCCAGACCGACGGATTCGGACCGATCCGGACCGGCCGACCTGGACCGACCGGGTACGTGACCGCGGCTCCGTCCACAGGTTCCCGTGCCCCACGGCCTGAACGGCTAGGCTCCCGCCCGTACGAGACGAGCCGTAACCGGGAGACACCCAGATGGCCAAGAAGCGACCCCAGACGACGGCCACGCGGCCGCAGCTCGGCGACGGAGAGATCCCGGTTGTCGGTGCTCGTGAGCCCTGCCCCTGCGGCAGCGGCCGCCGCTACAAGGCGTGCCACGGCCGGGCGGCGGCACACGCGGCGACCGAGCTGGTGCACCGCCCGTTCGAGGGGCTGGCGGGCGAGGGCGACTGGGTGGCGCTGCGTGAGCTGGTCCCCGCCGCCACGGTCGAGCTGGCCCTGAAGGGCGGTCTGCCCGAGGGCGTCCCCTCGGTCACGCTCGCCACGGTGCTGCCGATGGCCTGGCCGGCGCTGCGCCGCGACGACGGCTCGGTCCTGCTCGGCCTGCAGAACGACACGGCGTCCGGCGACATCAGCCGCGACCTCGCCGACACCCTCCAGCGCGCCCTCGCCGCCGAGCCGGGCACCCCGGTGCAGGGCCGCCGCGCCCCCGCCGAGAGTCCCCGGCTCCAGGACCTGCTCGACCCGAAGGGCCCGTTCGAGCCAGTTGTGCACGACGGCTTCGAGTTCTGGGTGCAGGACGCGGAGAACGCCACCCCGGACGTGACCGCCTCCCTGGAGCGGGCCAACGCGGCGGCCATCCCGACGGTGAAGCTGACCGGCGTCGACTCCGCCTACTGGTGCGAGACGCCCGAGAAGAACCATCTGCGCTGGGTCATGCCGTATCCCGAGGAGCAGCTTCTGGACGCTCTCGCGCGGCTGCACGCCGCGGGCACGTCCGGCCTCGGCGAGGGCACCCGGCTGGTCGGTTCCTTCCGCGCCCACGGCCTCACCGTGCCGGTCTGGGACCTGCCGAGCGGGGTCGGCGCGGAGGACGTGGAGAAGCCGGCCGCCGAGTTCGCCGAGCGGCTCGCGACCGCTCTGGCCTCGGAGGCACCGCTCACGGCGGACGAGCGACGGGCCCGCGGCGGACTGACCAACCGGCAGGTCACGCTCAGCTGACGATCAGCGCGGACACAGGGAGGCGGCTGACCGGTCGGTCAGCCGCCCCAGGCCCGTCGGGCGGGTGACTCCTGTCACAACTTCCCTACACGGCAAGCAAATACGTGTCCGAATAGCCGAGATCGAATTTGCGAACCGCCGATCTCTTGTTACCGTCTCAGTAGCCCGGTTGCTGGTGCATCCCCCGTCGCCAGCAACCGGGCCTTTTCATGCCCGGCTCCGGCTGTACGGACCGTACCGATTCGTCAACTCCCGCTTGACCGCTGGGAGTTGCCCGCGGACGAGCCGGCAAGACCGCCGGCCGAGTCCCCGGAGCCGCCCCCGGTCCCGTCCCCTGAACCGTCCCCCGAGTTGCTCGCGGAGCGCAGCAGCAGCGGCCCGTCGCCGTCGCGCGCGGCGAACTCCGTGACGGCCGTGTAGGCGTCCAGCGTGCCCTTGGTGTGCTCCCGGGGCGTCTCACAGGTGGCGGGCTCGTCGTCGGCGTCCGCGGAGCAGTGCGTCTGCACGGTGCGGCCGTGCGGGCCCAGGAGGCTCAGCACGCCCTCCAGGGCCGCCCCGGTGGCGTTGCGGTAGTAGGTGCGCGCCCAGGTGTCCGCGCCCTGGGCCATCACACAGGTCTGCGCCTCGACGCCGTCGGGCGAGGTGAGTTCGGGACCGCAGCGGGCGGCCGTGGCCAGGCCGAGGCCGAGCACCAGCGGGGACCGGACCGGCGCCGGCAGCTTCTCGTCGTCGTGCCGGGAGGGGCGTACGGCGGAATCGCCCACCTGTCCCGCGGACGCCACGGCCAGCGGCAGCGCGACCGCGCACACGATGACGCCCGCGAGGGCGAGCAGACGTAGTCGGGGGTCTGGGGGCTGCCCCCCGGAATTACGCGGCATGCACGGAGGGTAACCAGACGGACGCGGCAAGCCGTGTTCTCGCGCCCGACACCCTTACAACTCGGGTGCGCTCACACCCGTACGGGTGAGGGCGTCGACCACGGCGTCCACCACGGCCTCCACATCGGGCACCCAGGGCGTGGCCGAGCCGGGCAGCGGGGCCCGCTCCCAGCGGATGGCGCCCTGGCCGGTCTCGGAGGGCGGCAGGGCGAGATAGCCGCCCTCGCCGTGGAAGCGGAGCGAGCCGGGGACGAAGTCCTTGGCGTAGAGCAGCTCGCCCAGCTGCTCCATGGAGTACGGCTTGACGAGCAGCGCCCAGCGGGTGGGCGCCGCGACCACCGGGCCGAGGCGCATGCCGCGGCGGTCGAGAAGGGCGAGGGCGCGGGAGGCGGCGAGGGCGGGCAGGCTGACCGCGCAGGGCGCCGTGCCGCCGGCCGCGCCGGTGGCGAGGACGATCGGGGCCGTCGGCCGGTTCCCCCACCACCAGCGGATCATGCGCTCGTCGGTGGTGGCGGCGAGCAGGCCTGGGTCGAAGGGGTGTGCACCGGGCACCGTGCACTCCGGGTCGGGGCACGCGCAGCGGGCCCGCCCCTGAGGGTCGGGAGCCACGCCCGGGAGTACGGGCCACTGCCATTCCGTAGCGAAGGTCAGGGCCGCGCCGAGAAGCTCAGGCACCTTGTCGTTCCGCTTGGACAGGAGCCTGCGTCGCCTTCCGAGGATCTCGCGCATCAGCGCTCGTTCCTTTCCGTTGCACCGCTGGCAACACCGTGGACCACATCACACCATGTGTCGATCACTTCACTGTGCGTACCTGTTGGCGCATCACACCCCTGCCCTGGGCAAGGGGAACCCCTGGGGGTCGAGCGGGGACCGCGCCCGCGTTCACAAGAACTGCGTCGTACTGCTCGTACTACGTCTCGCTACTGCGTCTATCAAAAGCACGGCCACGGCGTGGGGGTGGCGAAGTCTGGCGTTTTGCCGTTCCGAGTGTTTCTCTCCGCCTCCGCCACGGGAGGATGGGGCACGGTCGTCGGTGGTTAAGACGCCCGGGTCCGTCGCCAGGTTCCGGGTGGTCCCCAACCACCCCTGGCCTTCTCCGAGTACGTACCCATCACGACCGCTGTGACGCTCCGTGGAGCAAGGCCAGTCGACCGCAATGAACCGTTGCCCGAGTCAGTTTTAAGCCAACTTTGCTTTTGTGCAAGCCGTCCGGGAGAACACCTCGCGAAGACCTCAAGAGGCCCACGGACACCAGGAATCCCGGCAGGACAATGCTGGACATCTCCTCACGAGTGCGTGTACATGTGGAGACACTGCTAGCGGCGCAGAAAGACATGGGGGTTTGCGATGCTTTTCAGCAATACGCACAGGTCTGGAAGCCGGACGCGATGAACGCCCCGCACCCTCCGAAAGTGGCTGGAATCGATTCAACGGTTCCCACGCCCACCCACACTGTCGCGCCGGTTCCCCCCGCCCCGGCCGCACCTCCCGTCCCGAAGGCCCCCGCCGCCCCGGCCCCCGGCACCGTTCTCCAGGACCGGCTGGCCGGCTGGGTCTCCGACCTCACCACCCTCCATGAACTGACCGAACGGCTCACCCGGACCGGCACACTGGAGCCGGCCCTCCAGGAACTGCTGCGCGCCGGTGCCGCCCTCGTGGGCGCCCGGCGCGGTCTCGTGGCGCTGGAGCCGGCCGACGGACTCGGCCCGCGCAGCACGCTCGGCCTCGGCCTCGGCCGCGCGGACCTCGGCCACCTGGAGACCGTCCCGCCCGGCGCGCTGCCGTACGGCGCCGCCGCCGAGACCGTGCACCCCGACCTGTTCGCCGAGGACGGCCTCGACCCGCGCCACCGCGAGGTCGCCGCCCGCCTCGGCTACGCCGCCAGCTACGCACTCCCCCTCGTCACCGAGGCGGCCGGCCGCCTCGGCGCGGTCGCCTGGCTGTACGACGAGCCGGCCGAGCCGCACGAGCGCCAGCGCCACCTCGCCGGCCTGTACGTCCGGTTCGCGGCCGAGCACCTGGCCCGGCTGCTGGAGGTCGAGCGCACGCGCGCGTGCATGGCGACCATCGCCGAGGAGCTGCTCCCCTCCCGGCTGCCCCGGGTGGCCGGCGTCCAGCTCGCGGCCCGGCACCGCACCGGTCCGCGCGGCGGCGGCGACTGGTACGACGCACTGCCGCTGCCCGACGCGGCCCTCGGCCTCGCCGTCGGCTCGGTCACCGGCTCCGGGCCCAGCGCGGTCGCCGCGATGGGCCGGCTGCGCGCCTCCCTGCGGGCGTACGCCGTGATGGAGGGCGAGGACCCGGTCGCGGTCCTCTCCGACCTGGAACTGCTGCTGCGGCTGACCGAACCGGCCCGCTCGGCCACCGCCCTGTTCGCCTACTGCGAGCCCGCGCTGCGCAAGGTCACCCTCGCCGGGGCAGGACACAGCCCGCCGCTGCTGATCGGGGCGCACCGCACCGAGTTCGCGGAGACCTCGGTGTCCGCACCGCTGGGCATGCTCGCCTGCTGGGAGGCGCCCAGCGTGGAGATCGAGGCGGAGGCCGGCGAGACCGTGCTCCTCTACACCGACGGGCTGCTGCACCGCACCGGCGACCCCATGGACCGCGCCTTCGCCCGGCTGCACACGGCCGCCGCGAGCGTCCCGCGCGCGCTGCGCCACGACCCCGGGGCGATCGCCGACCACGTCCTGCGCACGGTGCTGCCGAACGGCCTGGACGAGGCCGACAGCGAGGAGGACGTGGTCCTGCTGGCGGCCCGCTTCGACTGACCGGTCAGTCAACAAGGCGGAACGAGACGGAAGCGGACACACCTCACACCGCCGTGGGTCCCGACTGCCTGGGACGCCGTTCGGTACGACCGTACGATGGACGGGATCCAGTGCAGTATCGAGGAGGATGACCGTGTCCGACGAGCTCACCCCGGAGACTCCGGAGACCCCGGAGACCGAGTCGGAAGAGCCGATCAAGCAGCGCAAGAACGGCCTGTACCCGGCCGTGTCCGACGAGCTCGCCGACAGCATGAAGTCCGGCTGGGCCGACACGGAGCTGCGTGATCTCCAGCCCATCGAGCAGGCCGGGCACACCGCCCGCCGCCGCGCCGAGCTGTCCGCCCGCTTCCCGGGCGAGCGCCTGGTGATCCCGGCCGGCAACCTGAAGACCCGCTCGAACGACACGGACTACCCGTTCCGGGCGTCGGTCGAGTACGTCTACCTGACCGGCAACCAGACCGAGGACGGCGTACTCGTCCTGGAGCCGAAGGACGACGGCCATGTGGCCACCGTCTACCTGCTGCCCCGCTCCGACCGCGAGAACGGCGAGTTCTGGCTCTCCGGCCAGGGCGAGCTGTGGGTCGGCCGCCGGCACTCCCTCACCGAGTCCGAGGCGCTCTACGGCATCCCCGCCGCCGACGTGCGCGAGCTGGCCGCCCAGCTGCGCGAGGCCACCGGCCCGGTGCGGGTCGTACGCGGGTACGACGCCGGCATCCAGGAGGCGCTGACCGACAAGGTCACCGCCGAGCGCGACGAGGAGCTGCGGGTCTTCCTCTCCGAGGCGCGGCTGGTCAAGGACGAGTGGGAGGTCGGCGAGCTCCAGAAGGCCGTCGACTCCACGGTCCGCGGCTTCGAGGACGTCGTGAAGGTCCTCGACAAGGCCGAGGCCACCTCCGAGCGCTACATCGAGGGCACGTTCTTCCTCCGCGCGCGCGTGGAGGGCAACGACATCGGCTACGGCTCCATCTGCGCGGCCGGCCCGCACGCCTGCACCCTGCACTGGGTCCGCAACGACGGCCCGGTGCGCTCCGGCGACCTGCTCCTGCTGGACGCCGGCGTCGAGACGCACAGCCTGTACACCGCCGACGTCACGCGCACGCTGCCGGTCAACGGCACGTACAGCGAGATCCAGAAGAAGATCTACGACGCCGTCTACGACGCCCAGGAGGCCGGGATCGCGGCTGTGCAGCCGGGTGCCAAGTACCGCGACTTCCACGATGCCGCGCAGCGGGTGCTGGCCGAGCGGATCGTCGAGTGGGGGCTCGTGGAGGGGCCGGTGGAGCGGGTGCTGGAGCTGGGCCTGCAGCGCCGGTGGACGCTGCACGGGACGGGGCACATGCTCGGGCTCGACGTCCATGACTGTGCTGCGGCGCGGACCGAGACGTATGTGGAGGGCGTCCTGGAGGCGGGGATGGTGCTGACCGTCGAGCCGGGGCTGTACTTCCAGGCCGACGACGTCACCGTGCCGGAGGAGTACCGGGGGATCGGGGTGCGGATCGAGGACGACATCCTGGTGACGGCCGACGGGAACCGGAACCTCAGCGCTGGGCTGCCTCGGCGGTCGGACGAGGTCGAGGGCTGGATGGCTTCGCTGAAGGGCTGACGGATGTGAAATGGCCGGGTACCTAGGGGGTGCCCGGCCATCGTTGCGTTCTGCGGGTAGTCGGTGGCTGGTCGCGCAGTTCCCCGCGCCCCTGACGGGGCGCTGTAGTCAGCGCATCTAACGGGGCGCTGCAGGCAGCGCATCCAAGAACAGAGCTCCGGCCAGCAGGCCCGCGCTGCCGCGTGGGCTCCAGCCCTTCTCGTGCAGGTCGGCGTCAAGGGTGCGCAGTGCCTCCGCGCCCGCCTCCGCCGCCGTGCCGCCTGCCTCCAGTACTGCGCGCGCCCCTGCCTGGACCTGGCGTAGGCCCAACGGGCCCGCCGTGTAGAGGAGTTCGGTGTCCTGGAGGGTGCACATCACCGTGAGTAAGGCGTCCAGGCGGGCCTGGTTCTCGGTGGCGCCTGCCTTGCGGGCCGTGGTGAGGGCCTCCAACGCCCTGCGTACGTGCGGGAATCCGGCCCTTGCCTCGCCCCGGGCGCCGGCCGCGCCGTACTTGACGGAGATCGACGAACCCCGGGAGGGGCGCTTGGGGGCGCCCTTGTCGTTGAACGCGGCGATCTTCCGGGCGTTCGCGGCGATCTCGCGGGCCTTGGCGCGCGGGTCCAGGGCGACCGCGGCGACCAGGAAGCCGAGGGCCCACAGGGCGCCCTTGTGGCCGCCGCCGGCCAGGCCGACCGAGTGCTCGGTGCACCGGCCGATCGCGCCCAGTTCCGCCCGCAGCACCGGCGTGGCTTCGCCGGTACGGCGGGCGGCGGCGGCCATCGCCGCGAGGCCGGGCGCCAGCGCCTTGGCCGACCAGCGCAGACTGTCGTGCTCCCGGCGCGTGCTGCGGGCGTCCAGGTCACGCGGGTCGGGCAGGCCCGGCTTGGGAGCCAGGGCCAGCTGACCGGTGAGCGCGGCCACGGCGGCCCGCGCCAGCGCGTCGTCCTCGCGGCTTGTCATGTCCCTTACCTTATGAGGAGGCGGAGGTTGAAGGGGAGGCGCTGTCACTGGGCGCATCGCTGGGCGGGGCGCCCGTGGGGCTGCCGCTCGGCGGGGTGCCTCCGCCGCCGCTGCCGGCGCCCGTGTTCTCGGCGTCCGGGTCGACGGCCAGGGCCAGGGAGCCCTTGTAGCCCTTCGAGGGGTCCTTCTTGTGCACGGCCTTCAGGGTCAGCAGGCCGCCGGCGGCGCCACCGCCGTCGTACACCATGTCGTCGGCGAGCACGGTGTAGCTGCCGGTGTGCTTCGAGTAGGGGTCGAGCGTGAAGATCTCCTCGGCGATGTCGTCGGCGAAGAACAGCTGGCCGGTGTAGTTGACCTTGCCGCCCTCGTAGGTGCCGTCCTCCTTCTCGCCGCCCGTGTGCACCTTCACGTGGATGTGGCAGGTGCGCGGGGTGTACCAGCCCGGGAAGATCGTCTCGAACTTGACGACCCCGTTGGCGCCCGCGATCTGGTAGCCGCGCAGGTAGGTGTTGTCGTCGGCGGAGTCGCCCTCCTCGCTCTCCGCGGGGGCGGAGCCGCCGGGGTTGGCGGTGGTGTAGCCGGAGTAGTAGCCCCAGGCGTCGCAGTGCCAGATCTCGACCGCCGCGCCCTTGACCGGGGTGCAGCCGTCGGTGGCGTCCACGACGGTCAGGCGGAGGGTCAGCGGAACGCCGGCCTTGCCCTCGGTGATGTCCTTGCGCACCAAGGCACCATCGAGGTAGTACGGCCCTTCCGTGACGCTGCTCATCAGCGTCATGCACTCACTGCCGGTGGAACTCGCGGAGGCGGTGGCGTCCGCGTCGGTGCTGGTGTCGGTCGTGTCGGCGAAGGCCGACTGGAAGCCGGCGACCGCGAGGCCGCCGGCCGCCACCGTGCCGCCGGAGACCGCGAGGGCACGGCGGCGGGTGATCGACGTGTTTTTGTGGTTTCCCGTCATGGCCGACGAAGCTAGGAAGGTCGTTTGTCAGGGGCATGGGCGGGAGCTGGCAACGGCCTGTGAACGCCCAGGAAGCTGAACCGGCAGGGAAGCCGCTGGTCACAGAGCCGGGGCGTGATCGTGCAGGATCCGCTGGAACAGCCGGCTGTCCCGCCATTCTCCATTGATGTGCAGATACTGCGGAGCATCGCCGATCGTCTCGAACCCGCATTTCTTCAGCACGCGTTGGGACGTCGTGTTCTCGATCAGGGTGGACGCCTCGATCCGGTGAAGTCCCACGACATCCCGGGCGATCTCGCAGACCCGCTCCAGAGCGGCGGTGGCCAGACCACGGCCCTGCTGATCACCGGCCACCCAATAGCCGACGTATGAACTGCAGAAAGGGCCCAGGGAAATTCCGGAAAGAGTGATCGCCCCGACGATCCGGCCGTCCTGCGCCGACTCCATGAGCCAGGGGGCCACGAGGCCGTCGGCGGCCTGCCCCAGCAGGCCTTCGATGCGCTCGGTCTGGCCCTCGACGGTGAAGAAGGACTCCGGTCTGACCGGTTCCCAGGGTTCGAGATGCTGTCGGTTGCCGACGTATGCGGCGCACAGCGCTTTCGCGTCGCCGACGGCAATGGGACGCAATATCACCCCGGGCAGGAGCAGGCTTTCTTTAATCTTTCTGAGAATCATGCGCGCACCCTAGCGCGGGTGTTATGCGGGGGCGAGAGTCATGCCGAAAGCAGAGAAGGATCTTTCTTCCACTTGAGGATCTTGTCGAAGCTCACCACGGTGCCGCCGCGGCCCGGCTTGTTGCCGATGTGGACGTGATCCGCGAGTTCTCTGATGAGGCAGAGGCCTCTCCCGTGCTCGGCGTCGGGACGGGCGGGTCTGAGGTCCTGGGTACGGGCGAACCCCGGACCGAGCCCCGGCCCCGAATCGGCCACCTCGATACGGCACTTCTCGCCGTCCAGGTAGGCAGTGACCCGGTACGCCTCCGAAGGACGGCCTGCCCCACCGTGCTCGACGGCGTTCGCGCAGGCCTCACTGAGGGCGACGGAGAGGTCGTAGGAGATGTCGGGGTCGACGCCCGCAGTCTCCATCGTGCCGATCAGCAGCCGGCGGGCGAGCGGCACGCTCGCGGCCTCACGCCGCAGATGGAGTGACCACCAGATGCTCATGCTCCAGCCTCCTGGCTGCGGCTCGACATACCGATACCTATTGCCACCCGTGCGCGGGTGTAAGCACTCCGTTCATGTGAGAACGCCCATCCGGGGGATGCGCGGGGGGAGGTTTCGGTGTATGAGCGGGTGGTTCGGCACAAAGATGATCTTTCGGTTCTTCCTCTCGATCACCGCTCCCGGGCGTAACGGAACCTTCTGGACCTGACGTAAAGCGGGCGTGGGTCCAGTGCGATGATGAGCGCGCCATGACTGCCCCCCAGCCGCGCGCGGCGCGCACCGGAAGCGGACTGCGGCTCCTGCGGGCCGCGGTGTTCGCCGCGCTCTGTGTCGTGCTGGCAGCGGCGGGGCACACTCTGGCCTCCTGCGCGACCGTTCCGCTGTGGACGCTCGGCGCGGGCTTTCTGGGCACCCTGGCGCTGGTCGCCCCGCTGGCCGGCCGGGCCCGCTCGCTACCGGGGATCGTGGCCCTGCTCGCGGTGCTCCAGACCGTGCTCCACACGCTGTTCGGGCTCGGTCAGCACGGTGGCTCCATGATGTCCGGCGGCTCGATGTCGATGTCCTCGATGACGTCCATGTCGTCCGTGTCGTCCGTGTCGTCCGTGTCGTCCGTGTCGTCCGTGTCGTCGACGTCCATGAGTGACGCCTCGCTGGTGGAGCGGGCCGCGCGGCTGGTGTGCGGGGCCGGGGCCGTGCAGATCAGCCCCGCCCACGCGTACAAGATCCTCGCGGACGCGCATCTCAGCACCTCCGTCCCGGCCGCCGGTACCAGCGGGGCGGCCCACGCCGCGGACGCCACCGGGGCCTCCGGCTCGCTGCTGCCCTCCGTGCCCATGCTGCTGGGACACCTCCTCGCGGCCGTCGTCGCGGGGTGGCTGCTGCGCCGGGGCGACCTGGCGCTGCTGCGGCTGATGCAGTTGTCGGCCGATTCGGCGCTCGGGGTCGCCGAGGGGGCGCTCGTCCGTTCCCTGCGCGGGGCGCTCGCGCTGGCGTGTGCCCTGTGCGCAGGGCTCGTGGCCGTACCCGGGGCACCCGCGCGTGGCCGTCGTAGCGCCTGGGACATACCGGCCGCCCCGCGCACCGTCGTACTCCAGCACTCCGTGGTCCGGCGCGGGCCGCCCATGGCCGGCGCCGTACTCGTTCTCGCCGCCTGACACGACGCGACCACAGCACTCCCCGGGACCTGCCCGGATCCGGAGGGGCCGGCCGCCGTCGTGCGGCACGCGCGCGTGCGCTTTCCGATGGCTGCTTTCGGTTCCGGCTTTCGGTTCCGGCCTTCGGTTCCGGCCTTCGGTTCCGGCCTTCGGCCTTCCGTCTTCGGGTGTGCACGCGCCCCCTCAACGACAGAACTCACTCGGAGTGGAGTGCTCCCTGCCATGAAGGCTTCCGCCATGAAGGCCTCTCGTATCGCCGCCGTCGCCGCCGTCACGGGTACCGCCGTACTGGCCGTCTCCTCGCCCGCGTTCGCGCACGTCAGCGTGCAGCCCGAGGGCACCGCCGCCAAGGGCGGTTACGCGGTCATCGACTTCAAGGTCCCCAACGAGCGCGACGACGCCTCGACCACCAAGGTCGAGGTCAACTTCCCCGCCGACCACCCGCTGGCCTCCGTGATGGCGCAGCCGATGGCCGGCTGGAAGATCGAGATCACCAAGTCCAAGCTGGCCGAGCCGCTGGAGATGCACGGCCAGAAGATCGACGAGGCGGTCACCAAGGTCACCTGGACCGCCTCCGGCGGCAAGGGCATCGAGCCGGGCTACTTCCAGAAGTTCCCGCTCTCCGTGGGCGCCCTGCCCGAGAACACCGACGAACTGGTCTTCAAGGCGATCCAGACGTACTCGAACAACGAGGTCGTCCGCTGGATCGAGGTCCAGCAGAAGGGCCAGGACGAGCCGGAGAACCCGGCCCCGGTCCTCGCGCTGTCCGCCGCCACGGACGACCACCACGGGTCCGCCACGGCCACGGACACGGCCGAGGAGACCTCGGCGAAGACCGAGACCACCGCGTCCGACGACTCCGGCTCCGCCGGCGGCAGTGACACCACCGCCCGTGTCCTCGGCGTCGTCGGCATCGTCGTCGGCGCGGCCGGGGTCGCCTACGGCGTCCTCGCCGGCCGCCGCCGGTCCACCACCGAGGCCTGAGTTCCGCGTCCGTGACGCGCACAGGGGGGCGTGCGAGGCTGTCGTACTCCCACGACCGTCGTACGGCCCCCGGTGCGTGCCGGATCTCTCACATCTGGGACATTTTCGTATGCGCAAGAAGACGTTCGCCGCGGCCGCGCTGCTCGCCGCCGCCACCCTGACCCTGTCCGCCTGCGGCAGCGGCGACGATGCCAAGTCACCCGTCACCGTGGTCTCCGGGGACACCTCGAACAAGGCCGCGACCATCCTCGACACACCGTTCGAGAAGCCGGACCTGGTGCTCACCGACACCCAGGGCAAGAAGTACGACCTGCGCGCGGAGACCAAGGGCAGGCCGACGCTGATCTACTTCGGCTACACGCACTGCCCCGACGTCTGCCCGCTGACCATGAACAACCTCGCGGTCGCCAAGAAGGCGCTGTCCAAGGCCGACCAGGCCAAGCTGCGGGTCGTCTTCGTCACCACCGACCCGGGCCGCGACACCCCGTCCGAGCTCGGCAAGTGGCTCAAGGGCATCGACCCCAGCTTCGTCGGGCTGACCGGCGACTTCGCCACCATCCAGGCCGGCGCCCGCAGCCTGGGCATCTCCATCGAGCCGACCCACAAGGACAAGAAGACCGGCAAGG
The DNA here is from genome assembly GCF_053611985.1 of Streptomyces sp. NPDC054770. NCBI lineage: Bacteria > Bacillati > Actinomycetota > Actinomycetes > Kitasatosporales > Streptomycetaceae > Streptomyces > Streptomyces sp. NPDC054770. Next base: position 21,558 of record NZ_JBSHBL010000017.1, read on the forward strand.
TCGTCTCGGTGCACGGCACCCAGGTCATCGCGTTCTCGCCGAAGACCGACGGCGGATACCTCCTCTACGACGAGGGCGCCACCGTCGACGACTACACCAAGGATCTCCCCAAGATCATCAAGGGGGAGAACCCGTGAAGCGTTCGGCTCCGACCGGAAGGCGCCTCGCCCTGACCGGGATAGCGATCACGGGGGCGCTCGCCCTCGCGGGCTGCGGCGGCTCGGGGGCCTCGGGCTCCTCCGGCTCCTCGGCGGCCGAGCTGTCCGTCGGCGCCTCCTACATGCCCCAGCCGGTCTCCGCCGACATGGCCGCCGGATTCCTGACGATCACCAACAAGGGCGACACGAAGGACGAGCTGACCTCCGTGACCAGTAGCTCCGCCGGTGAGATCACCATGCACGAGACCAAGGGCGGGGCGATGGAGGAGGTCGACTCCTTCGAGGTGCCCGCACACGGTCAACTCGTGTTCAAAAGCGGTGGCAACCATCTGATGTTCGAGAAGCTGAAGCGCCGCCCGGAACAGGGCGACACGATCACCTTGAAACTCAAGTTCGCCGAATCCGGTCCGCTCACCGTCGAGATGCCGGTGAAGTCCGCCACGTACAACCCGTCGACCGGACACTGAGGGAGGGATCCACTGTGACACGGACCATCGCGCCCCGACTGCGCACGCTGGTGCTGCTGTTCCTCGCCGTCACCGGCGCGCTGCTCGCCGGTGCCGCACCGGCCTCCGCGCACGCCGCGCTTCTCGGGAGCGACCCCTCCCAGGGGGTGGTGGTCCCGAAGGCGCCCGACCAGATCTCGCTCACGTTCTCCGAGAACGTGTCGACGAACGACAACTCCCTGCGGGTCCTCGACCCGCAGGGCAAGCGCGTCGACCTGCGCAAACCGACGAACCTGAGCGGCACGACCTACGGCGTGCAGCTCAAGAGCGGGCTCGGCAAGGGCACGTACACCGTCGCCTGGCAGGTCGTCTCGGCGGACAGCCACCCCGTCGCCGGCGCCTTCACCTTCTCCGTGGGCACGCCCTCCAAGACCGTCGCCTCGGTCGGGGACCAGGACGTGGGCGGCGGGGTGGTCGGCTGGCTGTACGGCTTCGGGCGGTACATGTCGTACGCCGGGTACATCGTGCTCGTCGGCGGCGCCGCCTTCGTCCTCGTCTGCTGGCAGCGTGGCTCGGGAGTGCGGGCCATCCACCGCCTGGTCGTCGGCGGCTGGCTGACGCTCACCGCCGCCACCCTCTGGCTGCTGCTCCTGCGCGGTTCCTACACGACCTCGGGCAGCATCGGCGACATCTTCGATCTGAACCTGCTCGGCCAGGTCCTCCAGAGCAAGCCCGGCGCGGCCCTGGTCTCCCGGCTGCTGCTGCTCGCCGCGGCCGCTCTCTTCATCGCCGTCCTGTTCGGGGCGTACGACAAGCGGGAGGACCCCGACGAGAAGCGCGACCTGACCTTCGGACTGGCCATCGGCGGGACCGTGGTCGCCGCCGGGCTCGCGGCGAGCTGGGCCATGGCCGAGCACGCCTCCACCGGACTCCAGCCGGGCATCGCGATGCCGGTCGACATACTCCATCTGCTCGCCGTCGCCGCCTGGCTCGGCGGTCTCACCGCCCTGCTGGTCGCGCTGTACCGGGCGCCCGCCGACAACCCGGTCGACGCCGTCGCGGTACAGCGCTTCTCCCGGCTCGCCTTCGGTTCCGTCGTCACCCTGGTCGGCACCGGCATCTACCAGTCGTGGCGCCAGCTCGGCTCCTGGTCGGCGTTCACCGACACGACGTACGGCGAGCTGCTGCTGGTCAAGATCTGTCTCGTGGCGCTGCTCGTCGGCATCGCGTCCATCTCGCGCCGGTGGACGGGGCGGCTCGCGGACGCGGCGGTGACGGGGACCGGGGCGGACACGGAGGAAGCGGCCGAGGCGAGGGAAGAAGCCGAGGAAGAGGCCGAGGAAGAGAAGGAGACGGTCAAGGCGTCGGCCGCCACGAAGGAGGCGCCGGCCAAGTCCGCCAAGTCCGGCCGGTCCGGCACCGGCGTATCCGCCGCTTCCTCGGTCTCCGCCGTGTCCGGCAAGGCCGCCGCCGACGAAGCCCCCGAGCGCGCCGCCCAGCTCGCCCGGCAGCAGAGCGCCATGGACACCGCCCGGCAGAAGCGCCTCCGGGACGCCGACCCCGACCGCTTCGGCCTGCGCCGCTCGGTGCTCGCCGAGGCGGGGGTCGCCGTGGTCCTGCTCGCGGTGACGACCGTGCTGACGCAGAGCGAGCCGAGCCGCACCGAGCAGGAGGCCAAGGCCGCCACCGCCGCCGCGTCCTCCTCCTCTTCCTCCTCCTCGTCGTCGAACTCGTCCTCGGGCGCGCTGACCCTCGACATGTCCTTCGACACCGGCGGCAAGGACGGCAAGGGCGTCGTCCGCGTCGACCTCGACCCCGCGACCGTGGGCAGCAACGAGATGCACGTCTACGTCCAGCGTCCCAACGGCCGGGCCTTCGACATCCCCGAGGTGAAGGTCGCCTTCACCCTCGCCGCCAAGAAGATCGGACCGCTTCCCGTGGCCCCCGACCACATCACCACCGGGCACTGGGCCGCGAACGGAGTGCAGATCCCCATGGCCGGCGACTGGCAGGTCTCCGTCACCGTGCGGACCTCCGACATCGACCAGGTGACCGTCTCCAAGAACGCGCAGATCGGCTGAACCGCACCATGCCTGAACAGTCCCCGTCCGTCACCGAGGCCCCTGCCGCAGCCGGCGAGACGCCCCCGGCCGCGGGCGTCAGCCGCCGCGCGCTGCTCGGCACCGCCGGGGCCACCGGGCTCGTGCTCGGCGCGGCGGGTGCGGGCGTCGGCTACGCGGCCGCCCCCGCCCAGGCCACCCCGCTCAGCTCGGTGGGCTCCGACCGGGCGATGTTTCACGGGAAACATCAGCCGGGCATCACCGAGGGCCTCCAGGCGCGCGGCCATCTCGTCGCCTTCGACCTGGCGGCGGGCGCGGGCCGCGCGGAGGCCGCCGCGCTGCTGCGCCGCTGGTCGACGACGGCCGGGCGGCTGATGGCGGGCCAGCCGATGACGCAGGACGACACGGATGTGGCCCGGGACGCGGGTCCCTCCTCGCTGACGGTGACCTTCGGCTTCGGCAACAGCTTCTTCGGCCGTACCGGCCTGGAGAAGCAGCGGCCGTCCGCCCTGGACCCGCTGCCCGACTTCTCCTCCGACCACCTCGACAAGTCACGCAGCAACGGCGACCTGTGGGTACAGATCGGCGCCGACGACGCCCTGGTCGCCTTCCACGCGCTGCGCGCGATCCAGAAGGACGCGGGCGGCGCGGCGAAGGTCCGCTGGCAGATGAACGGCTTCAACCGCACCCCGGGCGCCACCGCCCACCCCATGACGGCCCGCAACCTCATGGGCCAGCTGGACGGCACCCGCAATCCCAAGCCGACGGAGTCCGACTTCGACCAGCGGATCTTCGTGCCGGCGAGCGGTTCGAGCAGCCCGGCGTGGATGACGAACGGCTCCTATGCCGTCGTACGCCGGATCCGCATGCTCCTCGACGACTGGGAGAAGCTGTCGCTCACGGTCCAGGAGAACGTGATCGGGCGGAAGAAGTCGAACGGGGCGCCGCTGTCCGGGGGCACCGAGACGACGCCGATGGACCTGGAGAAGGCCAGGGCCGACGGGGAGTACGTCGTCCCGGTCAACGCCCACGCCCGGATCACCCGGCCCGACCAGAACGGCGGCGCGGCCATCCTGCGGCGCCCGTTCTCGTACCACGACGGCATCGACGCGGACGGGACGCCGGACGCCGGGCTGCTCTTCGTCTGCTGGCAGGCGGATCCGCTGCGCGGGTTCGTGCCGCTGCAGCGGAAGCTGGACCGCGGGGACGCGCTGTCGCAGTACATCCGGCACGAGGCGAGCGGCCTGTTCGCGGTGCCGGGCGGCGCGGCCGCCGGGGAGTATGTGGGGCAGCGGCTGCTGGAGGGGTGACAGGCGGGCGATAGCTGGTTGCCAGAGTGGTTTCTGATCACTATTGGTGCGTTTCCGGTTTTCAAACCACCCGGTCGAGTGGATCCGATGGGACAAGTGAGCCGCGTCTCCCTGCGCCCATTAGGGTGAGGGACATGCCAGCGAGCTATGCGTATCTCGGTCCTGAAGGCACCTTCACCGAAGTCGCCCTGCGCACCCTCCCGGAGGCCGCCACCCGGGAGCTGATCCCCTACGTCTCCGTGCAGTCCGCGCTGGACGCCGTACGCAACGGCGAGGCCGAGGCCGCGTTCGTGCCGATCGAGAACTCCGTCGAGGGCGGGGTCACCACGACCCTCGACGAGCTGGTCGCGGGCCGGCCGCTGATGATCTACCGCGAGGTGCTGCTGTCGATCACCTTCGCGCTGCTGGTCCGCCCCGGCACCAAGCTCTCCGAGATCAAGACGGTGACCGCCCATCCGGTCGCCCAGCCGCAGGTCCGCAACTGGCTGCGGGCCCACCTCCCCGACGCCCTCTGGGAGTCCGCCGCCTCGAACGCGGACGGCGCCCGCCTGGTCCAGGAGGGCCGCTACGACGCCGCGTTCGCCGGTGAGTTCGCGGCCGAGCGGTACGGCCTGGAGGCCCTGGAGACCGGGATCCACGACGCGGAGAACGCACAGACCCGGTTCGTCCTGGTCGGCCGCCCGGCCCGGCCCGCCGCCCGCACCGGGGCGGACAAGACCTCGGTCGTGCTCTGGCAGAACGACGACCACCCCGGCGGCCTGCGCGACCTGCTCGGCGAGTTCGCCACCCGGGGCATCAACCTCATGCTGCTCCAGTCCCGGCCGACCGGTGCCGGCATCGGCAACTACTGCTTCTGCATCGACGCCGAGGGCCACGTCACCGACCGGCGGGTGGCGGAGGCCCTGATGGGGCTGAAGCGGATCTGCCGCCAGGTGCGGTTCCTGGGCTCCTATCCGCGGGCGGACGTCGAGCCGGGCGAGGTCGCGGGTCCCACCCGGCCGGGGACATCGGACGAGGAGTTCGTGGCCGCCTCGGACTGGGTGGCACGCTGCCAGGACGGCCGCTTCTAGCCAGTCGTACTCTCATATCTTCGTTATCCACAGGGGTTATCCACAGGCCACCATCTCGACCTGGGGACAAGTCGACAGCGACACATGAGTCTGTCGACAAATCGCCCTACAGCCCACCAGGGCGACCCCGCTCACCCACATCACCCTTCGTCCACCCGTTTCCCATGGTTCATCTTTTGGAGCGACGCCTTTCCACTCGAAAGGGGGTGTTGTCCCGGTTTGAAACGGGAATTCCTCTCTTCGTACGCCGCTCACGGAGTGATCAATTCCGGAGTCCACACCCCGTCCACACAGCCTGTGGATAACTCTCGCGCGAGCGTGGATTCCTGTGGACAACCGCACCCCCAAGTCCCGTTCTCCACAAGGGAATCCAGTCAACCGCAGGCCGCACGCCTGCCCCGTCTCGGGGAGTGAGACACTTTTTATTGACACGCTCGGCAATTCCCCCATAACGGAACGTAAGCCGCGATTTGGAACACGTACGAATAGTGATTCGTGGGGGGCAACCCCGCACCGGTAGCCTTGGCTCCGTGATTGACCTTCGCCTGCTCCGTGAGGACCCCGACCGTGTGCGCGCGTCCCAGCGCGCCCGTGGAGAGGACGTCGCGCTCGTCGACTCCCTCCTCTCTGCCGACGAGCGGCGCAGGTCCTCCGGCGTCCGCTTCGACGAGCTGCGCAACGAACAGAAGTCGCTGGGCAAGCTCATCCCCAAGGCCGCCGGTGACGAGAAGGCCGAGCTGCTGAAGAAGGCCGGCCAGCTCGCCGCCGACGTCAAGGCGGCCGACGCCGAGCGCGACGCGGCCGACGCCGAGACCCACGAGCTGCTGCTCAGGCTCGGCAACCTCGTCCACCCCGACGTGCCCGTCGGCGGCGAGGAGGACTTCGTCACCCTGGAGACGCACGGCACGATCCGCGACTTCGGTGCCGAGGGCTTCGAGCCCAAGGACCACCTGGAGCTGGGCCAGCTGCTCGGCGCGATCGACGTCGAGCGCGGCGCCAAGGTCTCCGGCTCCCGCTTCTACTTCCTGACCGGCGTCGGCGCCCTGCTGGAGCTGGCGCTCGTCAACGCGGCGATCGCCCAGGCCACCGAGGCCGGCTTCACGCCGATGCTGACCCCGGCGCTGGTCCGCCCGCAGTCCATGGCGGGCACCGGCTTCCTCGGCCAGGCGGCCCAGGACGTCTACCACCTCGACAAGGACGACCTCTACCTGGTCGGCACGTCCGAGGTGCCTCTCGCCGCGTACCACATGGACGAGATCATCGAAGCGGAGCGCCTCCCCCTGCGTTACGCCGGCTTCTCGCCCTGCTTCCGCCGCGAGGCCGGTTCGCACGGCAAGGACACCAAGGGCATCTTCCGCGTCCACCAGTTCGACAAGGTGGAGATGTTCTCCTATGTCGCCCCCGAGGACTCGGAGGCGGAGCACCAGCGTCTGCTGGCCTGGGAGAAGCAGTGGCTGACCTCGCTGGAGCTGCCGTTCCGGGTGATCGACGTCGCCACCGGTGACCTCGGCGCCTCGGCCGCCCGCAAGTTCGACTGCGAGGCGTGGATCCCGACGCAGGGCAAGTACCGCGAGCTGACGTCGACGTCGGACTGCACCGAGTTCCAGTCCCGCCGGCTGTCGATCCGGGTCCGCGACGGCAAGCAGGTCAAGCCGCTGGCCACGCTCAACGGCACGCTGTGCGCCGTACCGCGCACCATCGTGGCGATCCTGGAGAACCACCAGCAGGCCGACGGCTCGGTGTACGTGCCCGAGGTGCTGCGCCCGTACCTGGGCGGCCGGGAGGTCCTGGAGCCGGTGTCCCGGTGAGCTTCCCCTACGGGCTCGTCGCCACCGACCTCGACGGGACGCTGCTGCGCTCCGACGAGTCGATCTCGCAGCGCACCCGTGACGCGCTCGCCGCGGCCACCGCGGCGGGCGCCGCACACATCGTCGTCACCGGCCGCGCGGCCCCCTGGACCCGGCACATCCTCGACGACCTCGGCTACGACGGCCTCGCCGTCTGCGCCCAGGGAGCGCAGGTGTACGACGCCGGAGCGCACCGCCTCCTCACGTCCGTGACGCTGGACCGGCAGCTGGCCGGGGTCGCCCTCGCGAAGATCGAGGCCGAGATCGGCCCGCTGTACCTCGCGGCGAGCCGTGACGGCCTCGACGGCGAGGTGCTGGTGGGGCCGGGGTACGCGGTGACGGGTCACCTCCCGTCGACCCCCTTCACGGACGCGGCCGACCTGTGGGCGGCGCCGCTGAACAAGATCTACATACAGCATCCCGAGCTGACGGACGACGAGCTGGCGGAGGCCGCACAGCAGGCGGCCGGGGGATTCGTCGGCGTCGCGATGGCCGGCGAGGGCATCGTCGAGCTGCTGCCGCTGGGACTGTCGAAAGCGACGGGGCTGTCGCTGGCCGCGCGCCGGCTGGGCCTCAAGCCCGCCGACACGATCGCCTTCGGCGACATGCCGAACGACATCCCGATGTTCGCCTGGGCGGCGCGGGGCGTGGCCATGGCCAACGCTCATGAGGAACTGAAGGCTGTGGCGGACGAGGTGACGTCTTCCAACGAGGAGGACGGCATCGCGGTGGTCGTGGAGCGTCTGCTCGGCTGAGGTTGCCGGTTGGCTGCGGGTGTGTGGGGGCTGAGCGCGCAGTTCCCCGCGCCCCTTCGGGGCGCTGATGCTTGCGGAGGATGCACGGATCGAACGTGCGCGGGCTTTTCAGACCCGACCATGGCTTAGCAAGCCAGTGCCTTACCACTCGGCCAATCCTCCGGGTGGGCGGCCCACGCGAGAGCGACCATCGCGTGCTCGAAGCGGCCGCCCCGGGCAGCTACATGGCGATCCGCCGCGGGCTGCCCTGACGGGAGCGGGACGTACTGTCGTGCATGGACATCGTCCGGCTCCTCTCCCAGCTGGCGGGGTGACACAACAACTCTGCCTGCGGACCGAGTTGGCCGCCACTGATTTAACGAGCGCCCACTGAACGCGCCCCTTCAGGGGCGCGGGGAACTGCGCGACCAGCCCCCACCGGCCCCGCAGCTACCCCACAACCTCACCGGCGCCACCACTTACGCCGCCCCTTGCTGAAGAACCACCCCGCCGGCGGCTCGTCCGACCGCCACGGCTGCGGCTCGGGTTTCTCGGCCTTCCACCGCGCCGCCAGCATCCGCGCCCGCGCGGAAGGCTCCGCCGCCCCCGCGGACCGTATGAAGTCCTCGTCCAGGACGACCCCGTCCCAGTCGCCGTCTCCGAAACGCTCAGCCATCCCCGTGCCTCCCACACAGTGCATCCCCTTCGGCCCAGTCTGCCCGGACCCGGGTGAAGCCCCCGTCAATAAAGCGGGCGTCTACTCCTCGCCCGCCAGCGTCAGCGACCGCAGCTTCTGGCCGGCGTACCAGGTGGCCAGGACGGTCACCGCGACCAGCAGCACCGTGCCCGTCGTCAGGGACACGTCGGAGGTGACCAGGTCGCCGCCGGTCACCTTGTGGGCGACCGCCAGGGACCACTGCTGGACACTCAGCGTGCGCGCGCCCGGGACCAGGGAGCCGAACAGGGCCTCCCAGACCAGGGCGTAGACGAGCCCGAAGACCACCGCGTGCCGGGACACCGTGCCGAGCAGCAGGAAGAGCGCGGCGTAGGCGATGGAGGCGACCAGCGCGGCCACCGTGTAGGCGACGGCGATCTGCTGGCCGTTGCCGTTGAGGATGAAGCCCGCGACCAGGGTCGGCAGGGCGGAGAACACCATCGTCACGGCGATCGCCACGATCAGCTTGGTGAAGATGATCGTCGGCCGTTTGATCGGCTTGGACAGCAGGTACACCACCGAGCCGTCGTCGATCTCCGGGCCGATCGCGCCCGTGCCGGCGATGACGCCGATGATCGGCACCATGGTGGCGAGGGCGAGGCCGCCGAGCAGGTCGGAGGCCGTCTGGTCGTCGGCGCCGGCCAGGCCGCGGACGACGACGGAGATCGCGATCAGCAGCATCGGCAGCGCGCCCAGGATGAGAGCCCGCCGGCGGCCCAGCAGGGCACGGTAGGTGAGGCGGGCGACTGTGGGGTCGTACATCTTGGGCCTCCTACGCCGCGACCAGATAAGAGAACACGGATTCGAGGGACTCGTCGGACGGCGAGACCGTGAGCAGCCGGATGCCGTGGTCGCGGGCGACCTTGGGCAGCAGGGCGGTGAAGCGGCCGAAGTCGACGGCCTGGATGCGCAACGCGCCCTCGGCGAGGTCGACCTCGATGCCCGAGGTGGACGGGTCGGCGATGAGGGCGGCCGCGAGGGCACGGTCGTCGCTGGAGCGGACCAGGTAGCGGTGCGGGCGGTCGGTCATCAGGCGGCGGATCTTGCGGAAGTCGCCGCTGGCCGCGTGCCGGCCGGCGACCACGACCTCGATGTGCCAGGCGAGTTGCTCGACCTCTTCGAGGATGTGGGAGGAGAAGAGGACCGTGCGGCCCTCGTCGCCCATCTTCCGCAGGAGATCCATCAGCTGCATGCGCTGGCGCGGGTCCATGCCGTTGAAGGGCTCGTCGAGGAGGAGCAGGGACGGCTCGTGGACCAGGGCGGACGCCATCTTCACGCGCTGGCGCATGCCCTTGGAGTACGTCGAGATCTTGCGGTCCTGGGCGTACTCCATCTCGACCGTGGCGAGCGCCTTCTGGGCGGCCTTGGCGCCGAGGCCCTGCAACTCGGCGTTGGCGACGACGAATTCGCGGCCGGTGAGGAAGTCGTACATCGCCTCGCGCTCGGGGACGATGCCGATGTGCCTGTAGATGGCCTCGTTGCGCCAGGTCGGCTTGCCGTCGAGGGTGACCGTGCCCGTGGAGGGGGCCAGGAAGCCGCCCATCATGTTGATGAGGGTGGACTTTCCGGCTCCGTTGGGGCCGAGCAGGCCGGTGACGCCGGGGCCGATGGTCATGGTGATGTCGTTGACGGCGACCACGTTGCCGAACCAGCGGGAGACGTGGTCGATGGAGAGCGTGGTCACAGTCCCACCTTCTTGTAGCGGCGCAGCAGCAGGCCGTAGCAGGCGGCGACGAGGCCGGCGATGACGAGCAGGTACACCGCGCCCTGGGCGTGGGAGGGCCCGTCGCCGCCCGGGAAGGTGTTGGTGCCGCCGAGCAGGGCGGTGCTCAGGCCGCCGATCAGGGTGACCGGCGAGAACAGGCCGATCCACGGGATCGCGCTGGTGCTGCCCTGGGAGTCGGCGATGGCCTGGAGGGTGGAGACCGCGCCGTAGGAGACGATCAGTACGGCGATCACGGCGGCGATGCCGAAGCCGCGGCGCGGCGTGATGGACGCGATGACCAGGCCGATGCCGGCGAACAGGAGGGACAGCAGGGCCACCGAGAGCAGCCCCTGACCGAACCCCTTGGTCTGGTGGCCGAAGTCCATCTTGGAGAGCAGCGCGCCCACGTACAGCACGACCAGCGGGGCGCCGGTGAGGATGAACAGCGCCGAGGCGAGGGCGGCGAACTTGGCCTGGACGTAGTCGGCGGTCTCGATGGGCCGCGAGAAGTACAGCGGAATGGTCTTGAAGCGCAGGTCGCGGGAGACGGCCTGGGGTGCCTGTGAGGCGACGTACAGGCTGATGACGGCCTGCATGATGATCGCGTACCGCGTGTAGGGCACCGGCAGGTCGTGCGCCTTGGTGGCGACGGCGACGGCGACCATGATGGCCGCCGGCACGCAGATCACCGCGAACAGCAGCATCGGCAGCACCTTGGACTTCACCGAGCGGCCGAGGCCGTAGGAGCCGCGCAGGGTCTGCGAGTAGAGGGACAGGCGGGCGTACCCGCGGCCGAGGCGGGGGCCGTCGTAGCCGCGGTAGCCGATGTCGTGGATTCGGGACTGGTCACCCGCGGGGGTGGCCAGGGGCTGTTCAACCGCCATGGACGGTCGCCTCCTTCCGCTGCTCGTCGCTGCTGGTGAAGACCTCGGAGATGTGGTGCCTGCGCTGTTCCATGCGCACCAGGCCGAGCCCGAGGTCGGCGACGACATCGCGGACGAGGTCGTACGTCTCCTCGCCCTGGGCGGTGAGCAGCAGGATGTGGCCGGCGCCGGGGAGGCCGCCGCCCTCGTTGTCCGTCTCCACCCCGCGCGCGTGGAGCGCGTCGCGCACCGCGCGGGTGCCGTCGGGGTGCTCGTCGCTGTCGGTGACCTCGATGGCGAGGGTGGTCGTGGACTGCGTGAAGTCGGTGGTGGAGCTGGAGCGCAGCAGCTTGCCGCCGTCGACGACGACCACGTGGTCGCAGGTGCGTTCCAACTCGCCGAGCAGGTGCGAGGTGACCAGGACCGAGATGCCGAAGTCGGTGTGGATGCGGCGGATCAGGCCGAGCATGTCGTCGCGGCCGACCGGGTCAAGGCCGTTGGTCGGCTCGTCGAGGAAGACCAGCTGCGGGTCGTGCACCAAGGCCTGGGCGAGCTTCACGCGCTGCTTCATTCCGGTGGAGTAGCCGCCGATGGGGCGGTACCGCTCCTCGTAGAGCCCGACGTGGCGCAGGGTGTCGGCGGTGCGCTCGCGGGCGGCGGTGGGCGGCAGGCCGGACATGCGGGCCATGTGCACGACGAACTCGGTGGCCGAGACGTCGGGCGGCAGGCAGTCGTGCTCCGGCATGTAGCCCACGCGCTCGCGGATGGCGGCGCCCTTGGTCGCGACGTCGAGGCCGAGCACTTCGGCGCGGCCCTCGCTCGCGGGGGACAGACCCAGCAGGATCTTGATCAGGGTGGACTTGCCGGCGCCGTTGGCTCCCACGAGTCCGGTCACACCGGGTCCGATGTCCACGGACAGCCGGTCGAGCGCGGTCACCCGGGGGAACCGCTTGCTCAGGCTTTCGGTCACGATCACAGTCACGCCATAGAAGGTAGTGATACGGGCCACTGCGGTCGTCAGACCCGAGAGCCGTCTTCGCGTCAGTCTCGAGTATTACGGGGCCCTAGGGGATCCCCTGCCTAAGGGCTACGCAGAGTTGTCCACAGGCCCCGGATCCTCCTATTGACGTTCCCTCTAACAACTGTCACATTCACCAGTGTCAAGTTACGGGCACGTACCGCAGTCGACGGAGACGGGGCGGATCGGGTGACGACGGCAGTGAAGGAAGAACGTTCGGCGGAGCTCCGGGGTTTCCGGCGCGTGCAGCGGCTCGCGTACGAGTGCGCGGAGGCCGTCGCGGCCCGGCTGGAGCCGGGGATCACCGAGCGCGAGGCGGCCCGGATGCAGCGCGAGTGGCTGCGTGCGCGGGGCGTGCGGGACTGGTTCCACCTCCCCTTCGCCTGGTTCGGCGACCGCACGGCGTTCACGGACTTCCGCATACCGCTGCAGTTCTTCCCGACCGACCGCAGGCTGGCGCCCGGGATGCCGTTCATCCTGGACCTGGCCCCGGTGTACGAGGGCTGCACGGCCGACATCGGCTACTCGGGCTCCCTCGGGCCCAACCCCGTGCAGGACCGGCTGATGGCCGACCTGGAGGCGCACCGCGAGCTGATCCTGCGCGAGGTGCGCGAGCGGCGCCCGCTGCGCGAGATCTACCAGGACGTGGACCGCCTCATGGTCCGCCAGGGCTACGCCAACCGGCACCGCGCGTACCCCTTCGGCGTGATCGCCCACAAGGTGGACCGGGTGAAGCAGCGCCGCTGGTCACCGCATCTCTTCGGATTCGGCACCCAGTCCCTGAAGGGGCTCGCGGCCGACGCGCTGCACGGCCACCGCGAGGGCTGGTCACCGCTGTGGTCGCCGTACCGCTTCTCCGACCACCCGCCCAGGCCGGGCCTGTGGGCGGTCGAACCGCACCTCGGTTTCCGGGGCACGGGCGCCAAGTTCGAGGAGATCCTCGTGGTCACCGACTCCCGGGACCCCGAGCAGAGCGCCTTCTGGCTGGACGACGATCTGCCGCACGTGCGGCGCTGGGCGGAGGACAAGTGACCGACATCGAAGGCGCGCGCGAGCGCCGGGTGCGTACCGGCGGCGTCGACCTGTGCGTGGCGGAGCTGGGCGACCCGGCGGCCCCGACGGTCGTCCTCGTGCACGGCTACCCGGACACCAAGGAGGTCTGGTCCGGGGTCGCGGCCCGCCTCGCCGGCCGCTTCCACGTCGTCCTGTACGACGTCCGCGGCCACGGCCGCTCGACGGCACCGAAGCCCCTGCGGGGCGGCTTCACCCTCGCCAAGCTCACCGACGACTTCCTGGCGGTGATCGACGAGGTCAGCCCGGACCGCCCGGTGCACCTCGTCGGCCACGACTGGGGCTCGGTGCAGTCCTGGGAGTTCGTCACGGTGGGGCGTACCGAGGGCCGGATCGCCTCCTTCACCTCGATGTCCGGGCCGTCCCTGGACCACTTCGGGCACTGGATCGACGCACGCGTGCGGCGCCCGACGCCCCGCCGGGTGGGCCAGCTCCTCGGCCAGGGCGCCAAATCCTGGTACGTCTACCTGCTGCACACCCCCGCCCTGCCCGAACTGGCCTGGCGCGGCCCCCTCGGCAAGGCCTGGCCGAGGATCCTCCAGCGGGCCGAGAGGCTCCCCGCGGGGGACTACCCGACCTCCTCCCTGCCCACCGACGCGGCACACGGCGCCTGGCTGTATCGCGACAACGTACGGGCCCGGCTGCGCCGCCCGCGCGAGGACGCGTACGCCCACGCGCCCGTGCAGCTCATCACGCCCCTCGGCGACGCGTTCCTCTCCGAGCGGCTGTACGACGACCTGGAGCGCTGGGTGCCCCGGCTCACCCGCCGCACCCTGCCCGACAAGCACTGGATCCCGCGCACCCGGCCGGACCAGGTGGCTTCCTGGATCGAGGAGTTCGTGATGTCCACGGAGGACGGCCGAGCCCCGGAGCCGAAGCCCGCCGACCGCCATGCCCAGCGGTTCGGGGGCCAGTTGGTCCTGGTCACCGGCGCGGGCAGCGGCATCGGACGGGCGACGGCGTTCGCCTTCGCGGAGACGGGCGCGCGCGTGGTGGCGGTGGACCGGGACGCGGAGGCGGCCGCCCGCACCGCCGAGCTGTCCCGGCTGATCGGCGCGGCGGACGCGTGGGCCGAAACCGCCGACGTCTCCGACGAGCAGGCCATGGAGAAGCTCGCGGAGAAGGTCCACCGCGAGTACGGGGTGCTGGACGTACTGGTCAACAACGCGGGCATCGGCCTGTCGGGGTCCTTCTTCACGACGACGACGGAGGACTGGCGGCGGGTCCTGGACGTCAACCTCTGGGGCGTCATCCACGGCTGCCGCCTCTTCGGGGCCCGGATGGCGGAACGCGCCCAGGGCGGCCACATCGTCAACGTCGCGTCGGCCGCCGCGTACCAGCCCTCCCGCGCCCTGCCGGCCTACAGCACCTCCAAGGCGGCGGTCCTGATGCTGTCCGAGTGCCTGCGCGCCGAACTCGCCGCCCAGCGCATCGGGGTGACGGCGATCTGCCCCGGCTTCATCAACACCAACATCACATCGACGGCCCGCTTCACGGGCGTCGACGAGGCGGAGGAACGACGCCGACAGCAGCGCTCGGCGCGGCTGTACGGCATGCGCAACTACCCGCCGGAGAAGGTGGCTTCGGCGATCCTGGAGGCGGTGGAACACAACCGCGCGGTGGTACCGGTGACACCGGAGGCGAGGGGCGCGCGGTGGCTTTCGCGGGTGGCGCCGGGGGTTCTGCGGCGGATCGCGCGGGTGGAGCCGAGATTGTAGGGCGTCGTTGTTCGGCCGCGGCCCGGTGGGGGCTGGCCGCGCAGTTCCCCGCGCCCCTGACGGGGCGCTTCACAGCTTCACAGCTACTCAGCTGCGGGCAGGCGTGCCGCAGGGCGGCACGGGTGGGCGCAGCGGCACCCGGCCAGCGCCGGTAAGCGACACCCCCGCCCCCAACCCCGGTCACCAGCCAAGGAACCCCACATGTCCGACCCCCCGGCCACCCCCACTTACCGCATAGAGGACCTGGCCCACCACTCCCGCACCACCGTCCGAACCATCCGCGCCTACCAGGACAAGGGCCTCCTCCCCCGCCCCGAACGCCACGGCCGCGCCAACCTCTACTCCGACGTCCACCTCACCCGCCTCCACCAGATCACCGACCTCCTCGCCCGCGGCTACACCCTCGCCGCCGTCAAGGAGTTGCTCGACGCCTGGGACACCGGCCGCGGCCTCGCCGGCGTCCTCGGACTGGTCACCGAAGCAGAGGGCCCCTGGACCGACGAGGAACCGGTACGCGTGTCCCGCGCCGACCTGGACGCCCGCTTCGGCGGCACCCCCGACGACGCGGCCGTGGCCGAGGCCGTGGCACTCGGCGTACTGGAACCGGTGGACGGCGACCCCGGCTCCTTCCTCGTCCCGAGCCCCCAGGAACTCGCCGTGGCAGTGGAGTTGTACGCGGCCGGTGTCCCCCTCTCCGCGATCTCCGAGCATCTGCGGGAGTTGAGGACTCAGGTCGAACACATCGCGGCCCGTTTCCTGGAGTTCACCACCGAGCACGTCTTCGGCCGCTACCTCGAGGACCCGGGCCACCGCACCGACGCCGGCGCGGCCGAAGCGGCCTCGCTCGTCCGCCGCCTGCGCCCCCTGGCCCGTCAGACGGTCGATGCGGAACTGGCCCGCGCCATGCGCCTGTTCGCGACCCGCGAGGTGCGCCGTCGACTGAGTGCGGGGGAGCGGTCGAAGTCCCCGGACGAGACGCGTTCCGTGGCCCTCCCCACCGGCACGATCGAGGCCGTACGAGGCCTTGTTGGCGCGGACCGCGTCGCGGAGTTCATCGCGATTGCTGCCGAACGCGAGGTCCGGGCACGGCATTTGGACGCCCTCGCCACACATCACAAGCCTGTTACCGATCTTGACGAAACACCCTGAACTGCCCAGTACTTGTCCACAACTCGGCCAATTTCCTTGTGGATAACTGCACTTGGTTGTGGATCAAACCTGCGGCGAAAAATATCTGCGTGATCCGCGTCTCGCCCGGCACGCTGGTGGCATGAACGCAAGACACAACGAAGGAGCACAGGACGAGCGGCGCACCGTGAAGGTGTCGAAGTACCTCTCGAAACACCTGCGCCACCAGCCCGAACGCATCGGGCTCAGCCTGGACGAGGCGGGCTGGGTGGAGATCGACACCCTGCTCGCGGCGGCAGCGGCGCACGGTTTCCCGGTCACCCGCGAGGAACTGGACCACGTCGTCGCCGCCAACGACAAGAAGCGGTTCGCGATCGAAGGCACCCGGATCCGCGCCAGCCAGGGCCACAGCATCGACGTCGACCTCGGACTGCCCGCGGCGACTCCGCCGCCGTATCTCTACCACGGCACCGTGGCACGGAACCTGGACGCGATCCGGAGCGAAGGCCTCAGGCCGATGAACAGGCACGACGTGCATCTGTCGGCGGACCGGGAGACCGCGACGCGGGTCGGTGCCCGGCGCGGCCGCCCCGTCGTGCTGTCGGTCGACGCGGGCGCGATGCACCGGGACGGACACGTCTTCCACATCAGCGCGAACGGGGTGTGGCTGACGCAGGCCGTGCCGCCGCACTACCTGCGCTTCCCCGATCCGCACTGACCCCGGCATCACGATTGGTGTGGACCATTCGGACTCACCAGAGGCACCGGGAGCATCTGCCCACCACCGAGGCGGCGGTCGGCGCGCGGCGGGCTTCGGTGTCACCACGGACCCGGACGGTTCGCTGCCGCACGAGGCGTGCGCCGATTCCTGCTCACGCCGTGGCCGGGCAGCCGCATACGGTGACCGTTTCGTCCGTGGTCGGCGGGTCCCCTTAGTCTCGGACCCATGAGTCTGCGTCTGAGCACCGTGATCCTCCCGTACCGCCGCTGGAGCGAGGGCGGCCGGCACGCCTGGACGCGCGCGGAGGAGCTGGGCTTCCACACCGCGTACACGTACGATCACCTGTCCTGGCGCACCTTCCGGGACGGCCCGTGGTTCGGTGCGATACCGACGCTGACCGCCGCCGCCTCCGTCACCGACCGGATGCGGCTGGGCACCCTGGTCACCTCGCCGAACTTCCGGCATCCGGTGACGCTCGCCAAGGAGCTGATCTCCCTGGACGACATCTCCGGCGGCCGGGTGACGCTCGGCATCGGCGCCGGCGGTACCGGCTTCGACGCCACCGCGCTGGGCCAGGAGCCGTGGACCCCGAGGGAGCGGGCCGACCGGTTCGCGGAGTTCGTGGCGCTGCTCGACCGGCTGCTCACCGAGGACTCCGTGACGTACCAGGGCGAGTTCTACTCGGCCGACGAGGCGCGCAACATTCCGGGCTGTGTGCAGCGGCCCCGGCTGCCCTTCGCGGTGGCCGCCACCGGCCCGCGCGGGCTGAAGCTGGCCGCACGGCACGGCCAGGCGTGGGTGACCACCGGCGACCCGAAGCTCTACGAGACGGGGACGCCCGAGCAGTCCTTCGAGGCGCTGCGCGGACAGCTGGGCAAGCTCGCCGAGACCTGCGCGGCGGCCGGCCGGGACGCGTCGGAACTGGACAAGGTCCTGCTCACCGGGTTCACCCCGGACCGAAACCGGCCGCTGGAGTCCCTGGACGCCTTCGTCGACTTCGCCGGCCGCTACCAGGAGCTGGGCTTCACCGAGCTGGTGATCCACTGGCCCGTCCCCGACTCGATGTTCGCGACCGAGGAGAAGGTCTTCGAACTGATCGCCATGGAGGCCCTGGCCCAACTGGGCTGAACGGACGGCTGAACAGACCGGCGGCAGTGGCGATTTGGAGTCGTCTGTGTCTCATCTGTGCGCCCGCCCGCACGACCGTGCGGGCATATGCGCGAGAATGACCCGGTGACCTCAGCGACCCGACAGCCCGAATCCCCTGCCTTCGCGACCCCGCCCCGGCTGATCGCCACCGATCTCGACGGCACCCTGCTGCGCGACGACAAGTCGGTCTCCCCGAGGACGGTCGCCGCGCTGGCCGCCGCCGAGGAGGCGGGGATCGAGGTCTTCTTCGTCACCGGCCGCCCGGCCCGCTGGATGGACGTGGTCAGCGACCACGTCCACGGCCACGGCCTGGCCATCTGCGGCAACGGCGCGGCCGTGGTCGACCTGCACGGCGGCCCCGGCGCCCACCGCTTCGTCAAGGTGCGCGACCTGGCCCGGGAGAACGCGCTGGACGCCGTGGGCCTGCTGCGCGAGGCCGCGCCGGGCACGGTGTACGCGATCGAGCAGACGTACGGCTTCCACCAGGAGCCGGCCTATCCCAAGCTGCACATGGAGATACCGGACCATCTGCTGTCCGCCGAGGAGATCCTCGCGGTCGACGGTCCGAGCGCCGGCGAGCCCGTGCTCAAGATCCTCGCCTATCACCCCGACCTCGACCCGGACGCCTTCCTCACCCTGGCCCGCCTGGCCATCGGCGAGCGCGCCACCGTCACCCGGTCCAGCCCCAGCGCCCTGCTGGAGATCAGCGGCCCGGGCGTCTCCAAGGCCAGCACGCTCGCTCTGGAGTGCGCCGAGCGCGGTATCTCGCACGACGAGGTCGTGGCCTTCGGTGACATGCCCAACGACGTCGAGATGCTGACCTGGGCCGGCCAGTCGTTCGCCATGGGCAACGCCCACCCCGCCGCCGTCGCCGCCGCCTCCGGCCGTACGGTCGCCAACAACGAGGACGGGGTGGCCGTCGTGATCGAGCAGCTGCTGGCCGCACGCGCCTGAGCCGGCCGCCGCGCCGGACTACCGCGCTGCCACCAGCGACTCGGCCGCCGCCTCCCGCTCCGCCATCGCGCGCAGCGGTCCCGCCACGGCGGCCAGCTCCGCGTATGTCCCGCGCTGCGCCACCCGGCCCGCGTCGAGGACGATCACCTCGTCCACGGCCTCCAGGCCCGCCAGCCGGTGCGTGATGAGCAGCGTCGTACGGCCCTCGGTGGCGGCCAGCAGATCCGCGGTGAGCGCGTCGGCCGTGGGCAGGTCGAGATGCTCGGCGGGCTCGTCCAGCACCAGCACCGGGAAGTCGGCGAGCAGTGCCCGGGCGAGCGTCAGCCGCTGCCGCTGCCCGCCGGACAGCCGCGCCCCGTGCTCGCCGACCAGGGTGTCGAGCCCGTCGGGGAGCCCGTCCACCCAGTCGAGCAGCCGGGCCCGGCCCAGCGCGTCCCGCAGTTGCTCCTCGGTGGCGTCCTTCCGGGCGAGCAGCAGGTTCTCGCGCACGGAACTGTCGAAGAGATGCGCGTCCTGGGCACAGAGCCCGACCAACCGCCGTACGTCGTCGCTGTCCATGCCGTACGCGTCCACACCTGCGAGCGTGTAGGCGCCCGCGTCCGGGTCGAGGAACCGCAGCAGGACCTGGGCGAGGGTCGACTTGCCGGCGCCGGAGGCACCGACCACGGCGACCCTGCGCCCCTCGTGCAGGGTGAGGTCGATCCCGGCGAGCGCGTCCCGGCCCTGCCCCGGGTAGCGAGCCGTCAGGCCCTTCAGTACGACGGGGAAGGGCGCGGCGGGCGCCTGGCGCGGCCGCTCCGGCTCCCGCACGGGCTCGGGGGCGTCCAGCACCTCGTAGATGCGCTCGGCGCTCCTGCGCACCCGCTGCCGGTGCTGCACGGCCGACGGCAGCCCCAGTACGGCCTCGAAGGCGGCCAGCGGAGTGAGTACGACCACCGCCATCGCCACGCCGCTCAGCCGGCCGTCGGCGACCCCCTGGGCGCCCAGCAGCGCGGCGGCCGCGACGGTCAGGCCGGTCAGCAGTGCGGTCAGCCCGTCGCCGAGTGCGGTGGCCGTGGCTCCCCGAGAGGCGATCCGGGTGAGCGTGCCGTCGGCCCGCCGGGCTTCGTCGGTACGGGTGGGCAGCGCGCCGGCAACGGTCAACTCGGCAGTGCCGGTGAGCAGGTCGGTCACCCTGGTCGCCAGCAACCCGCGGGCGGGCGCCAGCCGGTGCTCGGCACGCCGCGCCACCGCCGAGGTCACCAGCGGCACACCGACACCGGCGGCCAGCAGTCCCACCGCGAGCGCGGCCCCGGCCTCGGGCAGCAACCAGGCCGTGAACCCCACGGCCCCCGCGGAGACGGCCACCGCGACCCCGGCGGGCAGCAGCCACCGCAGCCAGTAGTCCTGCAAGGTGTCCACATCGGCGACCAGGCGGCTGAGCAGATCCCCCCGCCTGGTCGTCCGGAGCCCGGCAGGCGCGAGCCGCTCCAGCCGCCGGTACACGGCGACCCGTGTGTCGGCCAGCATCCGCAGCACGGCATCGTGCGACACCAGCCGCTCGCCGTACCGGAACACCGCCCGCCCGATCCCGAACGCCCGCGTGGCCGTCACGGCGACCATCAGATACAGCACCGGCGGCTGTTGCGAGGCCCGCGAGATCAACCACCCGGAAGTAGCCATCAGCCCAACGGCACTGCCAACAGCAAGAGCCCCAAGCAGAAGCGCAAGCACCAACCGCCCCCGCCGCCCCCCGGAATCCCCCCGAACCCGCCCAAGAACCCCCAGCCGCCGCCCACCTCCCGACTCCACGCTCTCCCTTCCCAGCCATCCAAGCCGCCCCGCAGCCTGGCCTTCCGACCGCCCGAGCCGCTCCGCGCCCTGACCTTCTTGACCGAGCCGCTCCGCGCCCTCACTCCCCACCCCACCGAGCCACTCCCCGCCCCCGCCTTCCCACCGACCGAGCCGCTCCCCGCCCCTGCCTTCCCCTCGACCGAGCCGGTCCGCGACCTGCCCTTCCAATTGACCGAGCTGCTCCCCGCCCTCGCCTTCCAATTGACCGAGTCGGGTGGTGGGTGGGCAAAGGCTCTGGGGGTCCAGGGGGCGGAGCCCCCTGGGGGCCTCGCTGCCGGAGAGCCGTACCACGCGGTCCGCCGCCGAGAGCAACGCCGGCCGGTGCACCACGAGCAACACCGTGCGCCCCTCGGAGAGCCTCCGTACCGCCGTCACGACCTCCGCCTCCGTCACCCCGTCCAGCGCAGCCGTCGGCTCATCCAGCAACAGCACAGGCCGGTCCGCCAGAAACGCCCGCGCCAACGCCAGCCGCTGCCGCTGCCCGGCGGACAGACCGGCCCCGTCCTCCCCGAGCATCGTCTCCGCCCCCGCCGGCAGCGCCTCCACGAACCCCAGCGCCCCGGCGTCCCGCAACGCCCTCCGGACGGCGTCGTCGTCCGCATCGGGACGCGCGAGCCGTACGTTCTCGGCGATCGTCCCGGCGTACAGATGCGGCCGCTGCGGCACCCACGCGATCCGCGACCGCCACTCCTCCAGGTCGAGGCCGGCAAGGTCGGCTCCCCCGACCCGCACCCGCCCCGCCACCGGCCGTACGAACCCCAGCAGCACGCTCAGCAGCGTCGACTTGCCCACCCCGCTGGGTCCGACCAGCGCGACGGTCTCCCCGGGTTCGACGGTGAACGAGACGTCGGTGACCGCATCCCCCGACCGGCCCGGATACCGGACCGTCACCCCTTCGAAGGCCAGGGCAGCCCCCACCGGCACCTCGCCCGCCCCGGACACCGGCACCGGCGTCTCCAGCACCGCGAAGATCTCCTCCGCCGCCGCCAGCCCCTCCGCCGCCGCATGGAACTGGGCTCCCACCTGCCGCAACGGCAGATACGCCTCGGGCGCCAGCACCAGAATGACCAGCCCGACGTACAGGTCCATGTCGCCGTGCACGAGCCGCATGCCGATGGTCACGGCGACCAACGCCACCGACAACGTGGCCAGCAGCTCCAACGCGAAGGAGGAGAGGAAGGCGATCCGCAGCGTCCGCATGGTCGCCTGCCGGTACTCGTCGGTGATCCGGCGGATGGACTCGGCCTGCGCCTTGGCCCGGCCGAACACCTTCAGCGTGGGCAGCCCGGCGACCACGTCCAGGAAGTGGCCGGAGAGCCGGGACAGCAGCCGCCACTGACGGTCCGTCCGGGACTGGGTGGCCCAGCCGATCAGCACCATGAAGAGCGGGATCAGCGGCAGGGTCCCGACGATGATCGCCGCGGAGACCCAGTCCTCGGTGACGATGCGCGCCAGCACCGCGACCGGCACGACCACCGCCAGCCCCAACTGCGGCAGGTAGCGCGAGAAGTAGTCGTCGAGGGCGTCGACACCGCGCGTGGCGAGCGTGACCAGCGACCCGGTCCGCTGACCGCTCAGCCAGCCGGGACCGAGCGCCACCGCCTGATCGAGAAGCCGGCCCCGCAGCTCGGACTTGACCGCCGCGCTCGCCCGGTGCGCGGCCAGCTCGGTGAGCCAGGAGACCAGCGCGCGACCGCCCGCCACGGCCACCAACAGCAGCAGCGGGGTGCGGAGTTCGGAGACCGACTGACCATACTGGAAGGCGCCGACCACCACCTCGGCGACGAGCATGGCCTGAGCGATGACCAGCCCGGCACCGACGGCACCGAGACCGACAACGGCCACCAGGAAGAGGCGGGTGGCGCGGGCGTAACGCAGCAGACGGGGATCGATTGGTTTCACGTGAAACATGCCCTTCGGCCCGGAGAGGGTGTTTCACGTGAAACGTCACACACCACCGCGACCATCACCATGAGACACCCTCCCCTCGGACTCAGTGCGCGGCTTCGGTCGCTATGTGCTGCGTACCGATCCGCTTGCGGAACACCCAGTAGGTCCACCCCTGGTAGAGCAGGACAAGCGGCGTGGCGATCGCCGCCAGCCACGTCATGATCTTCAGGGTGTACGGACTCGACGAGGCGTTGGTCACCGTGAGGCTCCACTCCCCGTTGAGCGACGACGGCATGACGTTCGGGAAGAGCGACAGGAAGAGCATCGCCACAGCGGCCACGATGGTCACGCCGGACAGGGCGAACGCCCATCCCTCACGGCCCCGCAGATTGGCACCGAGGGCGGCGACCAGTGCGGCGACCGCCACGATCACGGCCACCAGACTCTTGCCGTCCCCGCTGTCCGCCTGGGTCCACAGCAGGAAGGCCAGCGCCAGCACGGCGGCGAGCAGACCGACCTTGGTCGCCAGCTTCCGTGCCCGTACCCGGATGTCGCCGACGGTCTTGAGCGCGGTGAACACCGACCCGTGGAAGGTGAACAGGGTCAGCGTCACCAGTCCGCCGAGCACGGCGTACGGGTTGAACAGGTCCCAGAGGGTGCCGACGTACTCGAAGTTCCGGTCGATCTTCACGCCGTGCACGATGTTCCCGAAGGCCACACCCCACAGGAACGCCGGGATCAGCGAGGTCCAGAAGATCGCGGTCTCCCAGTTGCGCTGCCAGTTCTCCTCGGGCCGCTTCGCCCGGTACTCGAAGGCGACGCCCCGGACGATCAGGCAGACCAGGATCACCAGCAGGGGCAGGTAGAAGCCGGAGAAGAGCGTGGCGTACCACTCGGGGAAGGCGGCGAAGGTCGCGCCGCCCGCGGTGAGCAGCCACACCTCGTTGCCGTCCCAGACCGGGCCGATCGTGTTGATCAGCACCCGCTTCTCCAGGCGGTCCCGGGCGAGCAGCTTGGTGAGGATGCCGACCCCGAAGTCGAATCCCTCCAGGAAGAAGTAGCCGGTCCACAGGACGGCGATCAGGACGAACCAGACGTCGTGAAGTTCCATGACTGCGTCTCCCTCGGCCTAGTACGAGAAGGCCATCGGCTTGTCGGCGTCACGGGGCTCGCCGCCGATCTTCGTGGGCGGGTTGAGGTCGTCCTCGGTGAGCTCGGGCGGGCCCGCCTTCACGTACTTCACGAGCAGCTTGACCTCGACGACGGCGAGGACGGCGTAGAGCGCGGTGAAGGTGATCATCGATATGAGGATCTCGGTCTGGGAGACACCGGGGGAGACCGCGTCACGGGTCTGCAGGACGCCGTAGACGACCCAGGGCTGGCGGCCCATCTCGGTGAAGATCCAGCCCCAGGAGTTGGCGATCAGCGGGAAGCCGAGCGTCCAGATCGCCACCAGCCAGTACAGCCTGCCGAGCTCGGGGCTGAGCGCCTTGCTCTTGAAGAGGACCAGGTTCGGCACCTCGTCCTCACCGACCCGCAGGTGCTGCGGCAGCATGAACTTCTTGCGGGTCAGCCAGAGCCCGGCCAGTCCGATGGCGAAGGACGCCATACCGAAGCCGATCATCCAGCGGAACGCCCAGAAGGTGACCGGGATGATGGGCCGGTAGTCGCCGGCTCCGTACTTCTGCTGCTCGGCCTTGTTGGTGTCGTTGATGCCGGGGACGTACGAGTTGAAGCTGTCGTCGGCCAGGAACGACAGCAGGCCGGGGACGGACAGTTCGACGGTGTTGTGCCCCTTGCTGACGTCGCCGTAGGCGAAGATCGAGAAGGGCGCCGGCTTCTGGCCGTCCCACAGGGCCTCGGCGGCGGCCATCTTCATCGGCTGCTGCTTGAACATGACCTTGCCGAGGGTGTCACCGCTGATCGCGGTGAGCATGCCGGCTATGACGACGGTGACCAGACCGAGCCGCAGCGAGGTCTTCATCACGGTGATGTGCTTCTTGCGGAACAGGTGGAAGGCGGCGATGCCGACCATGAACGCGCCGCCGGTCAGGAAGGACGCGGACAGCGTGTGGAAGGCCTGGGCCAGCGCGGTGTTCTGGGTGAGAACGGCCCAGAAGTCGGTGAGCTCGGCCCGCCCCTTCGCCTTGTCGATCTTGTAGCCGACGGGGTGCTGCATCCACGAGTTGGCCGCGAGGATGAAGTACGCGGACAAGATCGTGCCGATGGAGACCATCCATATGCAGGCCAGGTGGATCCTCTTGGGCAGCTTGTCCCAGCCGAAGATCCACAGCCCGATGAAGGTGGACTCGAAGAAGAAGGCGATCAGCGCCTCGAAGGCGAGCGGCGCGCCGAAGATGTCGCCGACGAAGCGCGAGTAGTCGGACCAGTTCATGCCGAACTGGAACTCCTGCACGATGCCGGTGACCACGCCCATCGCGATGTTGATCAGGAAGAGCTTGCCCCAGAACTTGGTCGCCCTGAGGTACTTCTCCTTCTCCGTGCGCACCCAGGCGGTCTGCAGACCGGCCGTGAGAGCGGCCAGCGAGATCGTCAGCGGGACGAACAGGAAGTGGTAGACGGTGGTGATGCCGAACTGCCAGCGCGCCAGTGTCTCCGGCGCCAGAGCCAGGTACACGTCGTCAGTCTCCTTACGTCGCCGTGGTACAGCGGCACATGACCCCTTTGTGACGTGCATAACGGAGCAAAAGGGTCGAGCTTGTGAATGCATTCACATTCACAAGCCATTATGACGCACTGATGGTCGACCATCGAAGGGGGGTCGCACTTGAGCCGTTCGGCACCCTCCGCAGACGCGTGCGGGGCCGCCCGGCCCCATGTCGGCCGTACGACCCCGCATCCGTGCCACCCGTGGCCGCGTGGGCCCGCGGGGAGTCCCCGGGGCCCCGCAGGCTCTACAGCTCCTTGCGGAACGCCTCCGCCACCTTCAGAAAGATGTCGTTCGCCTCGTTCTCGCCGACCGTCACCCGCACACCCTCGCCCGGGAAGGGGCGGACGACCACGCCGTGCTCCTCGCAGAGCTGGGCGAAGGCCGTCGTACGCTCCCCCAGCCGCAGCCACACGAAGTTCGCCTGGGTCTCGGGCACCGTCCAGCCCTGGCCGCGCAGCGCCTCGACCACGCGCTGCCGCTCGCACACCAGCGAGCCGACCCGGCCGAGCAGCTCGTCCTCGGCCTGCAGCGAGGCGATCGCCGCCTCCTGGGCGAGCTGGCTCACGCCGAAGGGGACCGCCGTCTTGCGCAGCGCAGCCGCCACCGGCTCATGCGCGATCGCGAAGCCGACGCGCAGCCCGGCGAGGCCGTACGCCTTGGAGAAGGTCCGCAGCACGCAGACGTTCGGCCGCTCACGGTAGATCTCGACGCCGTCGGGCACCTCGGGATCGCGGATGAACTCCCGGTAGGCCTCGTCGAGGACCACCAGCACGTCACTCGGCACCCGGTCCAGGAACCGCTCCAGCTCGGCCCGCTTCACGACCGTGCCGGTCGGGTTGTTGGGGTTGCAGACGAAGATCAGCCGGGTGCGGTCGGTGACGGCGTCCGCCATCGCGTCCAGGTCGTGCACGTCACCGGGCGTGAGCGGCACCTGGACCGACCGGGCGCCGCTGATCTGCGTGATGATCGGGTACGCCTCGAAGGAGCGCCAGGCGTAGATCACCTCGTCGCCCGGGCCGCTGGTGGCCTGGATCAACTGCTGGGCGACACCCACCGACCCGGTGCCGGTGGCCAGATGGCCGAGCGGAACGCCGAAGCGGTTCGACAACTCGTTCATCAGCCCGGTGCAGGCCATGTCCGGGTAGCGGTTGAAGGAGGCGGCGGCCGCGGTGACGGACTCCATCACACCGGGCAGCGGGGGATACGGGTTCTCGTTGGAGGAGAGCTTGTACGCGACAGGACCGTCGGCCGCCGCCGGCCTGCCCGGCTTGTAGGTGGGGATACCCTCCAGCTCGGCGCGCAGCTTGGGGCTCGTCTCGCTCACCGCAGTCCTCCTCGCGACCACCGGCGGACCGTCCGCACCGCCGGCATCCAATACTTCTCACCTTATGAGGATTCGGCGCCGCTGCGTACAGCCGAAGCGCAAGCACGGAGCCTGACCGAGGCATCGGCCGAGCCGGCGAGGAGCCGCAGCGGCGAACCTCATCCGTAACCCCATCCGCCCCACTGGCATCACGGGCATCACCGCACGAAGGCGCATTTTTCGGGGGCGCGCCCTACATATATCTACGCGCCGGTGGCTCGCGCCGTAGCGCGCATCACCCGTGCAGGTGAGTTGAGACCTCTTCGAAACATCGGGCACTTGGCAGGCCCATCCGTGCCGACAAGTCACGTCTCACTATTGGATCGTTCAACTGACTTTCTTTCTAAGGTAGTTGACCCTCTTTGACCTTGCAGAAACGTGCCTGTCAACGCGTGCATATGCGTCCGCACTACCCCACCGCATGAGCCCTACTATCGGCTCGCCATGACAGCAGCAGGGAAGCACCAGGTGAGCCGCGCGGAAACCTCTCGGCGAGGCAGCCGGCCGGGCCGGGCGGGCATCAGAGACGTGGCCGCCGCCGCCGGAGTCTCCATCACGACCGTCTCCGACGCCCTGAACGGCAAGGGCAGACTCCCGGATGCCACCCGCCGCCATGTCAGAGAGGTCGCCGACCGGCTGGGGTACCGCCCCTCGGCCGCCGCCCGCACCCTCCGTACCGGCAAGTCGGGACTCATCGGCCTGACCGTGACGACGTACGGGGATGAACCTTTCACCTTCACCGAGTTCGCGTACTTCGCGGAGATGGCGCGGGCCGCCACCTCGGCCGCGCTCGCCCGTGGCTACGCCCTGGTCATCCTGCCCGCGACCTCACGCCACGACGTGTGGTCGAACGTCGCCCTGGACGGCACGGTCGTCATCGACCCCTCCGACCAGGACCCGGTGGTCAGCGAACTGGTCCGGCAGGGCCTGCCGGTGGTCTCCGACGGCCGCCCGGCCGGCTCGCTCCCGGTCACCGCCTGGGTGGACAACGACCACGAGGCCGCCGTCCTCGGCATCCTCGACCATCTCGCCGACGCGGGCGCCCGCCGGATCGGCCTGCTCACCGGCACCACGACGGACACGTACACGCATCTGTCGACCACCGCCTACCTGCGCTGGTGCGAACGCGTCGGCCAGGACCCGGTCTACGAGGCCTACCCGGCGCACGACCCGTGCGCCGGCGCCGTCGCCGCCGACCGGCTGCTCGCCCGCCCGGACCGCCCCGACGCCGTCTACGGCCTCTTCGACCCCAACGGCACCGACCTGCTCGCCGCCGCCCGCCGCTACGGACTGCGCGTCCCGGACGACCTGCTGCTGGTGTGCTGCAGCGAGTCGACCGTGTACGCCAACACCGAGCCGCCCATCACCACGCTCTCCCTGAAGCCGCGCCGCATCGGCACGGCGGTGGTGCAGCTGCTCATCGACGCGATCGAGGGGGTCGAGTCGGACCAGCCGGTCGAGCAGGTGATACCGACCGAACTGATCGTGCGTACCTCCTCCCAGCGACGCCAGCAGCGCACCACGGTCAGCCCGCCGCGGGCACCGGAGGAGGAGTAGCACGGACGCGCGGAGAGCGGGGCGGCGCAGCTGCCGGGCGCCGTCCGACGGCGGCCGGCAGCTGAACGACGGTGGGTCGAACCCCTGCCCAACCGGGGCGAAAGCCACGCTGAACCGGAGTCCTGCCGGGATTCACCACCCCTGGGTCATCACACGGCGCGACGGGCATTCCTATGATGGGCCCACGACACCGCGGGCCGCTGCGACCAGGCAGGCCGAAGCGGTGCAGATGCGGCGCGATGGTGGAGGGGTCTGATGACTCAGGGGGCCGGTCAGGGACCCGAGGCGGAGCGGACGGCGACGTTGCGCGACTTCCGGGTGCCCGGGTACGTCAACGAGACCGGCCCGTACACCCACGGCGCGCACCCCGGAGATGTCGCCCCGCCACTCGACGAGCCGTACCCCGAGGCATACCCGGAGGGGTATCCCGAGGCATATCCGGAGGGGTACCCAGAGGGGTACACGCCGACCCAGCGCGACCTTCCCGTCATCCGCCGCGGCGACACGCTCCGGATGCCGGTCGAACCGGCCGCCGCCCCGGCCTCGCAGCTCGCGGCCGGTCCCGGCCCGCTGTACGTCGTCGGCGACGTGCACGGCTACTTCGACGAACTGCTCGCCGCGCTGCGGGAGCAGGGGCTGATCGACGCGGACGGCCAGTGGTGTGCGGGCACCGCCCGGCTCTGGTTTCTCGGTGACTTCACCGACCGGGGTCCGGACGGCATCGGCGTCATCGACCTGGTGATGCGGCTGTCCGCCGAGGCGGCCGCGGCCGGCGGCTACTGCAAGGCCCTCATGGGCAACCACGAGCTGCTGCTGCTCGGCGCCAAGCGGTTCGGCGACACCCCCGTCAACTCCGGCGCGGGCACCGCCACCTTCCAGGCGGCCTGGCTGCTCAACGGCGGCCAGAAGACCGACATGGACCGGCTCCAGGACCACCACCTCCAGTGGATGGCCCGCCTGGACGCCGTCGAGGAGGTCGACGGCTATCTGCTGGTCCACTCCGACACCACCGCCTACCTCGACTACGGCGATTCGATCGAGGCGGTCAACGACACGGTCCGCGAGACCATCACGCGTAACGACGCGGACGAGGTGTGGGACCTGTTCCGCAAGTTCACCAAGCGCTTCTCCTTCCGCGACGAGGGGGGTGCAGACGCCGTCCGTTCCCTTCTCGATACGTACGGCGGTACCCGCATCGTTCACGGACACAGCCCGATTCCCTATCTGCTCGGGGAAGTCGGCTCCGAGGAGGGCGAAGAGGCCGCCGGCCCCGTTGTGGAAGGACCGCACGTGTACGCCGACGGGCTCGCCATCGCCATGGACGGCGGCGTGACCATGGCCGGAAAGCTGCTGGTGAGGCAACTTCCGCTGGACGCCTGAGCGTTCGCCGGGCTGTTCGATCCCCCCGATGTCACACGCGGTCCACCCCCAATTTCCGGCAACCCCCTGTCACCGCGTGCCGTAACGGCTCTACCATCGGTTTATCCGTAGCAGGCTCCCCTCCGTTTCTGCCCGACGGTTCGCCGGCGTGCGAGCCACAAGCCCTACGGAGCATCGGGGGATGCACATGAACAGCGTTCCGCAGCACCTGCACAGCGAGGACCGCCAGGAATACGAGCGGATCCTCGATGAGGCGCTGCGCTCCGCCCAGTACCGTCCCGAACTGGCCGGTATAGGCCGGCGTTTGAACACCGAACAGCTGCGCACCATGGCGCTCAACGCCACCACACTGATCACGGCGGCCGCGGCGACCGAGTACCAGCACTATGTGAAGGTCCGCGAGGAACTGCGCAATCCCGCGCGGTCCACCCCGGCCGTCGTCCAGGATTCCGGCTCCACGGAGCCCGGCGTGGGCGGCGCGATGGGGCTCGCCACCACCCTCGGCGAGGCCGCCGAGACCACCGGCGCCGGAGGCTTCGCCCTCGCCCTGGTCCTGGCGCCCGTGCTCGCCGGCACCGCCGCCGCGATCTTCCTGCTCGTCGGCTACGTCCTCAAGATGCTGGACCCGGCCCCGGCGTTCGCCCAGACCATGCTCACCGCGGGCTGGGTGTTCGGCGTGGTGACCGCGGCCACCATCCTCATGGCCGGCGCGGGACTGCTGCTCACCGCACTGCGCAACAGCCCCTCGCTGGAGGCCGGAGCCTACGGCGAACCCGGCGGGGAGGTGGCCAAGGCCAGGGAGGCCTGGCGGGAGGCCCTGCTGGAGCGCGGCATCCTGCCCTTCCTGCGGGAAGCACTGGCCGCCGACACCGGCGCGGCCGGACTGCGCAGTACCGCCCCGTCGGGCCCGGCGGGCCGGATGCCGCGTCTCGGTTACGGCCGTCCCGGCTTCAGCACCGACGACGGCGCCGCACCCGCTTCCCGCCCGAGCTTCACCAGCCCGGACTACACCAGCCCGGACTTCGGAGGCCCGGAACACCAGCCGGAATAGCCCGGCTTGCGCCCCCGGCGAGGGGGCGCAGGCCGGACACCCGGTCTACGAGGCCGCGCCGGGGAGCTGACGGACGGCACGCCCGTCGAACTCCTCCCGCGCCGCCCGCATGGCGGCCATGTTCGCCTGCGACCAGTCGGTGACGCGCTGCACGAGCCCACCCGCCTCCCGACCCAGCCCGGTCAGCCGGTACTCCACCCGCGGCGGCACTGTCGGATACACCGCGCGGGTCGGGACCCCGTCGCGGTGACCGCGCTGGACCTGCACCCACCGGAACTCGCCGCATACGTCCTGGACCACGTCGAGACCTGGTGAGCCCGGCAGCCGGCCAGGCACGTGCCGGAAGCCCCTTCCCAGGGATCCGGCCGATGCCCCCGATCCCCCGTCACTCCGCGATCACAGCGGCGCGGAAGCGCTCGGTATCGGCAATACGGCACGAGCCGCCGCTCTGACGAACGCACGCACCCGTTCTGTTGTGTTCCCCTCCATCCAGACCAGCCCTCGCTCGATCGGCAGCGCATCGTGAAGCGGCACGTAGGCGATATCGGGTCGGGGGTAGTACTGCCGGGAATGCTCTCCCACTGGGAGGACACCTCTGCCCATGGCGACCAGAGTGAGCATCTCGGAGAACGACCCGCCGACGGGGCCTCTCGGCACGGGCTTGCCCGAGGGTGTGCGATCCGGTGTGCGGTCCCTCTTGAAGGCCGCGGAGGTCACGTCCGGGTACTGCACCACGGGATATCGAGCCATTGCTTCGACCGATACCGACGGTTCGCCGGCCAGTGGATGCCCGGCCGCCACAGCGAGCACCCGGTCCTCCCTCAGCAGCACCGGCCCGCAGGCCATGCCGTCGAACGGGTAGGAGGCGAGGAGGATGTCGATCGAACCGTCCAGCAGGCTCGCCCGGGAGTTGGACAGCTGCACCTCCCGTACGTGGACCCGGCAGTCGGGATGACGTGCGGTGAACGAACTGACGGCTCTGAGCAGTGCCGGCGCCGTCCACTCTCCGAGGAAGGCCACCCGCAGTTCCCCTGTGACGCCACGACTGGCGTCGGCCGCTCTGCGCAGTGCCTCCTCCATGGCGGCGGCCAGGGGCCGCAGGTCATCGGCCAGCTGCCGTCCGATCGGGGTGAGACGGACGGAACGGCTGTTTCGTTCGAACAGCGTGCCGCCGACGCGGCGTTCCAGCTTCTTGATCATCTGGCCGACCCGCCCGGTCGTGACCCCCAACGCCTCGGCGGTCCGGCCGAAGTGCAACTCGTCGGCGAGCGTCAGGAAGACCTCGGTTTCCAGCCGCTCCAGCATGATGCCCCCCAGCGTTTAATCCTGCTCAACGGTCGTACTCCGATCATGCCTTGATGGCACCCGTCCCACGGCCGATCGTGGAGGGCATCCCACCCGGTCACCCCTGACACCGCATTCGCCCCCCGAGGAAGCCTCATGAACGCCACTGCTACCCCTGCCTCCCCGACACCGCGGCAGCGCTCCGGAGACGCAGTGCCCCCTGTACGCGTAAAGGCACTCGACCACTTGGTCCTCAACGTCCAGGACATCGAACGGTCGCTGGACTTCTACGCCGGGCGCCTCGGCCTGGAGCCGGTCCGCCTCGCGGAATGGCGATCCGGCAAGGTCCCCTTCCCTTCGGTCAGAGTCACTCCGGAGACCATCATCGACCTGGTAGCCCGCCGCCGGAGCGAGTCCAACGTCGACCACATCTGTCTCACCGTGGAGCCGGTGGACTGGGACGAGATCATCGCGTCCGGGGCGTTCACCGTCGTCGAGGGCCCCGTAAGCCGCTTCGGCGCACGCTCCACCGCCACCTCGGTCTACGTCCGGGACCCGGACGGCAACACGGTGGAGCTGCGCTGGTACCCACAGGACTCCCAGCAGGACACCCAAGGGTGACCGGGCCGGCGGTGTCGGTCCAGGGTGTTCGACAACCCGGACCGGCACCTCGTCAAGAACTCAGTCCGCCAGCGGCAGATACACCCGGTTCCCGCTCGCCGCGAACTCCTTCGACTTCTGGAGCATCCCCTCCGCGACCTCCTCCGGTGACGCCCCCTCAGTCGCCGCACCACCGAACCGCTCTGTGATGCTTTGACTGATCTTCATCGAGCAGAACTTCGGCCCGCACATCGAGCAGAAGTGGGCCGTCTTCGCCGGCTCCGCCGGGAGCGTCTCGTCGTGGAACTCGCGGGCCGTGTACGGGTCCAGGGCGAGGTTGAACTGGTCCTCCCACCGGAACTCGAAGCGGGCGTCGGACAGCGCGTCATCCCACTCCTGCGCGCCCGGGTGGCCCTTGGCGAGGTCGGCCGCATGGGCGGCGATCTTGTAGGTGATGACGCCGGTCTTGACGTCGTCCCGGTTGGGCAGGCCCAGGTGCTCCTTGGGCGTCACATAGCAGAGCATCGCCGTGCCCCACCAGGCGATCATCGCGGCGCCGATGCCGGAGGTGATGTGGTCGTAGGCCGGCGCGACGTCCGTGGTCAGCGGGCCGAGCGTATAGAACGGAGCTTCATCGCAGATCTCCTGCTGAAGGTCGATGTTCTCCTTGATCTTGTGCATCGGGACATGGCCCGGGCCCTCGATCATCGTCTGTACATGGAAACGCCTGGCGATCCGGTTGAGTTCCCCGAGCGTGCGCAACTCCGCGAACTGTGCCTCGTCGTTGGCGTCCGCGATGGACCCGGGGCGCAGACCGTCGCCCAGCGAGTACGTGACGTCGTAGGCGGCGAGGATCTCGCAGAGTTCCTCGAAGTTCTCGTACAGGAACGACTCCTTGTGGTGCGCGAGGCACCAGGCCGCCATGATCGAGCCGCCGCGCGAGACGATGCCGGTCTTGCGGTTGGCGGTGAGCGGTACGTACGGCAGGCGTACGCCCGCGTGGACGGTCATGTAGTCCACGCCCTGCTCGGCCTGTTCGACGACCGTGTCCTTGTAGATCTCCCAGGTCAGCTCCTCGGCCCTGCCGTCGACCTTCTCGAGCGCCTGGTAGAGCGGCACCGTGCCGATGGGGACGGGGGAGTTGCGCAGCACCCACTCGCGGGTGGTGTGGATGTTGCGTCCGGTGGAGAGGTCCATGACCGTGTCGGCGCCCCAGCGGGTCGCCCAGGTCATCTTCTCGACCTCCTCCTCGATGGAGGAGGTGACCGCGGAGTTGCCGATGTTGGCGTTGACCTTCACCAGGAACCGCTTCCCGATGATCATCGGCTCGATCTCCGGGTGGTTGACGTTGGCGGGCAGTACGGCCCTGCCCGCCGCGATCTCCTCGCGGACCACTTCGGGAGAAACGTTCTCGCGGATGGCCACGTACTCCATCTCCGGGGTGATCTCGCCCCGGCGGGCGTACGCGAGTTGCGTCACCGCCTCGCCGTCCCGGCTGCGGCGCGGCTGGCGCGGGCGGCCCGGGAACACCGCGTCCAGGTTGCGCAGGCCGCCACGCGGCGCGGTGTGCTTGATCCCGTCGTCCTCGGGGCGGACGGGCCGGCCCGCGTACTCGGTGGTGTCACCGCGGGCGATGATCCAGTTCTCCCGCAGCGGCGGCAGCCCCCTGCGGACGTCGGTCTCGACGAGCGGATCGGTGTACGGGCCCGAAGTGTCGTAGAGCGTGACCGACTGCCCGTTGGTGAGGTGCACCTGACGGACCGGCACCCGCAGATCGGGGCGGGAGCCCTCGACATACCCCTTGTGCCAGCCGATGGACTTCCCGGCCTCCGGCGACGTTTCACCCGCAATGGGCTGTTCGTCCTGGCTGAAGGCAGGCGTGCGTGCATCCTTGTTGGTCATGAGACCTACTCCCTACGCCGGCATTACCCGGTAACAGGTTCGGCGGTCGACGCAGCGGCTTCCGTCGGGCGGCGTTTCATGTGAAACATCACTCGTTCCACGTGAAACATCGCGAATACGGAGGTCAGCGCCCTCTCAGCCCGGTGCTCCGAGCTCCCGCGTGTGCAAAGGTGCCTCCACGCTAGCGTCAATTCGGGCGCGGTGAACAGAGGGCCCCTGCCGTTCTTGCGATGATCGGGCGGTGACCTCGACACAGCAGCACCCCTATCCGCCTCCCGACCCGCGGCGCGGCAACGGCGCCACGCGGGGCGGCGGACCCGGCCACGGGGGCCCTGGTGCCGGTGACGGACACATCCACGGGCAGGGCGAGCAGTACGACCACGGACCTGCCCACCCTCACGACAACGCCCACGGCCACGCCCAAAGCCACTCGCCCGGTCCGAGCACCGGCCAGAACGGCTCCGGGCCCGGCGGCGGTCACGGCCATTCGCACGGACACAGTCACAGCCACGGACCCGCCGCACCCGTCTCCAAGCATCTGCGCAAGGTCATCGCGGCGATCCTCATCCCCTTCACCGCCGCGGTCGTGGTCGGCCTCGTGGTGTTGTGGCCGGGCGGCGCCCCGCCGCACGAGCGCACCGGCGTCG
The DNA here is from genome assembly GCF_053611985.1 of Streptomyces sp. NPDC054770. Taxonomy (NCBI): domain Bacteria; kingdom Bacillati; phylum Actinomycetota; class Actinomycetes; order Kitasatosporales; family Streptomycetaceae; genus Streptomyces; species Streptomyces sp. NPDC054770. The sequence goes on from NZ_JBSHBL010000017.1 coordinate 56,403, forward strand.
GCTTCGACCGCCAGACGCAGGCAGCGACGGTCACCAAGGTCGTCTCCGTCAGCTGCAAGTCGGTCAACGCCTCCGGAGGCGGCTCGACCGGCGACACCTCCACCGCCGACGGCACTTCCTCGACGCAGGAGGAGGGCGGCACCTGCAAGAAGGCCACGGTCCGGGTCGACGCCGGCAAGGACAAGGGCCGTACCTTCACCGAGATCGTGCAGCCCGACCAGTCGCGGCAGTTGCACGAGGGCGAGAAGGTCGTGGCCGCGTACGAACCCTCCGCGCCCAAGGACCTCCAGTACTCGGTCACCGACGTGAACCGGAAGTTCCCGATGGCGCTGCTGGCCGGGATCTTCGCACTGGCCGTCGTGGTGGTGGGCCGGCTGCGCGGTGTGATGGCGCTGGTCGCGCTGGCCGTCAGCTTCCTGGTGCTGACCCTGTTCATCCTGCCGGGGATCCTGCAGGGCTCGAATCCGCTGCTGATGGCGGTGGTCGGGTCGAGCGCCATCATGCTGATCGCCCTGTACATGTGCCACGGGCTGTCGGCCCGGACCTCGGTGGCGGTGCTCGGCACGCTGGTCTCGCTGTGCCTGATCGGCCTGCTCGGTTCGGAGTTCATCGACTGGGCCGCGCTCACCGGCAACACCGACGACAACACCGGTCTGATCCACGGCCTGTATCCGTCGATCGACATGAGCGGTCTGCTGCTGGCCGGGGTCATCATCGGTTCGCTGGGTGTCCTGGACGACGTGACGGTGACCCAGACCTCGGCCGTCTGGGAACTGCACGAGGCCAACCCGACGATGGGCTGGCGCGGGCTGTACCGGGCGGGCATCCGCATCGGCCGTGACCACATCGCCTCCGTCGTCAACACCCTGGTGCTGGCCTACGCGGGCGCCGCGCTGCCGCTGCTGCTGCTCTTCTCGATCGCGCAGAGCAGTGTGGCCACGGTCGCCAACAGCGAGCTGGTCGCCGAGGAGATCGTGCGCACGCTGGTCGGCTCGATCGGCCTGGTCGCCTCGGTGCCGGTCACCACGCTGCTCGCGGCCCTGGTGGTGTCGGCCGACCGGCCGGGCACGGAGACGGCCGCGTCCACGGAGGCCGCGCCGGCCGTGGCCGCCGTGGCGCGTGGCGGGCGGGGGCGGCGCCGGAAGCGGTGAGGTGCGGTGACGCGCAGGGGCGCGCGGGTGGGCGGCGCGTTGCGGCAGCGGTCCGGCCACGGACGGGCAGAAGCGTTCCTGCGTGCCCTCACACGGCTCGGCGGAGCGCCGCGCGCCCCTGTGCCGTAACGCTTCAGCCGGCGCTCTGTTCCTCGGCCAGGATGCGGTCCAGGGCCTCGTCGAGGTGCGCGTCGAAGTCGGCGAGTGAGCCCTCCTGGCCGAGCGGCACCAGCTTGTCCGTACGGTCGAGGAAGGCCACCAGCGGGGGTGCGGAGGACCGGAACACGGCCTGGTCACCGCCGACCTGAAGCCGGATCAGCACCTCGCCCAGCACCTCGGAATCGGCGGGCGCGATGTGCACATCACCCTCGCCGCACGGCCGCCCCACCCCGTCGATCAGCAGTTCCCGGCCGAAGGCCCAGGTCACCGGCGCGTCCCCGGGCAGATGAAAGGTGAGTCGCACGGCATAGGGATCACAGGTCTCGTAGCGCAACTCCACGGGGATGCGGAAGGAGAGCTCCTCGGAGACGAGAAAGCTCATCATGACTTCTGCTTGTACGGACTCGCGCATTGCCTACCCCGTCATATGACACCGACTGGCCGGGTTTTATCCCTTTGATGGTGGTCAAATCTTGCTGAAAGTACACGAGAGATCACAAGGAGTGAGTTTTCAGATACTGATAGCGATGGCCAGGGATCCCAGATGGCGCCCCACCTCGGCCTGCAACTGCCGGACGGCGGGCAGCAGCCGGTCGGCCTGGTGGAGAGGGAGGGAGATGGCGATCGTGGCGGCCGTGGTGCCGACGGTGAGGGGGATCGCCGCGCACACCGTCCCCAGCGCGTACTCCTGGCGCTCCACCACCGGCTCCATCCGCCGCGTCCGTTCCAGCCGTCGCAGCAGGGTCTGGTCGTCACGGACCGTGTACGGGGTGAGGGGCCGCACAGGGTGACGGCCGAGGTGGTCGCGGCGGGCGTCCTCGTCCAGCTGGGAGAGGAGACACTGGCCGATGGCGTGCGCATGTCCGGTCTCGCGGAAGCCGGCCCACTCCTCCACCGCCGGGGTACCCGGGGAGTCGGACACGCACATGACTTCGATCTCGCCGTCCCGGTACATGGCGTAGTACACCGGGACACCGATCGAATCCCGCCAGTGGGCAAGGGTGTCGACGACGGCGCTGCGACGTTTCTGCTGCGCTCCGCTGCTGCTCAGCCGCTCCGCCGCCTCACCGAGGAAGAACAGTCCCTTGTCGCGGCGCAGGTAGCCCTCGTGGACCAGGGTGCGCAGCAGATGGTAGGCGGTGGGCAGGGCGAGGCCGGTCTCCCGGGCCAGTTGTTTGGCGGGTGCGCCGTGTGCGTGTCCGGCGACGCACTCCAGCAGGCGCATGGCGCGCTGGACAGAGCCGATGAGGGTGGCCGGGTGCGGTGGTGCGGGGTCGGCCGGGGTGGCCGGCCGCTGCACGGGGGGTGTGCTGGAACGGCGTTGGACGGGGGGTGCTGGATGTTCCGTGGGTGCGGGGGCGGCGTCAAGCGTGGCCAAGGGTCACTCCCGGAGCGCGAGGGGGTCAGCGACTCTAACCGTCCGCCACCGCTCCCGGTCCGCCTGTGCGGGAAACTTCCCTCCCCCGAGGGAACCGGTGATTCCTGTTACCGGCCACCGATTCCCACGGTCCTCACCAGTCGCTCTTCGACGAGGAGTTCGACATGAACTTCCGCACGATGTAGATCAGTCCGCCGACCAGCGCCACGAAGATCAGCAACTTGAAGAGCAGGAAGACCACCCAGCTGATCACGGCCGTGATCAGACCGCCGAACACCACCAGCGCGATGACCGGCACCGCGATCCACTTCACCCACCACGGCAGACCTGTGAAGATCTCTCGCATTGCCCTGTCCTCCGCTTTCTCGTGCGTTCCGGCACGTACGGTCTCGTGCGTCCCGCACGATGCGATGTCCTGCATCCGATGCTAGAGCCGCGAGGGGGGCGTGCGGGGGTCCTGGATCCCTTGTCCTCCCCTGACCCTTCCCCTAGGGAACCCCGAGGACCGGGGTCAGGCCTCGGGGGGAGAGAAGACGACCAGAACCCTCAGATCCTCGCTGATGTGATGGAACTTGTGGGCCACCCCGGCCGGCACGTACACCACGCTGCCCCGCGCCACCTGCGTGGTCTCCAGGCCGACGGTGATCGCGGCGCGGCCGCTGACGACGAAGTAGACCTCGTCCTGGTGGTGCGGCTGCTGCGGGTCGTGCGAGCCCGCGTCGAGGGCGTAGAGACCGACCGACATGTTCCGCTCCCGCAGGAACTGCAGGTAGGCCCCGTCGTTGGCGGCGCGTTCCGCCTCCAGTTCGTCCAGCCGGAATGCCTTCATCGCCGTTGCCGCCCTCGCCTCACTATTTGCATCCGATCTCTTCTGTCACGATCAGACACATGAAGAATTTCGTAGTCAAGACGATCGCCAACGCGGGCGCTCTGGCGGTCGCCGTGTGGCTGCTCGACAAGATCACCCTGACCGGCGACAACACCGCCAAGAAGGTCTGGACGCTGATCCTGGTGGCCCTGGTCTTCGGTCTGGTGAACTTCCTGGTCAAGCCGATCGTGAAGGTCCTGACCTTCCCGCTGTTCATCCTCACTCTCGGCCTGATCACCCTGGTGGTCAACGCGCTGATGCTGCTGCTGACGTCATGGGTGTGCGACAAGCTGGACCTGAGCTTCCACGTGGAGGGGTTCTGGACCGCCGTCCTGGGCGGCCTGATCATCTCGATCGTGTCCTGGGCCCTCAACATGATCCTTCCCGACACGGACTGAGCATCCGATGACCTACCGCGTCTGCTTCGTCTGCACCGGCAACATCTGCCGTTCCCCGATGGCCGAATCCGTCTTCCGTGCCCGCACGGCCGAGGCCGGCCTCGACGACCGTGTCGAGGCCGACAGCGCCGGCACCGGCGGCTGGCACGAGGGCGACGGCGCCGACCCGCGCACCGTCCGCGTCCTCACGGAACACGGGTACGACGGCGACCACACCGCCCGCCAGTTCCAGGCGTCCTGGTTCGCCCGCCTCGACCTCGTGATCGCCCTCGACTCCGGCCACCTCAAGGCCCTGCGCCGGCTCGCCCCCACCGAGGAGGACGCGCGCAAGGTGCGCCTGCTGCGCTCGTACGACCCTGCGGCGGGCGACGACCTCGACGTACCGGATCCGTACTACGGGGGTCTGGACGGCTTCGAGGAGTGTCTTGAGATGGTGGAGGCGGCGAGCGAGGGGCTGCTCGCCGCGGTACGGACCGAAGTGGAGGGAACGGCGGCATGAGCGAGGCGGCCATGGGCGAGGGCACGCGCGCGGTGCGCGCGGGACTGCCCGAGCCGGTCAAGAACGAGCCGACCCTGCCCGGGCCGGTCTTCGCCGCGCACTTCCATCTGCCGGGCGAGGTGAGCGGGCCGTATGCCTACGGGCGCGACGAGAACCCGACCTGGACCCATCTGGAGCGGGCCATCGGCGAGTTGGAGGCGCCCGGGGAGGAGGTCGAGACCCTGGTGTTCGCCTCCGGTGTGGCGGCCGTCTCGGCGGTGCTCTTCTCCCAGCTGAGCGCCGGGGACGCGGTCGTCCTGCCCTCCGACGGCTACCAGGTGCTGCCCCTGGTCCGCGCCCAGCTGGAGGCGTACGGCATCGAGGTGCGCACCGCACCGACCGCCGGCGACGCCCAGCTCGACGTCCTGGACGGGGCGAAGCTGCTGCTGATCGAGTCTCCGTGCAACCCCGGGCTCGACGTCTGCGACATCCGGCGCCTCGCCGGGGCGGCACACGCGCGTGGCGCCCTCGTCGCCGTCGACAACACCCTCGCCACCCCGCTCGGCCAGCGGCCGCTGGCACTGGGCGCCGACTTCTCCATGGCCAGCGGCACCAAACAGCTCACCGGCCACGGGGACGTGCTGCTGGGGTACGTCGCCGGGCGCGACGCGGCGGCCATGGCCGCCGTACGCCGCTGGCGGAAGATCATCGGGGCGATCTCCGGGCCCATGGAGGCCTGGCTGGCCCATCGCTCCCTCGCCACCCTCCAGTTGCGGGTGGACCGGCAGAACGCGACCGCCCTGCTGCTCGCGGAGGCGCTGCGCGGGCGGCCCGAGGTGACCGCCCTGCGCTACCCGGGTCTGTCCGACGACCCCGCGCACAAGATCGCTTCGCAGCAGATGCGCCGCTACGGCTCGGTGATCTCCTTCACGCTGCCCACGCGCGCGCGTGCCGAGCGTTTCCTCCAGGCGCTGCGGCTGGTCGACGATGCGACGAGCTTCGGCGGGGTGCGTTCCACGGCCGAGCGGCGGCGGCGCTGGGGCGGGGACGACGTTCCAGAGGGCTTCATCCGGCTGTCGGTCGGGGCCGAGGATCCGGAAGATCTGGTGGCCGATGTGCTGCGCGCGCTCGACGAATCGGATCGGTGACCGGATTACGGACATCTCCATGGGTCCGGCTACGCATAACGGACGGTCCGAGCCTCCCCCCTCGTGGCTCGGACCGTCCCGGTTCCCGCGCGCCAAGAACCGCGCGACCAAGGCTAGTTGACTCTGCGTCAGTGTCCAATCACTGTAGCGACAGAGACCTATCGACTTATTTATAGTTGGGGACCTGCCCGGAGGCGGGAAGGGGCGGGGGGAGCGGGAGGGCGTGCGGTGGATCTGACCTTGCTGCGCACCTTCGTCACCGTGCACCGGGCCGGCTCCTTCACCCGCGCCGCCGCCCTGCTCGGCCTCTCACAGCCGGCGGTGACCTCCCAGATCCGGACCCTGGAACGACAGCTGGGCCGCCCGCTCTTCCTGCGCCAGGCCCGTGGGGTGACTCCCACGACCATCGGCGACGAACTCGCCCACAAGGCCGCCCCGCATCTCGACGCTCTCGTGGAGATAGCGGAACGCGGCCTCGACGACGACTCCTCGGTGCGCACCCTGCATCTCGCGGGCCCGCCCGAGTTCACCGCGGAACGCGCTCTTCCCGCCCTCACGGAGCTGGTCGGCGACGACGGCCTGGGCTTCGCACTGCGCGCCTCGTTCGGGAACGCCGAGGAGACCCTGGAGGGGCTCTCCGCCGGTCACCATGACCTGGCCATCAGTACGCTCCGGCCACGCGGCGCCCTGCTCACCGCCACCGCGCTCTGCGACGAGGAGCATGTACTGGTCGCCGCTCCGCGCTGGGCCGAGGAGATCGGCACCGGCGCGGTCCACGGCAAGGGCGCGGCCGCCCTGGAGAACCTGCCGGTCGTCGAGGTCCATGAGTCGCTGCCGTTCGTCTCGCGCTACTGGGGTTCCGTCTTCGACGCCCGGCCGGCCGCCTCGGGCACGGTCGTGGTGCCCGATCTGCGCGCGGTTCTCGCCTGTACGGTCGCAGGTGCCGGCCTCGCGGTACTGCCCCGGTATCTGTGCTCGGCCGCCCTGGAGCGCGGTGAGGTCGCGGCGCTGCACGATCCCGCGGTGCCCCCGCTGCGGACGTACTTCCTCGTGGTGCGCACCGGAACGCTCGCCATGCCGCATGTGGCACGGGCGCACGAGTGGCTCCAGCACGCGGCCGCGGACTGGTGCTGAGCGTGTTCTGCGGAGTTGACGCAATGCGGCCGTGCGGTGGCGCTTCGCGATGTTTCACGTGGAACCAGCTGGGCCACATTTCTTCCATGACCGTCCGACCCGTGGTCAAGCGCACCGCCCGTGCCGTTCTCCTGGACGGCGATGACCTGATTCTGATCAAGCGCACCAAGCCCGGTGTCGATCCCTACTGGCTCACTCCAGGTGGCGGGGTCGAGCCGGAGGACACCACCGTCGTCGAAGCCCTGCACCGCGAGGTGGACGAGGAACTCGGCGCCAAGATCACCGATGTGGTGCCGTGCTTCGTGGACACCGTGGAGCACATCGGCGACAACGGCAGCGCGACCGGCGTGAAGGTGCAGCACTTCTTCGTCTGCCGGCTGGAGTCCATGGACCCGGCCCTGCGGCACGGCCCCGAAGTCGACGAGCCCGCCGGCGAGTACGAGATCGTGCGCGTCCCCTTCACCCGTGTGGGGATCGCCTCCGTGCACCTCGTACCGCTGTCGCTGCGGCACTATCTGGACGGCAACATCGAGGGCGTGCGGGCCATGCACGCCCCGGATCTCGGTTGACGGGTCAGTCGCCGACGACGACCAGTTCCTCGACCGAGTCGTGCCGGATGCGGTGCGCGGGGATGCCGACGTCCCGCAGCGCGGTGATCCCGTTGCGGATCATGCCGGGCGGGCCGGAGAGATAGGCGTCGTACTCGATCCACGGGCCGTACCCGCGGATGGCGTCGGGAAGTTGGAGGTGCGCCTGCTGGTCGACGACCGCACGCACCGTGAGCCAGGGATGGCTCTGCTGGAGCCGGAGCAGCGTGTCGATGTCGTACAGGTCGTGGTCGGTGCGGGCGCCGTAGAACACCTCGACCGGGCGGCGTGAGCCGCGTTCGGCGATGTCCTCGACCATCGCCTTGATGGGTGCGATGCCGGTACCGCCGCCGAGGCAGAGCAGTCCGCTGTCCCTCGTGTGGTCGACGGTCATCGAACCTCCGGGCGGGCCGAGGCGGACGACGTCGCCGGGGCGGGCGCGGTGCACCAGTGAGTTGGAGACCCAGCCTGCCGGGACGGCCTTCACATGGAGCGTGAGCAGGCCGTCCGAGCGGGGCGCGGAGGCGAAGGAGTAGTGCCGCCACACCCGCGGCCACCAGGGTGTCTCGAGACTTGTGTACTGCCCGGCGAGGAAGGGGTACGGCTGGTCCGGACGGAGCGTGAGCACCGCGACGTCCGCGGTCCTGAGGTCGTGGGCGACGACTTCCGCGTGCCACCACGCCGGGGAGCGCAGCTCGTCCGTGGCCGCCGCGTCGATCATCACCTGGGACATCGTCGTGTACACCCGTACCCAGGCCGCCTCCGTCTCGGCATCCCAGATGCCCGTGGCGTACCTGCTCAGCGCGCCGATGAGGCACTCGCCGACGGCCGGGTAGTACTCGGCCCGGGTGCCGTACTTGCGGTGGCCACGACCCAGGTTCTGGAGGTACTCGACCAGGACGGGCGTGTTGTCGATGTGCTCGGCCGCGGTGAGCAGTGCCTTCAGCAGCCGGTCCCGTTGGGTGTCCATGGCCGCCGGGAACAGCGAACGCAGTTCGGGGTGGCGGACGAAGAGGAGTGCGTAGAAGTACGAGGTGACCTTGTCGGCGATCGGACCGACCTCGGCCATGGTGGCGCGGATACGGGTCGCGTCCGGGGAGGCCTGCTGTGTCTGCTGTGTGCTGCGCTGCGGCGGGACGCGCTGCTCGAAAGCGCCGGGTGCGGAGTGCTCGGCCGTGGACTCGAAGGAGCCGGGCGCCGCGTACGGCCCGCCGGGCGGGGCCTCAGCGGCGCCCTGAGCCCGTGGCGGCTCCGTCGACGGCCATATTCGCTCCGGGGGCTGTACGGGCGCGGGAGGGCGACTCTGAGGCGTTTCCTGCCCGCCACCCGGCGCCACGACCGGAGGCTCGGCGGAGGGGTCGAACGCGGGCCTGTCGTGGGGCGTGAACCAGTGGCCTCCACCGGCCCCGCCGTTGCCCGCCGACGTGGTGGTCGGAGCGTCCATGGTGTGCCCTCGCCTCGAACATCTTGCGGTCGGTCTGCGCACTTCACTCGGAAGGTGCTTGCTTTCCCCCGTTGACGGCTAGCTCTCCCCGGTCAGGCCCTGTGGCCGACACGACCACATTCAACCCGCGATTCCCCCGTGTACGGACAAGTAAGGCGAGAGTGTGACATGGGCCGCAATCACTCCGGCAGGAACGTCCGGACCCGGACATGAACCGGAGTCGACCCTACCGGCCGTCGCCATGCGCACAAGTCCCCCCTGTCCCGCCCGTGAAACTGGCAACGGGCGAACCATCGGTTCCCTCAATTACCGGGTGCCACGGGCCAATTCATAGGCATCCCATAGATCCCTGCCCGTGTAGGAGTACGTCGCGAGGCCGGCGAGGTGTCCGTCCGCATTGACCGCCACGGACACCGGAACAGCGGCGAACAAGTCCCTGTCCGACATCGAGTCACCATAGGCGACACAGTCCGCCCGACCGACCCCGAACTGCTCGCACAGGCGGTCCGCGATCGTCACCTTGGCGGCGGCGGTGAGCACTCCTGCCGGGTCCACCGGTTCGACGAACGGCACTGCTGGGAAGCGCGAGCCGAAGGCCGCGTGCACTCCCCAGTCCAGCAGACGTTCCACGAAGAAGGAGGGGGAGAGCGAGACCACCGCGCAGTAGTCCCCCGATCCCCTGATCTCGGCCCAGACGTCCCGGATGCGGGCCAGCCACGGCGCACCGTCGAATGCCGCCGTGACATGCGCCTCGGTCAGTTCGGCCCAGAGCGCGTGCACCCGTGTCGCATACTCCGGCGGATCTATCCGCCCCGCCGAAATCGCCCGGTCAAGCTCCATGGTCTGTGCTTCCAGCCCGAGTTGACGGGATATCTCGACGGGTGCGGAGGTACCGTGCAGCAGAGTGCCGTCAAGATCGAAGAGATGAAGTCTCGCCATGGACCCGAGGCTAACGGGAAGGGTCACACCTCCTCGGTACGGCCACGAACGACTCCCCTACGGCGATGTTTCACGTGAAACGACTCGGGTCTGTACAGGGGCTGTGCTGCGGACTACGACATGGCCAAAAGCGCGTGCGTCTCCCCTGAAACAGGTGGACGGCGGGGGTATCGGTCGGCAAGCCTGACCTGCGTGTCAACTCCTTCCGACGCCGCTCTGCCCATTCGCCGACTCACGCCACGCGATCTCAGCGCCTGCGCCGACTTGTCCGAGGACCGGGGGTGGCCCCGCGAGGAACACAAGTGGCGCTTGCTCCTCACGGCCGGGAAGGGATACGGCGTCGACGACCCCGGCGGAGGCCTGGTCGCCGCCTGTGTCGTCACGGAGTACGGCCCGGGGGAACGTCCGCATCTCGGTGCGGTCGGCATGGTTCTGGTCGCCGAACGGCACGCCCGCCAGGGCATCGGACGCCGGCTGATGCAGCACATCGTGTCGGCGATGGGGACGACTCCCCTGACCCTGTACGCGACGCCCTACGGCCGTCCGCTCTACGAGGAGCTGGGGTTCAAGGTCACGGGACAGTCGGAGATGCTGGCCGGGCCCTTCACTCCGGGCGGACCCGAGCCCCGGGTGGCGACCCGGGCGGCCTCCGCCGAGGATCTCGGTTCCATCCTCCGGCTGGACGAGGAGGTGTTCGGCGCCGACCGCACCCTCCTCATCACGCGGCTGCCCGCGTTCTCGGACCTGCTGCACGTCGCCGTGGACGACGGCCGGATCGTCGGGTACGCGGCCGCCTGGCCCAACATGGACACGCATGTCGTCGGGCCGCTGATCGCCCGTGACACCGAGACGGCGAAGTCCTTGATCTCCTCGCTCGCCGCCCGCACCGATCGCCGGCTCCGTACCGACGTCGACGTCCGCCACGAGGAGCTGCTGGCCTGGGCGAAGGGGCGTGGGATGGCTTCCGTCGCCATGAACTCCGTCATGACCTACGGCATCGCGGAGTCACCGGGGGACTGGACTCGGCGGTTCGCGCCGCTGACGGTCGCGGCGGGCTGAGAAGCCTTCGGCACGGCGAACGCCGGCTCCCTGAGGGGCCGGCGTTCACGTTGAGCGGGATGCGGTCAGGCGAGTGCCTGTACGGCGGCGGAGGCGAAGCCGTGGTCCTGGTCGGGGGCACCGCCGCCGACGCCGACAGCTCCGATGAGGCGGCCGTCCCGCTGGACAGGAACACCGCCCGCGATGAACAGCAGCGGCCGGTCGAGTGCCGTGGGCAGGGTGTGGAAGAGGCCGCCGGGCTGGACGGCGTCGACGAGGTCGGCGGTGGGGGTGTTCAGCTGGAGCGCCGTGTAGGCCTTGCGGGTGCTGGTCTCGCCGGAGATCAGCACGGCGCGGTCGTCCCGGCGGAAGGCCAGCAGATGGCCTCCGGCGTCCAGGACGGTGACGCTGACGGTGGCTCCGGCGGCCTCGGCGGCACGGCCGGCCTCAGCGATCAGGAACTCGGCGTCCTGGATGGTGAGCGGGGCGACGGTGGTGGTGCTCATGGGTCTCCTTGGATGGTGCTGACGTGCGGTGAGAAGCGCGGGCGGTCAGTGGTGGACCGACGCCCGCCGTCCGGCGGGCGTGCCACCGGCGACCACTGCGCTCGGGGCGCTGTCGCGGCGCTCCAGCGCGGCCGACAGGAAGGCGAGGACAAGGGCGGACGCGGCGAGGGCGGCGCCGACCCAGTTGGGGGAGGTGTAGCCGAAGCCGGCGGCGATCACGATGCCGCCGAGCCAGGCGGACAGGGCGTTGCCGAGGTTGAAGGCGCCGATGTTCACAGCCGAGGCCAGGGTGGGGGCACCGTGGGCCTGGTCGAGGACGCGCTTTTGGAGCGGCGGGACGGTGGCGAAGCCCAGGGCGCCGATCAGGGCGACGGTCACGGCGGCCGCGATCTTGCTGTGCGCGGTGAGCGTGAAGAGGGCGAGGACGACGGCCAGGGCGCCCAGGGACACGTACAGCATGGGCATCAGGGCGCGGTCGGCGAACTTGCCGCCGATGAGGTTGCCGCCGACCATGCCGAGGCCGAAGAGGACCAGCAGCCAGGTGACGGAGCCGTCGGCGAAGCCGGTGACGTGAGTCATCATCGGCGCGATGTAGGTGATGGCCGCGAAGACCCCGCCGAAGCCGAGAACGGTCATCGCCATGGCTAGCAGGACCTGGGTGTTCTTGAACGCGGCCAGCTCGTGCCGCAGGTGCACGCCCTGTGGCCTGGGCAGCTCGGGGACCAGCTTGGCGATACCGGCCAGGCCGACGACACCGAGGACGGCGACGATGCCGAAGGTGACGCGCCAGCCGACGTGCTGCCCCACGAGGGTGCCGAGCGGGACGCCGATGACGTTGGCGACGGTGAGGCCGGTGAACATCAGCGCGATGGCCCCGGCCTTCTTGCTCGGGGCGACCAGCTCGGACGCCACGACCGAGCCGATACCGAAGAAGGCGCCGTGGGCGAGGGAGGCGACCACCCGGCCGATCAGCACGACGGCGAAGGCGGGCGCCACGGCGGTGAGCAGATTGCCGGCGATGAAGAGGCCCATCAGCAGCATCAGCATCCGCTTGCGGGGGACCTTTGTGCCCAGCACGGTCATCAGCGGGGCGCCGATCACCACGCCGAGTGCGTAACCGGTGACGAGCAGGCCGGCGGTCGGGATGGAGACCCCGAAGTCTCCCGCGACCTCGGGCAGCAAGCCCATGATCACGAATTCGGTCGTTCCGATTCCGAAGGCCCCGATCGCGAGGGCCAGAAGCGCGAGAGGCATGGAGGTACGGCCTTCCCAGACGATTGCAGGTGCGCTTTGCGTGCGTTCACAATAGTTGCAGACGCGGGCTATGTGCAAGCGGGGGATATTGCATGCTTGCTCTATCCTGGGTTCAGCGGCTCCCGGACGGAGGAAAACGCCCATGACAGCGACGGACCCCGCGCTCACCGCCCTCGCCCAGGGCTGGTGCGCCCTCTCACTGCTGCACGGGAGGATCGAGGCGCATATCGAGCGCGCCCTTCAGGTCAAGCACGACCTGAGCGTGCGCGAGTACTCACTGCTCGACGTCCTCAGCCGACAGCACGACGGCGAAGGGGGCCATCTCCAGATGAAGCAGGTCGCCGACGCGGTCGTCCTCAGCCAGAGCGCCACCACCCGGCTGGTCACCCGCCTGGAGGACCGCGGCCTCCTGGAGCGCTACCTCTGCCCGACCGACCGCCGCGGTATCTACACGAACGTCACCGAGGCAGGGCTGCGACTGCTGGAAGAGGCACGTCCCACCAACGACAAGGCGCTGCGCGAGGCCCTCGACGAGGCGGCCAGGAACCCGGAACTGGCCCCCCTGGTCCGGGCCGTGGAGTCGTTGCACGTGCCCGCATAGGCTGCGGGTATGGGAGATCTTGAGATACGCGCCGCGGTCGCCGACGACATCCCGGCCATCGTCGGGATGCTCGCCGACGACCCGCTGGGCGCCCGACGGGAATCACCGGACGACCTGGCGCCCTATCTGAGCGCCCTGGAACGGCTCAGCGCGGATCCCAACCAGCACTTGGTCGTCGCCGTCCGCGAAGGCCGGGTCGTCGGCACCCTTCAGCTCACGGTCATTCCCGGGCTGTCGAGGCGCGGGGCCACCCGGTCGATCATCGAAGGCGTGCGTGTCCACGCCGACGAGCGCGGCAGCGGACTGGGCACCCGGTTCATCGAGTGGGCCATCGACGAATCCCGCCGCCAGGGCTGCCGGTTGGTCCAGCTGACCTCGGACGCGTCACGGATCGACGCCCATCGCTTCTACGAGCGGCTCGGTTTCGCCGCCTCGCATGTGGGCTTCAAGCTCGAAATCTGAACCTGAGCGGCTCACAGCCGGGCGAAGCTATCGCCCGGGGGGGTGTTTCACGTGAAACACCGCCCCCGCCTTCGAGTCCGCTAGCCGATCCCCCGCCATCCCTCGGGGTCCACCCCACCGGGGACGGGAGCCGTCTCGTCGTACGGCCGGCGCGTAAACATGAACGATCCGAGGTCCAGGTGGCTCAGGGTGCCGTCCGCCCGCCGTACGGGCCGCAGCAGCTCTCCGGCGTAGTAGCCCTCCATGCCGGTCCAGGTGCCGTCGCCGTTGGAGCGGAAACGGGCTCGGCGGCCGGCGCCCGTCAGCGGCCCCAGTGAGACGAGCCCGTCGGCCGTCACCCGCAGCACGAAGGCATGAGTGCCCCAGTACCACGGTCCCGCCAGCTCCAGCACGGACGGCTCGACTTGGGTCAGGGGGCGCCATGGCTCGGGAATGCGCGGCTCGGCCTCCGCGACGATACCGACGAGGTCGGCACCGGTGGCGGACAGCAGCGGGCCGGAGGTGCAGTTCGCCAGCACCACGGCCGCCACGTCGTCGGCCACGCTGATCGTGAGGTTGGCCAGGAAGCCGGGCAGCGAACCGGAGTGCCCGACGAGCAGCCTGCCCGCACGGCGCTGGATCTGCAGGCCGAGGCCGTAGGTAGCGCCGTCCAGTACGTCGGCTGACTCGGCGGGGGCGGCCGGGGTGCGCATCTCCCGCACCGACTCGGCACTCAGCACCCGGTCGTCCCCGGCCGCCAGGAACACGGCGAAGCGGGCCAGGTCGCCGGTGGTCGACCAGAGCTGCCCGGCCGGTGCCATCCGGCCGAGGTCCTCCGACGGCTCCGGGAGCATGGCGTCGGCCCAGGGGTGCACCGCCCAGCCGCCGGCGTGCGGAGCCTGCGGCTGGGCGCTCGTGCGGCCGAGGCCCAGCGGTTCGAGAACCTCCTGCCGTAGTACCTCTTCCCAGGGGGCACCGCGGAGTTCCTCGACCAGCGCGCCGAGCAGGGTGTAGCCGGGGTTGGAGTAGTGGTGGCGGCGGCCGACGGGGTGCAGCAGGGGCTGCTCGCCGAGGACGTCGCTCAGCTCCGGCCGCAGCGAGCCCGGGGTGCGCTCCCACCAGGGAGCCGGCGACTCTGCCGCCAGCCCGCCGGTGTGCGCGAGGAGTTCGGCGATGGTCGCCTCCCCCGCGCCGGTGCCCGGCAGGTGCTTCTCCAGTGGATCACCGAGATCGAGCAGCCCCTCGTCACGCAGCCTGAGCACCAGAACGGCCGTGAACGTCTTGGTGATCGAGCCGATCCGGTACTGCACATTCTCGTCCGGCCCGTGCCCGTCCACCGAGGTCCGCGCCCCGTGCCAGATGGCCCGCCCGCCTCGCACGACCGCCGCCACCAGTGACGGCGCCCGGCCTTCGGACTGGGCCAGTGCGATCCGGTGCAGCAGCGCCCGCCGGGTGGTGGGGAGCAGCTCTTCCTGGAGTGTCGTCATGTGCTCAGTCCACCTGGTGGGCGGACCGGCGTCGAGTACATTTCGGCGGCACTGGCCAGGTCAGCGCCGTTCTCCGGCACGGGTCAGGTCTGTGCCATGTCCACGAAGCGGGAGTAGTGGCCCTGGAAGGCCACGGTGATCGTCGCTGTCGGGCCGTTTCGGTGCTTGCCGACGATGATGTCCGCCTCGCCGGCGCGCGGGGATTCCTTCTCGTAGGCGTCCTCGCGGTGGAGCAGGATCACCATGTCGGCGTCCTGCTCGATGGAGCCGGACTCACGCAGGTCGGACACCATGGGCTTCTTGTCCGTGCGCTGTTCGGGACCACGGTTGAGCTGCGAGAGCGCGATCACCGGAACCTCCAGCTCCTTCGCCAGCAGCTTGAGGTTTCGCGACATGTCCGACACCTCCTGCTGGCGGCTCTCGGAGCGTTTGCCGCCGGACTGCATCAGCTGGAGATAGTCGATGATCACGAGCTTGATGTCGTTGCGCTGCTTGAGCCGACGGCACTTGGCGCGGATCTCCATCATCGATAGGTTCGGGGAGTCGTCGATGTAGAGCGGCGCGGCCGACACGTCGGGCATCCGGCGGGCCAGCCGGGTCCAGTCATCGTCGGTCATCGTGCCGGACCGCATGTGGTGCAGGGCGACCCGGGCCTCGGCGGACAGCAGACGCATCGCGATCTCGTTGCGGCCCATTTCGAGGGAGAAGATGACGCTGGGCAGGTTGTTCTTGATGGACGCGGCGCGGGCGAAGTCCAGGGCGAGGGTCGACTTGCCCATGGCGGGACGGGCCGCGATGACGATCATCTGGCCCGGGTGCAGGCCGTTGGTGAGCGAGTCCAGGTCGGTGAAGCCGGTGGGGACGCCGGTCATCTCGCCGGTGCGGGAGCCGATCGCCTCGATCTCGTCGAGGGCGCCCTCCATGATGTCGCCGAGCGGGAGGTAGTCCTCGCTGGTCCGCTGCTCGGTGACGGCGTAGATCTCGGCCTGGGCGCTGTTGACGATCTCGTCGATGTCACCGTCGGCCGCGTATCCCATCTGTGTGATGCGCGTGCCCGCCTCGACCAGCCGGCGCAGCACCGCCCGCTCGTGGACGATCTCCGCGTAGTACTCGGCGTTCGCCGCCGTCGGCACCGTCTGGACGAGGGTGTGCAGATAGGAAGCGCCGCCGACCTTGTTGATCTCGCCGCGTTTGGTGAGCTCGGCGGCGATGGTGATGGGGTCGGCCGGTTCGCCCTTCGCGTAGACGTCGAGGATCGCCTGGTAGATCGTCTCGTGGGCGGGCTTGTAGAAGTCGTGGCCCTTGAGGATCTCGACGACGTCGGCGATGGCGTCCTTGGAGAGCAGCATGCCGCCGAGCACGGACTGCTCGGCGTCCAGGTCCTGTGGGGGAACCCGCTCGAAGGTGGCACCCCCGCCGTCCCACTCCCCGCTGTCCCGGCCCCGGTCGTGCCGGTCGTCCCGGCCGCGGCCACCCTCGCCCCGTCGGCGGGAGGCGGGCAGACGATCACCGGGACCGGCATCGGCCCACGGATCGTCCAAGGGCTCGGAAATGCTCACCGAGCCACCTCCTCCCGTCCGCACCGCGGACCTCGCCATGCCCTCTTTTCTACGGCACGGCACTGACAACTAGGACGCCCCATTCCGGTTCTGGTCGCGTCGGTTTTGTGAGGTTTCCGAGGCCGTGACAAGGAGCGGGTGCCGCACCACGGTAGGCCCGCGGGCACCGTCAGCCAATCTGGTTATCCACAGGCCATGTGGACGACCGCCCGTATGCTGTGGAGAACCCGCCAAAACCTGTGCACGACGCGGTGGACAGCCCTGTGAACAAGCCCTCGATCTCTCTCCACAACAGCCTCTGACCTGCAACTTTCCCATCCACTGGCTGTGCAGAAGAAAAACTTTCCCAGTCGGACCAAGATCCCCTCGAACAGTGCGCGAGAGCGTGGCGCTAGCAACTATCGGTAATGGTCACATCCCGATTGCATCTCTTACCTGTGGACGATTAGATTAGCGCCCATGTCACAGGCTCCCGCGATCCCCAAGGCCACCCGGCGCCGGCACGACCGGGAGATCGTCGCACTGGCCGTCCCGGCCTTCGGTGCACTGGTCGCCGAGCCGCTTTTCGTCATGGCCGACAGCGCGATCGTCGGCCATCTCGGCACCGCACAGCTCGCCGGTCTCGGAGTCGCCTCCGCCCTTCTCACCACCGCCGTGAGCGTCTTCGTCTTCCTCGCCTACGCCACCACGGCCGCCGTCGCCCGCCGGGTCGGCGCCGGCGATCTCCAGGAGGCCGTCCGCCAAGGCATGGACGGCATCTGGCTGGCACTGCTGCTCGGTGCCGCGGTCATCGCCGTCGTCCTTCCTCTCGCCCCCGGCATCGTGGACGTCTTCGGCGCCTCGCACACCGCGGCTCCCTACGCGACCACCTATCTGAGAATCTCCTCTCTCGGCATCCCGGCCATGCTGGTCGTACTCGCCGCCACCGGCGTGCTACGCGGCCTCCAGGACACCCGGACGCCGCTGTATGTCGCCGTGGCGGGATTCATCACCAACGCCGGGCTCAATGCGGCGCTTGTCTACGGTGCCGGACTGGGCATCGCCGGCTCCGCCTGGGGCACGGTCATCGCCCAGTGCGGGATGGCGGCGGTCTATCTGACCGTCGTAGTGCGCGGTGCCCGCAGGCACGGAGCGTCACTGCGCCCCGACGTCGCCGGAATACGGGCCTCGGCGCAGGCCGGCGCACCGCTGCTCGTCCGGACGCTCTCGCTGCGGGCCGTCCTCATGATCGCCACCGCCGTGGCGGCCCGGCTGGGTGATGCGGACATCGCCGCCCATCAGATCGTGCTGTCCCTGTGGAGTCTGCTGGCCTTCGCCCTGGACGCGATCGCGATCGCCGGGCAGGCCGTCATTGGCCGCTATCTCGGGGCGGATGACCCGGTCGGCGCCCGCGAGGCCTGTCGTCGTATGGTCCAGTGGGGCATCGCCACCGGAGTGGTCCTGGGCCTGCTCGTGATCGCCGCCCGGCCACTCTTCCTTCCGCTGTTCACCGGCGACCCCGCCGTGAAGGACATCGCCCTGCCCGCGCTGCTCATCGTGGCGTTCTCCCAGCCGATCTCCGGCGTGGTCTTCGTCCTCGACGGCGTGCTGATGGGCGCCGGAGACGGGCCGTATCTCGCAGGGGCCATGGTTCTGACCCTGGCGGTCTTCACGCCGGTGGCGCTGCTCGTGCCCGCCCTCGGCGGCGGGCTCACGGCGCTCTGGGGAGCCATGACGCTGATGATGGCCACGCGGATGCTCACTCTCTGGCTGCGTGCCCGCTCCGGCCGGTGGATCGTGACCGGCGCGACGCGTTGACCGATGCGGCAGACCGCCGGTTTCACGTGAAACATCGCGGGCTGTCACGTTTCACGTGAAACACGCATGGCTCCGCATCCTCGTCGGCACAGCAAAAGGGGCCGCACCCTTCACGGGTGCAGCCCCTTTCCGCTACTGCTCAAGCCGAGCGCAGCGTCAGGCCGCGACGACCTCGATGTTGACCTTGGCGGCAACCTCGGGGTGCAGACGCACGGACGTCTCGTGGGCGCCCAGGGTCTTGATCGCCGAAGCGACCTCGATGCGGCGCTTGTCGACCTCGGGGCCACCGGCAGCCTTGATCGCCGAAGCGATGTCGGCCTGGGTGACGGAACCGAAGAGGCGACCGGCGTCGCCGGCACGGACGGCCAGACGGACCTTGACGCCCTCGAGCTGGGCCTTCACCTGGTTGGCCTGCTCGATGGTCTGGATCTCGTGGATCTTGCGAGCACGACGAATCTGCTCGACGTCCTTCTCGCCACCCTTGGTCCAGCGGATCGCGAACTTCCGCGGGATCAGGTAGTTGCGGGCGTAGCCGTCCTTGACGTCGACGACGTCGCCGGCGGCGCCGAGGCCAGAGACCTCGTGGGTGAGGATGATCTTCATGTTTCGGTCACCCTTCCCTTAGCGCGCAGTGGAGGTGTAGGGCAGCAGCGCCATCTCACGGCTGTTCTTGACGGCCGTGGCGACGTCACGCTGGTGCTGCGTGCAGTTGCCGGTCACGCGGCGGGCACGGATCTTGCCGCGGTCGGAAATGAACTTCCGCAGCATGTTCGTGTCCTTGTAGTCCACGTACGTGACCTTGTCCTTGCAGAAAGCGCAGACCTTCTTCTTAGGCTTGCGCACAGGCGGCTTCGCCATGGTGTTTCTCCTGTGTGATCAAGAAGTGGGGATGCGAGCCCTTGGCCCTTAGAAGGGGGGCTCGTCCGAGTAGCCGCCGCCACCACCGCTGCCGCCGGAGCCACCGCCCCAGCCGCCGCCACCCTGGTTGCCGCCACCGGCGGGAGCGCCGGAAGCCCAGGGGTCGTCGTTGGGAGCGCCGCCCTGGTTGCCGCCGCCGGAGCCACCGCCCCAGCCGCCGCCACCCTGGCCGCCACCGCCGCCGTAACCGCCCTGGCCACCGCGGCCGCCACCACCGGCGGTCTTGGTGACCTTGGCCGTGGCGCTCCGCAGGCTGGCGCCGACTTCCTCGACGTCCAGTTCGTAGACCGTGCGCTTGACACCCTCACGGTCCTCGTAGGACCGCTGCTTCAGCCGGCCCTGCACGATGACGCGCATGCCTCGCTGGAGCGACTCGGCGACGTTCTCCGCCGCCTGCCGCCAGACCGAGCAGGTGAGGAAGAGGCTTTCGCCGTCCTTCCACTCGTTCGTCTGGCGGTCGAAGGTGCGGGGAGTGGACGCGACGCGGAACTTCGCGACCGCCGCACCGGACGGGGTGAAGCGCAGCTCGGGGTCATCGACAAGATTGCCGACGACCGTGATGACGGTCTCGCCTGCCATGGGGGAACCTCTCGGCGGGTTTGCTGCTGGCTGCTTGCTGCTACTCGATGCCCGAGATCAGCTGAGCGGGAAGCTCAGTGGGTCTCGGGGCGGAGGACCTTGGTCCGGAGGACCGACTCGTTCAGGTTCATCTGGCGGTCGAGCTCCTTCACGACCGCAGGCTCGGCCTGCAGGTCGATGACCGAGTAGATGCCCTCAGGCTTCTTCTTGATCTCGTACGAGAGACGACGACGGCCCCAGGTGTCGACCTTCTCCACCTTGCCGTTGCCCTCGCGGACGACGGAGAGGAAGTTCTCGATCAGGGGGGAGACAGCGCGCTCCTCCAGATCGGGGTCGAGGATGACCATCACCTCGTAGTGACGCATGTGGAACCCACCTCCTTTGGACTCAGCGGCCACGGTCGTTCCGTGGCAGGAGGGTTGTGATGCGTACGCAACGGTATCGGCCGCCACTGACAATCGGGGCTCCCGCCGGGAGCCCCTGCCGCGGCCTGGGCAGACACCGGTGCAGACGGTACAGAGTACCCGCACACCTGCTTCCGGTTGAAATCCGGCCGCCCTGACCGTCAATCTGTACACATCGGGTGTGTACGGCGCTACGATGCGCCGCCTTCCGCAGGAGGTGCCCTATGGCACAGGCATTGCGACCCAACACCGCCGGATCCCTGTTCGCCACGGACGGCAAGACCCATGCGCTCCAGGACTCACTGATGGCAGTGACCCTGGCGCTCGGGTTGATCGCCTTCATCACGTCGTTCTTCCACGGCCTGCACCTGCTCAGCTCCTGGACCGGCCTGATCGGCCTCTTCACCGGCCTGTACGGGCAGTGGATCTCGATCACCACGCGCGAGCGCTTCGGTCTGATCCTGGGTCTCGGTGCCTCTGGCATCGGCTTCTTCATCGGCATGGCGAACGGCGGCCTGTTCGGCTGAGCCCGGCCCCCATCACCGTGGAACGCCCCGGCCGGACAGGTGCCGGGGCGTAGGTGCCGTACGCCCAGTCAGGCCGTGGGCAAGGCGCAGTAGGCTTCGGCGCGAGAGCCGGAGCCCCTGTACCCATGGGGACACACCAGCCCGAGGAGCGCCCCGACATGAGCCTGACCCTGCGGACCATCAGCCGCGAACAGCATCTGGCGTACATCCAGAGCCTGCCGGCGGCCAGCCACATGCAGGTGCCGGCCTGGGCCGATGTCAAGGCGGAGTGGCGTTCGGAGAGCCTCGGCTGGTTCGACGACCGCACCGGCGAGATGGTCGGCGCGGGCCTGGTGCTGTACCGCCAGCTGCCCAAGATCAAGCGTTACCTGGCCTACCTTCCCGAGGGCCCGGTCATCAACTGGTTCTCGCCGAATCTCGACGAGTGGATCCAGCCGATGCTGGCGCACCTCAAGCAGCAGGGCGCGTTCTCGGTGAAGATGGGCCCGCCGGTGATCATCCGGCGCTGGGAGGCCAACTCCATCAAGCAGGGCATCCAGAACCCGGACGTGAAGCGGCTGCGCGACATCGAGCCCGACTTCATCGAGCCGCGTGCCTTCGAGGTGGCCGACAAGCTGCGCCGGATGGGCTGGCAGCAGGGCGAGGACGGCGGCGCCGGCTTCGGCGATGTGCAGCCCCGCTACGTCTTCCAGGTGCCGCTGGCCAACCGCTCCCTGGAAGAGGTCCACAAGAACTTCAACCAGTTGTGGCGACGCAACATCAAGAAGGCCGAGAAGGCCGGCGTCGAGGTCGTCCAGGGGGGCTACCAGGACCTGGCGGAGTGGCAGCGGCTGTACGAGATCACGGCCGTGCGCGACCACTTCCGGCCGCGCCCGCTGTCGTACTTCCAGCGCATGTGGACGGCCCTCAACACCGAGGACCCCAACCGGATGCGGCTGTACTTCGCCCGCCACAACGGGGTCAACCTCTCCGCGGCGACCATGCTGATCGTCGGCGGGCACGTCTGGTACTCCTACGGCGCCTCGGACAACATCGGCCGCGAGGTGCGGCCCTCGAACGCCATGCAGTGGCGGATGCTGCGCGACGCCTACGCGCTCGGCGCCACCGTCTACGACCTGCGCGGCATCTCCGACTCGCTGGACGAGACGGACCACCTCTTCGGCCTGATCCAGTTCAAGGTGGGCACCGGCGGTGAGGCCGCCGAGTACCTCGGCGAGTGGGACTTCCCGCTGAACAAGCTGCTCCACAAGGCGCTCGACATCTACATGTCGCGCCGCTGACGTCACGCTCCGTGCTTCTATAGCCCTGACACACCGCACTCCTCTGGCACACCCCAGCCATTCAGAAAGGTCCCAGGTCCGGCCATGGCGCTCACGCTCTACGTCGACACCGCGCGCTGGCGTGCGCACCACAAGCGCGTGCAGGAGCAGTTCCCGGGCCTGGTCCCGGTCTGCAAGGGCAACGGCTACGGCTTCGGGCACGAACGGCTGGCGGAGGAGGCCACGCGACTCGGCTCGGACATCCTGGCCGTCGGCACGACGTACGAAGCCGCGCGCATCAAGGACTGGTTCGGCGGCGACCTGCTGGTCCTGACGCCGTACCGGCGCGGCGAGGAACCGGTTCCGCTGCCCGACCGGGTCATCCGCTCCGTGTCGTCCATCGACGGCGTGTACGGCCTGGTGGGCGCCCGCGTGGTCATCGAGGTCATGTCCTCGATGAAGCGGCACGGCATCAGCGAGCAGGACCTGCCGCAGCTGCACTCGGCCATAGAGAACGTCCGGCTGGAGGGCTTCGCCATCCATCTGCCGCTGGACCGCACCGACGGCTCGGATGCCGTCGAGGAGGTCATCGGCTGGATGGACCGGCTGCGTGCGGCCCGGCTGCCGCTGCACACGATGTTCGTCAGCCACCTCAAGGCCGACGAACTCGCCCGGCTGCAGCAGCAGTTCCCGCAGACCCGGTTCCGGGCCCGGATCGGCACCCGGCTGTGGCTGGGGGACCACGACGCCACCGAGTACCGCGGAGCGGTCCTGGACGTCACCCGCGTCGCCAAGGGCGACCGGTTCGGCTACCGGCAGCAGAAGGCGGCCTCGGACGGGTTCCTGGTGGTCGTGGCGGGCGGTACGTCGCACGGGGTGGGCCTGGAGGCCCCGAAGGCCCTGCACGGCGTCATGCCGCGCGCCAAGGGCGTCGCACGGGCCGGCCTGGCCACGGTGAACCGGAACCTCGCTCCGTTCGTCTGGGGCGGCAAGCAGCGCTGGTTCGCGGAGCCTCCGCACATGCAGGTGTCGATCCTCTTCGTGCCCTCGGACGCCCCGGAACCGAAGGTCGGCGAGGAGCTGGTGGCCCATCTGCGGCACACCACCACCCAGTTCGACCGTCTCGTGGACCGCTGACCGGCCGCGGGACGCGGAAGCGCACCGCCCGACCGCTCGCAGGACAGGGAAAAGGGCCGCACACGGAGTCCGTGTGCGGCCCTTTTCACGTCCAGGACCTGGGGTGTTCGCTCAGAGCGAACCGTCCTCGGAGGATCGGCTTCCCCATTCCACCTGCGGCCCCTCGAAGTGGACGGCATGGCGCGGGGGATGGGCCGCGGCGCCGAGCACGAAGACGTCCTCCGCACCGTCCAGCACCCCGCCCGAGGGATCGTCCTCCCCGGTGCGGCGCACCACGTCCCGCTCGGGCATGAGGATGTCGCGCACGACCATGGCGCACAGGTAGAGCGTGCCCAGCAGGTGCACGGCGATGGCCCAGTGATAGCCGTCGGTCGGCAGGCCCTTGTGGGCGTCTCCGCTGGTCGTGTACGCGAGGTACAGCCAGATCCCCAGGAAGTACGCCACCTCGCACGCCTGCCAGATCAGGAAGTCCCGCCACTTGGGCCGGGCGAGGACGGCCAGTGGCACCAGCCACAGCACGTACTGCGGGGAGTAGACCTTGTTGGTGAGGATGAAGGCCGCCACCACCAGGAAGGCCAGCTGGGCGAAGCGCGGCCGGCGCGGGGCGGTGAGGGCCAGAGCGGCGATGCCCAGGAAGCAGAGCAGCACCAGGACTGTGGCCGCGGTGTTCACGAACCCGGTGCTGGGCGGGGTGGTCGTGTTCTGCGCCCAGATCAGCCAGAAGGAACCGAAGTCGACGCCCCGCGACTGGCTGAACGTGTAGAACTTCGACCAGCCGTCGAAGGCGAAGATCATCACCGGCAGGTTCACGACGAGCCAGGCGGCCACCGCACCGCCCGTGGCGATGAAGAACTCCCGCCATTTGCCCGCGCGCCAGCACAGCAGGAACAGCGGCCCCAGCAGGAACACGGGATACAGCTTGGCGGCCGTGGCAAGCCCCAGGAGGACACCGAAGGCGAGGGGACGGCTCCGGGACCACATCAGCATCGCCGCGGCCGTCAGAGCGACGGCCAGAAGGTCCCAGTTGATGGTGGCGGTCAGAGCGAAGGCGGGTGCCAGGGCGACCAGCAGGCCGTCCCAGGGGCGCCGGCGGTGGGTACGGACCACGCACACCGCGATGACGGCGGCGCACAGCATCAGCATCCCGGCGTTGACGAACCAGTACACCTGCTCCTGGAGCATGATGCTGCCGCTGCCCGGCGTGAGCCATGCGGCCACCTCCATGAACACACCGGTCAGCACCGGGTATTCGAGGTAGTCCATGTCGCCCGGGAGCTTGTCGAAGTACGGCACCAGGCCGTCGGCGAAACCGCGCCCCTGATAGAGGTGCGGAATGTCCGAATAGCAGGCGTGGGTGTACTGGGTACTGGCGCCGAAGAACCAGCCGCTGTCGTAGCAGGGCAGCTTCTGCACCATGCCAAGGGCGAACATCCCGACCGCCACGATGACGACCACCCGTAGCGGCGTCCACCAGGACGTCCCGAGCAGGGCACGCCGCCCGATGGGGCCGCCGATCAGCTCACTACCGGCCGCGGCGACCTCGTCTTCCCTGGTCGGCCGCACCGGCTCCGGCTCGCGCACGCCCGCGGGCGTCGTCTCTGCACTGGGCATGGGGGCCATCCTGCCGTACCTCTCTAGGAATACGCCGAGGGCCGCCGCACCTCGCCGGGTGCGACGGCCCATGTTTCACGTGAAACAGACTTCGGCGGGTGAAATAGTCACCAACCGGTCAGGTACCGGCTAACCGGTTGCCCCACCGAAGAAGTTTCCACCGTTCTGGTTGCCTCTGGTGTCCTCTTCACCCGTACTTTCCGTCGCCGTGGGCGAGGACGTCGTACCCGAGGTGCTGCCGGTGTCTCCGCCGTCGGTCGAGCAGTTGAAGGCGAACTGGCAGGTCTCCGTCGCCGTGGGCGACGGGACGGTGGCCGTCTCGCTGGGCGTGGCGCTCGGCGTCTCGCTGGGCGTCTCACTCGGCGTGATGCTGACGGTCGGCGTCGGGGAGGGCGCCCCCGCCTCGTCGGCGATCTCGCCGACCTTGGTGGCGTCCGGGAAGCCCGGGTCGTTCTTGCCCTTCAGCGCGGACTTCATGTACTCGGTCCACACCGAGGTCGGGATGTCACCACCGTGGATGGACGCCACGCCGGCGGTGCCGTTCATGGAGAGCAGCTCGGCGTCCTTCGGGTTCTCGCGGAACATCGCCACCGAGGTCGCCAGCTGCTGGGTGTAGCCGACGAACCAGGCCGACTTGTTGCTGTCGGTGGTACCGGTCTTGCCCGCCGCCGTACGGCCCAGGGCCTTGGCGTTGGTACCCGTACCGTTCTGGATGACGTTCTCCAGGGTGTCCGTGACGTTGTTCGCGATGTTCTCGGGCATCGCCGTGGTCGCCTTCGGCTTGCCGAAGCCCTGCAGGTCGGTTCCGTCCTGCTTGACCTCGGTCACCGAGTACGGGTCCGTGTGCTGGCCGGACGCGGCGAACGTCGCGTAGGCGTCGGCCATGCGGATCGCGCTCGGAGTCGACGTACCGAGAGCGAAGGACGGGTTCAGACCCTGCAGCATGCTCTCCCGCAGGATTCCGGACGCCTGGGCGACATCCCTCACCTTCGACATACCGACGTCCCAGCCGAGCTGCACGTACGGCGTGTTGATCGACTGCTCCATCGCCTTGCGCAGGGTGATGTAGCCCCAGGGATAGGCGCTCTCGTTCCTCTGGTGGAAGACCGAGTTGTCCTTGTTGAGGACGAAGCTGCCGTCCTCGTTTCTGACCTTGAGGTTGTCGTCGCCGTTGTACTTGCTCAGCGGCGAGACCCCATCGGGAGCGGTCTTGTACGTGCCGTACTCCATGGCGGCGGCCAGGACGAAGGGCTTCCACGTCGAACCGACGGGGACACCGGAGGTGTCGGCGTTGTTGGTGAAGTGGTTGTTCTCGTAGCCGGCACCGCCGTACAGGGCGACGATCGCGCCGTCGTTGGGCACCACCGACGCGGCACCGAACTGGACGTACTTGTCCTTCTCACGGTTCTTCGGGTCCAGGCGCGCCTTCTGCACCTTCTCCACGGCCGCGCTCAGCGCGTTGACCTTGTCCTTCTGGAAGGTCGTGTAGATCTGGAAGCCGCCCTGGTCGAACTGCGTCTCCGTGATGTTGGAGTGCGCGAGGACGTACTTCTTGGCCGTGTCGGCGAGGTAGCTGATCTGACCGGTCATGCCCTTGACCGCCTTGCGGCCCTGGGGCATCGGGTACTTCTTGACGGCCGTCTGGTACTCGGCGTCGGTCAGGTGGTTGTCCTTGTGCATCTCCTCGAGGATCCACGCCCAGCGGTCGTGCGAGCGCTGGTAATTGGCCTTCTGGGAGGCCGCGAGGTCGATGTCCGGGTTGCCCGCGGGGTCGTAGTACGTCGCACCCTTGAGCAGAGCCGCCAGGACGGCACACTGGCTCGGGGTGAGGTCCTTCGCGTCCACGCCGTAGTAGGTCTGGGCGGCGGCCTGGATGCCGTACGCGCCACGGCCGAAGTAGGAGGTGTTCAGGTAGCCCTGGAGGATCTGCGGCTTGCTGAACTTGGTGCCCACCTTGATGGAGATGAACATCTCCTTGAACTTGCGGGTGAGCGTCTGGTCCTGGCTGAGGTAGGTGTTCTTGACGAACTGCTGGGTGATCGTCGAACCACCCTGCGTCTCACCGCCCTTGGCCATGTTGACGAGCGCGCGGGCGATGCCCTTGAAGTCGACGCCCGGGTCCGTGTAGAAGCTCTTGTTCTCCGCCGAGATCACGGCGTTCTGCATGGCTTCGGGGATCTGGGCGATGTTGACGTTCTGGCGGTTGACGCCGGTGCCCGTCGCGACCATCTGCTTGCCGTCGGCCCAGTAGTAGACGTTGTTCTGGGACTGGGCCGCCGTGTTCTCGTTCGGGACGCCCACCATGGCATAGCTGACGCCGACCAGCGCCACCAGGCTGCCGAAGAAGGTGATACACAGTCCGGAGACGAGCTTCCAGGAGGGCACCCAGCGGCGCCAGCCGAATCTGTTCGCCCTGGGGTAGTCGATGAGGCGCTTCTTACCGGGCGCCGTCGACGCCCGGCCTCTGCCACGCCCGGGCCCGGCAGGACCACCCGGACCGCGACTGCCGTTGTCGGCCGCTCTGCGGCGGCTGCCACCCGTGCTTCTCTGCGCCGCCCGGCGTGCCTCGGCACGGCTTCCGAACGGACGCTCCTCACCTCCCGAGCCCGAGTCCGACCCATAGGAACTGGACCCATAGGAGTCGGAAAGTGACCCGGTGGCGCCTCGCGGTGCCGCACGGCGGCCGGAGGACGGTTCGGACTGGCCGCGTCGGGCCGCGGCACGTCCGCCTCCCTGCGGCGGCGGCGGTTTGCGACGGTGCTCGCTCATCGAACGATTACTCCTCGGGCAGGCGCACCCGTGCGCGCCTGGAAACGGCGGCTGGTTTCCGGTCCCCCCGAAGTACGGATGTGGTCGGTCCTGCATTCACCCGTACTGCACCGAGGACGTCGACGCTCCCCAGGCGTCACTTGGTTCCCGGTGTTCTGCATGCCGCACAGACTACGCACCACCAAAACCCACCGAGCCCCGAAGTTCACCCCAAATCAGGCAAGTTGCCTCCAACGAATCGGTGATGTGATCCCGTTCACCGCCGTTCCTCTTGTCGCACGCGGAAGGCCGATCTATCGTCGGGATGTATCGAGTCGATACATCAGAGCGAGATAAGCAAGCTGCGGACGAGAGGAGGCGACCATGAGCCGGCGCTCCGGCATCCTTGAGTTCGCC
Organism: Streptomyces sp. NPDC054770; assembly: GCF_053611985.1. Taxonomy (NCBI): domain Bacteria; kingdom Bacillati; phylum Actinomycetota; class Actinomycetes; order Kitasatosporales; family Streptomycetaceae; genus Streptomyces; species Streptomyces sp. NPDC054770. The sequence goes on from NZ_JBSHBL010000017.1 coordinate 84,370, forward strand.
GTCCTCGGCCTGCTCCGCGAGTCCCCGATGCACGGCTATGAGCTGCGGAAACGGCTCAACACGTCGCTCGGCGTCTTCCGTGCGTTCAGCTACGGGACGCTCTACCCCTGCCTCAAGACGCTGGTCGCCAGCGGCTGGTTGATCGAGGAGCCGGGGAACACCACCGAGGACGCTCTCGCCGCCCCGCTCGCCGGCCGCCGCGCCAAGATCGTCTACCGGTTGACAGCCGAAGGTAAGGAGCACTTCGAGGAGCTCCTGTCCCAGACCGGACCCGACGCGTACGAGGACGAGCACTTCGCGGCTCGGTTCGCCTTCTTCGGGCAGACCTCACGCGATGTGCGGATGCGCGTACTGGAGGGCCGACGCAGCCGGCTGGAGGAGCGCCTGGAGAAGATGCGCGCCTCGCTGGCACGCACCCGGGAGCGCCTCGACGACTACACGCTTGAGCTCCAGCGCCACGGAATGGAGTCCGTGGAGCGCGAAGTGCGCTGGCTGAACGAGCTCATCGAGAGCGAGCGGGCCGGACGGGACCTGAAAGGTCCTGTCTCAGGGGGGTCCGCTCAGCAGAACACCACCAATGGAGCGCCGGGCGTCCTGCCCCGGTCCGGGGACACCCCCCGGCCGGATTCGCCCGACGACACCGCCACGTGAGACCCGCTCAGGGCCTCACTCGTACACACAGGGAGCAACCGGAATGGGTTCGGTTCGCGTAGCCGTCGTCGGCGTGGGCAACTGCGCCGCGTCGCTGGTGCAGGGAGTCGAGTACTACAAGGACGCCGACCCGGCGTCCAAGGTCCCCGGACTGATGCACGTGCAGTTCGGCGAGTACCACGTCAAGGACATCGAGTTCGTCGCCGCGTTCGACGTGGACGCCAAGAAGGTCGGTCTCGACCTGGCGGACGCCATCGGCGCCTCCGAGAACAACACCATCAAGATCTGCGACGTGCCCAACACCGGGGTGACCGTCCAGCGCGGCCACACCCTCGACGGTCTCGGCAAGTACTACCGCCTGACCATCGAGGAGTCCGAGGCCGAGCCGGTCGACGTCGTCCAGATCCTCAAGGACAAGCAGGTCGACGTCCTCGTCTGCTACCTGCCCGTCGGCTCCGAGGACGCGGCGAAGTTCTACGCCCAGTGCGCCATCGACGCCAAGGTCGCCTTCGTCAACGCTCTCCCGGTCTTCATCGCCGGCACCAAGGAGTGGGCGGACAAGTTCACCGAGGCAGGTGTGCCGATCGTCGGTGACGACATCAAGTCGCAGGTCGGCGCCACCATCACGCACCGCGTCATGGCGAAGCTGTTCGAGGACCGGGGCGTCGTCCTGGACCGCACGATGCAGCTGAACGTCGGCGGCAACATGGACTTCAAGAACATGCTCGAGCGCGACCGCCTCGAGTCCAAGAAGATCTCCAAGACGCAGGCCGTCACCTCCCAGATCCCCGACCGGGACCTCGGCGAGAAGAACGTCCACATCGGCCCGTCCGACTACGTCGCATGGCTCGACGACCGCAAGTGGGCCTACGTCCGTCTGGAGGGCCGTGCCTTCGGTGACGTCCCGCTGAACCTGGAGTACAAGCTCGAGGTCTGGGACTCCCCGAACTCCGCGGGTGTCATCATCGACGCCCTGCGTGCGGCGAAGATCGCCAAGGACCGCGGTATCGGCGGCCCGATCCTCTCCGCGTCCAGCTACTTCATGAAGTCCCCGCCGGTCCAGTACTTCGACGACGAGGCCCGCGAGAACGTGGAGAAGTTCATCCGCGGCGACGTCGAGCGCTGACCCGGCGCATCGCCGGGCGCTGAGGCTCCCTAGTTCAAGCTCGCCAAAAATCGCTCCTGCCAGGGCTCAGAGGGTCCCCGGGTCATCCGATCCGGGGACCCTTCTCCTGTGCGCGGCCCCATATGTGAGGCTGTGCCCCATGTCCGTCGTCCGCGACCTGCGTGTCCTGCTGCGCCTGCGGAACTTCCGCCGTCTCCTCGTCATACGCCTGCTCTCCCAGGGAGCCGACGGCGTCTACCAGGTCGCCCTCGCCGCCTACGTCGTCTTCTCCCCGGAGAAGCAGACCTCGCCGGGCGCGATCGCCTCGGCCATGGCCGTCCTGCTCCTCCCCTACTCCCTCGTGGGCCCCTTCGCCGGCGTCCTCCTTGACCGCTGGCGCCGGCGCCAGATCTTCCTCTACGGCAATCTGGTACGCGCGCTGCTGGCGGCGGCCACCGCCGTCCTCATGGTCAGCCAGGTCCCCGACTGGCTCTTCTACGGTTCCGCTCTGTGCGTGACGGCCGTCAACCGCTTCGTCCTTTCGGGTCTGTCCGCGGCACTGCCACGGGTGGTCGACACCGACCGGCTGGTGCTCGCCAACTCCCTGTCCCCGACCGCCGGCACCCTTGCCGCGACCGCCGGCGGCGGCCTCGCCTTCGGCGTACGGCTGGTGGCCTCGGATTCCGATGCCGCGGTGGTGCTGTTGGGCGCCACGCTGTACCTGTGCGCGGCCCTCGCCTCCCTGACCATGGCCCCCGACCTCCTGGGCCCGGACCGGCATCCGGCACAGCCGAGCCTGAGAATCGCCGTGATCACCACCGCACGCGACCTGCGGGAGGCAATTCGGCATCTCGCCGCACCGCGACGCCGCGAGGCGGCCTGGGCGCTGATCAGCATGACGGCGATGCGCTTCTGCTACGGCGCGCTGCTCGTCCTGGTGCTGATGCTGTGCCGGTACGCCCTCTCCTCCGACCCCGACGCCGGACTGGGGCTACTGGGGCTGGCCCTGGGGATCTCCGGCGCAGGATTCTTCGCCGCGGCCGTGGTGACGCCGTGGGCCGCCGGGCGACTCGGTCCTGGCCGCTGGATCGTCGTGTGCGCCGCGTCCGCCGCCGTACTGGAGCCCGCCCTGGGTCTCCCGTTCACGACCGTCCCCATGTTGGTCGCCGCCTTCGTCCTGGGGCTCATCACCCAGGGCGCGAAAATCGCCACGGACACCATCGTGCAGTCGTCCGTCGACGACGGTTTCCGCGGCCGGATCTTCTCCGTGTACGACGTGCTCTTCAACGTCGCCTTCGTCGGGGCCGCCGCGGTAGCCGCGCTGATGCTCCCGCCGGACGGCCGCTCCGCGACCCTCGTCATCACGGTCGCCATCGTCTATACAGCGGTTGCTGCGGCCATGGCCCGTTTCGAGCGTGACCGCCGGCTACAGCCGGATCACCCAGGCCCGAAATGACGAGGGGCGATGTTTCACGTGAAACATCGCCCCTCGTCGCGTTCCGGCGCCGTCATGTTTCACGTGAAACATGACCCCGTTGCACTCTTCAGCCCTGCTCGGCCCACCACACCTTGAGCGCGGCCACCGCCGCGTCATACCCCATCGGTCCGTTCTCCAGCCGCAGCTCCAGCAGGTGCTTGTAGGCCTTGCCGACCTCCGGGCCGGGGCGGATACCCAGAATCTCCATGATCTGGTTGCCATCGAGGTCCGGGCGGATCGCGTCGAGCTCCTCCTTCTCCTGGAGCTCGGCGATGCGCTGCTCCAGGCCGTCATAGGCACGGGAGAGCGCCACAGCCTTCCGCTTGTTGCGGGTGGTGCAGTCGGACCGGGTGAGCTTGTGCAGCCGGTTCAGCAACGGGCCAGCGTCGCGGACGTAGCGGCGGACCGCCGAGTCCGTCCACTCCCCGGTGCCGTAGCCGTGGAAGCGCAAGTGCAGTTCGACCAGCTGCGAGACGTCCTTCACCAGTTCGTTGGAGTACTTCAACGACGTCATGCGCTTCTTGGTCATCTTCGCTCCGACCACCTCGTGGTGGTGGAACGAGACCCGGCCGTCCTTCTCGAAGCGACGGGTGCGCGGCTTCCCGATGTCATGGAGCAGCGCGGCGAGGCGGAGGGTGAGGTCGGGGCCGTTCTCCTCCAAGGCCATGGCCTGCTCCACGACGATCAGTGTGTGGTCGTAGACGTCCTTGTGCCGGTGGTGCTCGTCACTCTCCAGGCGCAGGGCCGGCAGCTCGGGCAGGACGTGGTCGGCGAGCCCCGTGTCGACGAGCAGGGTCAGCCCCTTGCGCGGGTGGGCGGAGAGGACCAGCTTGTTCAGCTCGTCCCGTACCCGCTCGGCCGAAACGATCTCCAGACGGCCGGCCATGTCCTTCATCGCCGCGACGACCTCGGGGGCCACCTCGAAGTCGAGCTGTGCGGCGAAGCGGGCGGCACGCATCATCCGCAGCGGGTCGTCCGAGAAGGAGTCCTCGGGAGTTCCCGGGGTACGCAGGACTCCCCGCGCCAGGTCTTCGAGGCCGCCGTGCGGGTCGATGAACTCCTTCTCCGGCAGTGCCACCGCCATCGCGTTGACCGTGAAGTCCCGGCGGACGAGGTCCTCCTCGATGGAGTCCCCGTACGACACCTCGGGCTTGCGCGAGGTGCGGTCGTAGGCCTCGGACCGGTAGGTGGTCACCTCGATCTGAAAGGACCTGACAGCGTCTCCGACGCGGGCGTCCTTCTGTACGCCGACGGTGCCGAAGGCGATCCCGACCTCCCAGACGGCGTCCGCCCAGGGCCGGACGATCTTGAGTACGTCCTCGGGGCGGGCGTCGGTCGTGAAGTCCAGGTCGTTGCCGAGCCGGCCCAGCAGCGCGTCCCGGACCGAGCCGCCGACCAGGGCAAGCGAGAACCCGGCCTCCTGGAATCGGCGGGCGAGGTCGTCGGCGACGGGCGCCACCCGCAGCAGTTCGCTCACCGCGCGCTGCTGCGCCTGGCTCAGGGCAGAGGAAGTGTCTTCATTGGCGTTCGGCACAACAGAACAGAGTACGTGCCCCAGACGGTCCGAAGCGCCTCCATATTCCGGCAGCGCCCCACGTAAAGCCCCTCTGCAGGGAGGGTGTGACATCTCACTCTTTAACCGAACAAGCGCCTCTATCGCCGTTTGACAGAACTTCCAGACGATGCTGGATATAGGGGACAGGACGATCTCGTCTTCCGATCTTGTGAAGCAGACCGCGGCACTTCCGTTCAGCGCACCTCGTTACCATGCGTGGACGCACATTCCGACGACCACTGACGATGACGAGGGACGGACGAGCGCGTGGCCGAGGCGGCAGACTTCCAGGGGACGCCCTCACCTGCCCGCCGCTGGCTGCGGCGCACCGGGGCACTGCTCGCGGGTGCGCCCCTGCTGGCCGGACTGATGCAGCTGCCCACGGCGGCACCGGCGCAGGCAGCGGGCTCGGACACCGTGTCCGTCGCCCTGGACTCGCTGAGTCCCAGCGCCCCCAGCGACGGCGACACGCTGACGGTCTCCGGCACGGTGACCAACAACGGCAAGCAGGCCGTCACGGACGCGCATGTGGACCTGCGAGTGGGTTCCCTGCTCGGCACACGCTCCGAGATCGACACGGCCGCCCGGCACTCCGACGACCTCCAGTCGAACCTGGGCACCGAGGTCGGCGACAAGTACACCGAGGACTTCGACTCGCTCGGCTCAGGGGTCGCCGAGCACTTCAGCATCTCCGTGCCGGTCGACAAGCTCGACCTCGGCCAGGACGGCGTGTACCAGTTCGGCGTCTCACTGTCCGGCAAGACCTCCGCTCAGCCGTGGGACCAGGTCCTCGGCATCCAGCGGACATTCCTGCCGTGGCAGTCCTCCGAGGCCGACACGAAGACCAGGACGACGTATCTGTGGCCGCTGATCTCCACCGTCCATGTGACGGCGAAGACGGGCGCGGGCGAATTGCAGACGCCCGTCTTCCAGAATGACGACCTCGCCGATGAGATCTCGCCAGGCGGCCGGCTGGCCCAGATGCTGTCCCTCGGCAAGGACCTGGACGTCACATGGGTGATCGACCCGGATCTGCTGGCCTCCGTGGACGCGATGACCCGCAACTACCGGGTCCAGGGCACCGACGGCACCACCACGGCCGGCACCCATCAGGCGGTGGCCAAGCAGTTCCTGGCCGACCTCCAGGACGCGGTGGCGGACAGGGAAGTGGTGGCCCTCCCCTTCGCCGACCCGGACCTGGCCTCCCTTGCCCACAACGGCACCAGCGTGACCGGTTCGCTGAGCCACCTCAAGGACGCCACCGACGTCGCCACCACCACCGTAGAGACTGTGCTCCACATCACACCGAGCACCGACTTCGCATGGCCCGTGGACGGTGCCGTCGATCCTTCGATCATCAAGGTCGCCACCTCTGCGGGTGCCGACAAGGTGATCGCCCGCAGCGACAGCCTCCAGGAGACCGGCGGGCTGACCTACACGCCTTCGGCGGCGCGACCGATCGGCGGCGGCACGACGGCGGTCGTCGCCGACGCGCGGCTGTCCACCGCGTTCGAGGGCGATCTGACGAAGGCCGACTCGGCCACGCTCGCGGTGCAGCAGTTCCTTGCCCAGAGCCTGGCGCTGAACACCCAGACGGGCAAGCAGCGCAGTATCGTCGTCGCTCCGCAGCGGATGCCCTCGCCGAGCCAGGCCCAGGCCATGGCGACGGCGCTCACCGCGCTGCAGGACAGCAACTGGTCGCAGTCCCAGGACCTCGAGGCAGCCGCCAAGGCCAAGCCCGACCCCGGTGCGACCACCAGGATCCCCTCGACGTCCGCGTACCCGTCCTCGTTGCGCAAGCAGGAGCTGCCCCGGACGGCCTTCGAACAGATCGCCCGTACCCAGGACAAGCTCGACAACTTCCAGGTGATCCTCGCCGACAAGTCCCGGGTCGTGACCCCCTTCGGGCGGGCCATAAACCGCGAGATGTCCACCTCGTGGCGGGGCCACGGCAGTGAGGCCGACAGCTTCCGCACGAGCGTGGAGTCCTGGCTCGACAATCTGATCAGCCAGGTCAAGCTGATCGACAAGTCCGAGACCAAGCTCTCCGGACGCAGCGCCACGATCCCGGTGACCGTCCAGAACAACCTGGTCCAGGGCGTCGGCCACCTCTTCCTGCGCCTCACCTCGACCATGCCGACCCGCTTGGAGATCAGCGGCAAGCCCTACTACGAGCAGCCCGTCGAGGTCTCCGGCGGCCACACCCAGTCCGTGAAGTTCTCCACCTCGGCCAACGCCAACGGCCGGGTGGAGGTCACCGCCCAGCTCTACACCGAGGACGGCCAGGAGTACGGCGCGCCCGTCAGCTTCTACGTGAAGGTCACCGAGGTCACGCCGACGGTGATGCTGGTGATCGGCGGCGGTGTGCTGCTGCTGGTGCTCGCCGGCTTCCGGATGTACACCCAGCGCAAGCGGGCGGCCGCCCGGCGGGCCGAGGAGGACGACGGCCCCGACGAGGCGGAGGAGGCGGAGGAGGACACCCCGGACGCTCCCGGCAGCCCGGAGACTCCCGGCACCCCGGATGACCCGGATGCCTCGGAGCCCGGCAGCCCGGGGGACACCGATGGGCCGGGGAACCCCGATCCCCATGGGGATCGTCTCCGGGAGGAGTCCGCCGCCCGGTCCCGGGCAGACGACCCGGAGCAGCCGAGTGACCCGACACCGGACACCGCACCGGAAAGCGCCGACCCGTCCGAGACGGGTGAGAGAGTGGACCGTTGAGCGATGTCGTGGCCGGTGGGCCCGGGACGATGAGGTGGGGTAACCATGAACGCGCCGTACGACGGTGAACGCGGCCAGGGCGCGGCCGGTTCGGGCTACCCCGAGCCACCGCCGGAGCCCGGCCAGGTCCCGCCGCAGCACGCGGCTGACATGTACCTCCAGGACGCCTACGACCAGGACCCCTACCGGGCCCGCGATCTCTCCGCCCAGGACCCGGTCGCCGAGGCGCTCTACGACCGTGCCGCGCACCCCCCGCCGGCTCCCGGCACCTACCCTCAGCAGCCGTTGTACGGACAGCCCGCCCAGTCTCCGTACGCCCCCGACCCGAACGTGTGGGCCCAGACCCCGGCGCCGGAGCCGGACGGTGCGAGCCAGTACCTGCCGTACGGCGACGACCCGCGCACGACCCAGTTCGTGGGCGTGGACGACCTGGTCTCGCACTCCGGTGAGGAGCGCCACGAGCCGGACGCCTTCGCGCATCTCTTCCGCGACCAGCAGCAGAGCGGCTACCGGGATCCGCAGCAGGGTGGCGGTCAGCTGCCGCCGGAGCCTCCGTCGGTGCCGGGCCCGACGGTCGCCCCGGGAGGACCGGCCCAGGTGCCGCAGTACCAGGTACCGACCGCTCCGGCTGCTGCCACCGCCGCGGCCGACCAGACGCTGAACCTCGGTGCCGTACCCGCCTCGGCCTCGGCGCCCGCCCCCGCGAAGAAGGGCGGGAAGGCCACGGGCCTGCTCAAGTCGAGCGCCGTGATGGCGGCGGGCACGATGGTCTCCCGCCTCACCGGCTTCGTGCGCTCGGCGCTGATCGTCTCCGCGCTCGGCGTCGGCCTGCTCGGCGACACCTTCCAGGTCGCCTACCAGCTGCCGACGATGATCTACATCCTGACCGTCGGCGGCGGCCTCAACTCGGTCTTCGTGCCGCAGCTGGTACGCGCCATGAAGGACGACGACGACGGCGGCGAGGCGTTCGCGAACCGTCTGCTGACCCTGGTGATGGTGGCGCTGGGCCTGCTCACCGCGGCCACCATCGCGGCCGCGCCCCTCCTCATCCGCCTCCTGTCCGACCCGGTCGCCAGCGACCCGGCGGCCAATGAGGTCGGCATCACCTTCGTCCGCTACTTCCTGCCCTCGATCTTCTTCATGGGCATCCACGTGGTGATGGGTCAGATCCTCAACGCGCGGGGCAAGTTCGGCGCGATGATGTGGACACCGGTCCTCAACAACATCGTCATCATCGTCACCCTCGGCCTGTTCATCTGGGTGTACGGCACCGCCGCGCACTCCGGCATGAAGGTCACCACGATCCCGCCGGAGGGCCAGCGGCTGCTGGGCCTCGGCGTGCTGCTCGGCCTCGTGGTCCAGGCCCTGGCGATGATCCCCTATCTGCGCGAGACCGGGTTCCGGCTGCGGCTGCGCTTCGACTGGAAGGGACACGGCCTCGGCAAGGCCGCCACGCTCGCCAAGTGGACCGTGCTGTTCGTCCTCGCCAACCAGGCGGGCGCGATTGTCGTCTCCCAGCTGTCGACCTCGGCGATCAAGAGGTCCCACATCGACGGCACCGGTTTCGCCGCCTACGCCAACGCGCAGCTGATCTGGGGCCTGCCGCAGGCCATCATCACGGTCTCCCTGATGGCCGCCCTGCTGCCGCGGATCTCCCGCTCGGCCGCCGAGAACGACACGGGTGCCGTCCGCGACGACATCTCCCAGGGCCTTCGGACGACCGCCGTCGCGATCGTCCCCATCTCCTTCGGGTTCCTGGCCCTCGGCATCCCGATGTGCACCCTGATCTTCGGCTCCTCGGGCACCGGCTCGGCCACCAACATGGGATACATGCTGATGGCCTTCGCCCTCGGCCTGATCCCCTACTCGGTGCAGTACGTCGTCCTGCGCGCCTTCTACGCGTACGAAGACACCCGCACGCCGTTCTACAACACGGTCATCGTCGCCGCGGTCAACGCAGGCGCCTCGCTGGCCTGTTACATGCTGCTCCCGGCCCGCTGGGCGGTGGCCGGCATGGCCGCCTCCTACGGCCTGGCTTACGCGATCGGCGTGGGTGTCGCCTGGCGGCGGCTGCGCAAGCGGCTCGGCGGCGACCTGGACGGCTCCCGGGTCACCCGCACCTACGCAAGGCTCTGCATCGCCTCCGTACCGGCCGCACTGCTCAGTGGTGCAACCTGCTACGGCATCGGCCACACTCTGGGGCAGGGTGTGATCGGTTCCCTCGCCGCACTGATGGCCGGCGGAGCCGTCCTGCTCGGCGTCTTCTACGTCGCCGCGCGCCGCATGCGCATCGAGGAGCTCAACTCCCTCGTGGGTATGGTGCGCGGGCGTCTGGGTCGCTGAGGCAGGGGTAAGCGCACAACCATCGTTCGCCGCCGCGTGTCGTGCATAGCGGGGGACTGTGGGCACAATTGGATTCGGCGTCGGACAGCGTGCAACGGATGGGGAGGCAGGGAACGACGGTGGCGGAACGGAGCACGGCTGCCGTCGACGTGGCAGACAACAGCGGTGACAAGCCGCTGGCCGCCAAGGCGGAGCAGTCCACGGCCGACGGGGTGGCCCAGAACCCGGAGCGGGACACGGACAGCGACCAGGGACAGGGAAGCGGCACAGCCGCGGGTGCTGAGAAGAAGGCCTCACCCCCGGAACTGCACAGCGGACACAAGCTGGCCAGACGCTACCGACTTGAGGAGTGCGTCACCCGTCTGGACGGATTCAGCAGTTGGCGTGCTGTGGACGAGAAACTCCGGCGTGCCGTCGGCGTCCACATCCTGCCCGCCGACCATGCGCGCACCCGGGCGGTGCTGGCCGCCGCCCGCTCCGCCGCGCTGCTCGGCGATCCCCGGTTCGTACAGGTCCTGGACGCCGTCGAGGAGAACGACCTCGCCTACGTCGTGCACGAGTGGCTCCCTGACGCCACCGAACTGACCGCGCTGCTCGCGGCCGGACCGCTGGAGCCGCACGACGCCTACCAGATGGTCAGTCAGATCGCCTCCGCCATGGCGGCCGCGCACCGCGAGGGACTGGCCCACCTCCGCCTCAACCCGAACGCCGTGCTGCGTACCTCCACCGGCCAGTGGCGCATCCGCGGTCTCGCGGTGAACGCGGCGCTGCGCGGCATCAGTTCCGACACTCCGCAGCGCGCCGACACCGAGGCGATCGGCGCCCTGCTGTACGCGGCGCTGACCCAGCGCTGGCCGTACGAGAGCGATGCCTACGGTCTGGCCGGTCTACCCAAGGACGTCGGCCTGATCGCCCCCGACCAGGTGCGTGCCGGTGTCCACCGGGGCCTGTCCGAGCTTTCCATGCGGGCTCTGGTCAACGACGGCGCGACCGCCTCCCGCCACGAGTCCGCGTGCACCACGCCGGAGGAGCTGGTGAAGGCGATCGGCGAGATGCCCCGCATCCGTCCGCCGGAGCCGGCGTTCACGGCACCGCCCGAGTACCAGCGCACCACCTACCAGCAGGGCACCTACGGCCGTCCCACGCCGCCCGGCCTGACGCAGCCGCTCCAGGCGCCGCCGCCCCCGCTCCAGAGCCGCACCGGCAAGGCCCTCAAGTGGGCGGTCTCCGCCCTCCTGATCGCCGCGCTGGGGCTGGGCAGCTGGCAGCTGGCGGAGGCCCTGATGGACCAGGGTGACAAGTCCGGCGACACCAACAACAACCAGCCTTCGGACGACGGGGACAAGAGCAGCGCAAGCCCCGCGCCCGCCGCCGCGATAAAGATCGAGAACGCTCAGGAGTACGTCGCCGGCGGCGGTGCCCAGCATCCGAACGACGTGAAGCTGACCTACGACAGCGACACCTCGACGTACTGGAAGACCAAGAGCTTCACAGGCGGTCCCGAGCTGGCCCCCTACAAGCCCGGCGTGGGCATCGTCTACGACCTCGGCTCCGCCAAGGAACTCGCCACGGGAACCGTCTCCCTTCGCTACGCTGGCGATCACACAACGGTTGACCTGTACGCGGCCGACTCGCTGTCCCCGGGGTCGATCAGCTCGATGACGAAGATCGGCAGCATCACCACCACCGGAAACACCGCCACGGTGAAGGTCAGCAAGAAGGTGAAGAGCCAGTACGTCCTCGTGTGGCTCACCGCCGTGCCGTACTCGGGCAACGACTCGGCCGCGTATGCCGGACCCGGCTTCAAGCAGGCCATCACCGAAGTGAAGTTCACCGGCTGACGTCTCACCGGCAGCACCGAAGGCGGAGGGGGCAGATGGCGGAAGGCGCCGGATACGGCGGAGTGAGCGACCAGGATCTGCTCGCCCGCCATGTGGAAGGCGACCCCGATGCCTTCGGTGAGATCGTGCGACGGCACCGGGACCGGCTCTGGGCGGTCGCCCTGCGGACCCTGGGGGACCGCGAGGAGGCCGCTGACGCCGTCCAGGACGCCCTGGTCTCCGCCTACCGGGCCGCCCACACCTTCCGGGGCCAGTCGGCCGTCACAACGTGGCTGCACCGGATCACGGTGAACGCGTGCCTCGACCGCGCCCGCAAGGCCGCCTCCCGCAAGACCTCCCCCGTCGATGACACCGAGCGGCTGGAGCAGCTGCTGGAGCCGCATGAATCGGCCTCCGCTCCGGCCGAGCGGAACGATCTGCACCGCCAGCTCCTGGAAGCCCTCGGCACCCTGCCCCACGACCAGCGGGCCGCGCTCGTCCTGGTCGACATGCAGGGCTACCCGGTCGCCGAGGCGGCCCGGATCCTCGATGTGCCCACAGGAACGGTGAAGAGCCGCTGCGCTCGCGGCAGAGCCAGACTCCTGCCGCTACTCACCCATCTGCGGCCGGAAAACAGCGGTGACGAAAACAACCCGGACCCGGCACGGAACCGGGCGGAGGGGACATCCGTCCCACCTGCAGCGGGGCCTCAGGCCGGGGGCCCGCAGAACACCGGGCCGAGTGATTCAGCCCCAGTGAAGGGCGGAGGTGGGCGAGCGTGACTTCGACGACAGACACGACCGGGCACCCGGACGTCGCGGAGATCTCCGACCTCACCGAGGACCTGCTGCCACCCGCCCGGACCGCGGAAGTACGACGGCACCTGGAAGAGTGTGAGCTCTGCGCCGACGTCCACGCCTCGCTGGCGGAGATCAGGGGCCTGCTCGGCGAGGTGCCGAGCCCGACGGCTATGCCGGCCGATGTCGCGGGCCGGATCGACGCGGCCCTCGCCGCCGAGGCTCTGCTGAACGCCACGGCACCTGAGGCACATGTTTCACGTGAAACATCGCCCCGCCAAGCTTCCGTCACGGAGGACCGTCCCGCCGGACGGCCGGGCTCCTCGACCGGTCCCGGCCGAAAGGACCGCAAGGACCGTGGCCGTGGTCGGCGCCGCCGGACCGTCGTCCTGGGGACTGTCTTCACCGCCGCCGTCCTGGGCGCCGGTTCGTTCTTCCTCCAGTCCCTCGGAGGCAACGGAACGACGACAGCACAGGGCAAGCCGACAAGCGCCGCCGGGACCTTCTCCAAGAGCACCCTCCAGAGCCAGGTGAAGGATCTCCTCGACACGAAGAACACCATGCAGCGGGGCTCTCAGAAGCCCTTCGGTGTCGAGTCACAGCCCTCCTCGGAAACGGGCTCCATGAAGACCCCGTACACCACCCGGATCCAGCCCTCGGTGTCGGTACCGACGTGTGTCCGCACGGGCATCAGCCAGACCGGCGATGTCATCGGCGCGAAGGAGGGGACGTACGAGGGGAAGCACGCCTTCCTGGTCGTCCTCCCCGACGCCACCGACGCCTCCCGGGTGACGGCCTTCATCGTCGACGCCACCTGCGACGGCGAGGCCTCCGCGTCTCCCGGCAAGGTCCTGCTGACGGAGTCCCTGGCTCGCCCCTGAGCGTCATCCCTGAGCGTCATCCCTGAGCGTCTTCCCTGAGCGTCCTCCGGCACGGCTCTCGGGCGGAGACGCATCTCCTGTCCCGGCGTGGAAATCCGTACGGTGTGGGATGCCCGTGTGCCCGGACACACCGGGAATGCGCGCCCCTTAGGATCCGTTGGGTGGGGTGAGAGCCTCTGAGAGAGGCTCCCACCGGTCGAATGACGTAGACCAGAGACGAGGAATCAAGCCGTGAGCGACGTCCGTAACGTGATCATCATCGGCTCCGGGCCCGCCGGCTACACGGCGGCGCTCTACACGGCGCGCGCGTCGCTGAAGCCCCTGGTGTTCGAGGGGGCCGTTACCGCAGGCGGTGCCCTGATGAACACCACCGAGGTGGAGAACTTCCCGGGCTTCCGCGACGGCATCATGGGCCCCGACCTCATGGACAACATGCGCGCCCAGGCCGAGCGCTTCGGTGCCGAGCTCGTTCCGGACGACATCGTCTCCGTCGACCTGACCGGTGAGATCAAGACCGTCACCGACACCTCCGGCACGGTCCACAAGGCGAAGGCCGTCATCGTCACCACCGGCTCCCAGCACCGCAAGCTGGGCCTGCCGAACGAGGACGCCCTCTCCGGACGCGGTGTCTCCTGGTGTGCCACCTGTGACGGGTTCTTCTTCAAGGACCAGGACATCGCCGTGATCGGCGGCGGCGACACCGCGATGGAGGAGGCGACCTTCCTCTCCCGGTTCGCCAAGTCCGTGACGATCGTCCACCGCCGGGACACCCTGCGTGCCTCCAAGGCGATGCAGGAGCGCGCCTTCGCCGACCCGAAGATCAAGTTCGCCTGGGACAGCGAGATCGCCGAGGTCCAGGGCGAGCAGAAGCTGGCCGGTCTGAAGCTGCGCAACGTCAAGACCGGCGAGCTCTCCGACCTCCCGGTCACCGGGCTGTTCATCGCGATCGGCCACGACCCGCGCACCGAGCTCTTCAAGGGCCAGCTGGACCTCGACGAGGAGGGCTACCTCAAGGTCGCCTCGCCGTCGACGCACACCAACGTGACGGGGGTGTTCGCCGCCGGTGACGTGGTGGACCACACCTACCGCCAGGCGATCACCGCAGCCGGCACCGGCTGCTCCGCCGCTCTCGACGCCGAGCGTTTCCTCTCCGCCCTCGCGGACGAGGAGAAGGCCGAGCCCGAGAAGACCTCCGTCTGACCTTTCCCCTTCCGCCCCACCGCACGATCAAGTAAAGGAGCCCGCCGTGGCCGGCACCCTGAAGCATGTGACCGACGACAACTTCGAAGAGGTCGTCCTCAAGAGCGACAAGCCCGTCCTGGTGGACTTCTGGGCTGAGTGGTGCGGCCCGTGCCGTCAGATCGCTCCGTCGCTCGAGGCGATCGCCGCCGAGCACGGCGAGAAGATCGAGATCGTCAAGCTGAACATCGACGAGAACCCGACCACGGCGGCCAAGTACGGCGTCATGTCGATCCCCACCCTCAACGTCTACCAGGGTGGCGAGGTCGCCAAGACCATCGTCGGTGCCAAGCCGAAGGCCGCGCTTGTCCGCGACCTTGAGGACTTCATCGCCGAGTGATGTTTCACGTGAAACACGAATGGGCCAACCCCCTGGGGGTTGGCCCATTTCGCTTTGCGGCACTCACAGCGGCCGCAGCGCCGGTTCCTTCTGTACGGCTCCCAGAAGCCGGTCGAGCGCCAGCTCCACGTCTTCCTTCCAGGAGAGCGTCGTCCGCAGCTCCAGCCGCAGCCGGGGGTGCGAGGGGTGCTGTCGTACCGTCTTGAAGCCCACGGCCAGCAGGTGCTCGGCGGGCAGCAGACAGGCGGGTTCCTTGTAGCGGACATCACCGAACGCCTCGATCGCCTTGAAGCCCCGCCGCAGCAGATCCTTGGCGACCGTCTGCACCATGACCCGTCCCAGCCCCTGCCCCTGATAGCCGGGCATGATGAAGCTGGTCATGAGCTGCACCGCGTCGGGTGAGACCGGGCTCGTGGGGAACGCCGTGGAGCGCGGGACGTAGGCGGGCGGAGCGTAGAGCACATAACCCACCGGCACGTCGTCGACATAGACCACTCGGCCGCACGACCCCCAGTCGAGCAGGACGGCAGAGATCCAGGACTCCTTCTCCACCGCGGCTGTGCCGGCTCTCACCGCTGCTTCGCCGCTGACGGGGTCCAGCTCCCAGAAGACACACGAGCGACAGCGCTGGGGAAGGTCCTGAAGGTTGTCCAGCGTGAGCGGTACGAGCCGACGCCCCATGAAGGCTGTTCCTCGCTTCCTTCGCCCGCAGCATCGCGAGCGGCTGTCAGAGCGCTGCGTTCCCTGAGCAGACTGCCGAAGAATCCGACGGTCGCGCCCAGTCCCAGACCCGCGCTCACCAGTCCGGTGCGGCTCATCGATCGCATGGCCCCCGCCTCTCTCAGAGGTGCTGCCAGCTGCCAGGTGATGCGCCATACCGTTCGCATCGTATCCACACAGCGATTCCATCGATACCGCCTGAAAGCAAAGAGCGGACCGCTTTCCGATACACACCGGACACGGTCCGCTCTCTGAGCGACAAAGCATCGACCGGACGGGAAACACCCGGTCCCGAGAAGGTCAGTCCACGAACTCCTCGGATTCGTCCGAGGCCGAGGAGTCACCGTCGTGGATGCCCTGGTGGAGGACCGGCCCCTCGCCCGGGGCGAGCGTGCCCAGGATCCGCTCCAGGTCCTCCATCGACGCGAACTCGACGGTGATCTTGCCCTTCTTCTGGCCCAGGTCGACCTTCACCCGCGTCTCGAAGCGGTCCGAGAGCCGGGTCGCGAGATCACTCAGCGCCGGGGAGACCCGGGCGCCGGCCCGTGGCCCCTTGGCTCGGGTCGTCGTCTGGGGCCGCGAGCCCATGAGGGTCACGATCTCCTCGACGGCCCGCACCGACAGTCCCTCGGCGACGATCCGGTGGGCCAGCCGGTCCTGCTCCTCCGAGTCGTCGACGGAGAGCAGCGCCCGGGCGTGCCCGGCCGACAGGACTCCGGCGGCCACCCGCCGCTGAACCGCCGGGGAGAGCTTCAGCAGCCGCAGGGTGTTGGAGACCTGCGGGCGGGAGCGCCCGATGCGGTCGGCCAGCTGGTCGTGCGTGCAGTTGAAGTCCTTCAGGAGCTGGTCGTAGGCGGCGGCCTCTTCCAGCGGGTTCAGCTGGGCGCGGTGCAGGTTCTCCAGCAACGCGTCCAGGAGGAGCTTCTCGTCGTCCGTCGCCCGGACGATCGCCGGGATCGCCTCCAGGCCGGCCTCACGGCAGGCCCGCCAGCGCCGCTCGCCCATGATGAGCTCGTAGTGGGACGGACCCAACTGGCGCACGACGACAGGCTGGAGAAGGCCGACTTCCTGGATGGAGGTGACCAGCTCCTGGAGGGCGTCCTCGTCGAAGACCTCACGCGGCTGACGCGGGTTGGGCACGATGTCGTCGAGAGGGATCTCGGCGAAGTGGGCGCCCATCGGAGGACCAGGCGTCTCCACGCCGGCTCCGACTCCGAACACCGACGGTTCCTCGGTTTCATGTGAAACAGCCGGCAGCGTCGTCACCTTCGCCGCGGCGACCCCACGCTCGGTCGTCAGCACCGGACCCGCGGCGGGGGACGGCGCTACCGTTCCCCCCACGGCCGTCTGGGCCGGGTTCTTCTCGGTCGGGGCAGCTGGGATCAGTGCACCGAGCCCACGACCCAGCCCCCTCCGTCGCTCGCTCACTGGATCCCCTCCACCATGCTCGGGTTGGTCTGAGCGCCGATGTGGGCCTGTGTCGGGTCGTAACTGACACCGGCGCCCTTCAGCGCGATTTCTCGGGCCGCCTCAAGGTAGGAGAGGGCACCGCTCGATCCAGGATCGTAGGTCAATACCGTCTGCCCGTAGCTCGGCGCCTCGGAGATACGGACCGAGCGGGGAATGCTCGTCCGCAGCACCTCGTCGCCGAAGTGGCTGCGCACCTCGTCCGCGACCTGGGAGGCGAGACGCGTCCGGCCGTCGTACATGGTGAGCAGGATGGTCGACACGTGCAGGTCGGGGTTGAGGTGCCCCCGCACCAGGTCGACGTTGCGCAGCAGCTGGCCGAGGCCCTCCAGTGCGTAGTACTCGCACTGGATCGGGATGAGCACCTCAGCGCCCGCGACAAGCGCGTTGACCGTCAGCAGGCCCAGGGAGGGCGGGCAGTCGATGAGGATGTAGTCCAGCGGCTGCTCGTACGCCTGGATCGCCCGCTGCAGTCGGCTCTCCCGCGCCACCAGGGACACCAGCTCGATCTCCGCACCGGCGAGATCGATCGTGGCGGGGGCACAGAAGAGGCCTTCGACGTCCACCACCGGCTGGACGACCTCGGCCAGCGGCTTGCTCTCGACCAACACGTCATAGATGGACGGAACTTCGGCGTGATGGTCGATACCCAGCGCAGTGGATGCATTGCCCTGTGGGTCGAGGTCGATCACCAGGACGCGCCCGCCGTGCAGGGCCAGGGAGGCGGCAAGGTTGACCGTTGTGGTCGTCTTGCCGACGCCGCCCTTCTGGTTGGCGACCACCATGACTCTGGTCTGCTCCGGACGTGGCAGACCTTCGCCGGCGCGGCCCAGAGCCTCCACAGCGAGTTGGGCAGCACGACCGATGGGAGTGTCGTCCATCGGAGGCGGTGTTTCACGTGAAACATCCGCCCCCATCGACTCGGTACGGGGACCGGGGACCGGATCGGTCATCGGTCCCGCGATGTTGGCGTCGGACCGCAAGGATTCACTCTCCTCGACTTCAGGCTCGCAATGAACAGAGCCTCCCATGTCTTCGGGGTCGTGAACCAGTGAGGCCTGGTGTTCTGTGGAGAAATCCACCTCTGTGGACAACTCCGCGCCCCGCAGGGAGGACGGAGTGTCACCAGACGCCCCCTCTCTGAGAGAACCGAGGGGCTTTCGGTCGCGCGGTTCGGCCGCGGCGCGGCCCCGGCCGATGATGCCGTGTAGCAGTGAGCGACGTTTCACGTGAAACACGATGCACAGCCAGCAGTACCGAAAAGCCGCGACACTCCGTCATGCGTAGGTTTGGCAGCTTGTGTGGAGTACGTCCAGTCGTCAGGACGGGTCAGCGGCGCCTACGAACCCTCCCCGTACGGGCCGCCTTCGCCCGCTTGGCCGCGAAGCGCACGCCACCGGGGCTCTCCCCGACCTCCACACGGACGACGGTCGACAGCGGATCAACCACGCCCTCACCCACATGCAGGATGGATGTGGACACCGCACCCAGCTTCGTCAGCGCGGTGGTCGCGGCCTTCAGCTCCTCCTCCGCCGTGTCCCCCTTGAGGGCAAGCATCTCCCCGTAGGGACGCAGCAGCGGGATACCCCAGGTGGCCAGCCGGTCCAGTGGGGCCACGGCACGGGCCGTCACCACATGCACCGGAGGCAGCTTGCCCATGACCTCCTCCGCGCGGCCACGGACCACGGTCACATGGTCCAGGCCGAGAAGCTCGACAACCTCGGTCAGGAAGTTGGTGCGCCGCAGCAGTGGCTCCAGAAGGGTGATGTTGAGGTCCTCCCGCACCAGCGCCAGCGGAATGCCCGGCAGGCCGGCTCCGGAGCCCACGTCGCACACGGTCACCCCCTCAGGAACTGCCTCCGAGAGCACCGCACAGTTCAGCAGGTGCCGCTCCCACAGGCGGGGCACTTCCCGTGGGCCGATCAGACCACGCTGCACGCCTGCCTCGGCGAGCAGCTCCGCGTAGCGGACCGCATCGGCGAAGCGCTCGCCGAACACTTCCCGCGCCTGTTCGGGCGCCGGGGGGAGCTCCGCAGCCTCCGTCACGGGGACCGTCCTTCCGTACCGCGCCGGTGCTCCGCGCACCGGCCACCAGAACTACCAGGCTGACAAAGTTCGGCCCCGCCTGCTCAACAGACGGGGCCGGTAAAACGGGGGGACCGCTCAGGCGGGCAGCACGACGACGAACCGCTGCGGCTCCTCGCCCTCCGACTCGCTGCGCAGTCCGGCGGACTTGACCGCGTCGTGCACGACCTTGCGCTCGAACGGGGTCATCGGCTTGAGCTTCACGGGCTCGCCGGTGTTCTTCACCTCGGCGGCGGCCTTGGCGCCCAGCTCGGAGAGCTCGGCACGCTTCTTGGCGCGGTAGCCCGCGATGTCGAGCATCAGCCGGCTGCGGTCACCGGTCTCCCGGTGCACGGCGAGGCGGGTCAGCTCCTGGAGCGCCTCCAGCACCTCCCCGTCGCGGCCGACCAGCTTCTGGAGGTCGCGGGTGCCCGAGTCGCTGATGATCGACACGGAGGCGCGGTCGGCCTCGACATCCATGTCGATGTCGCCGTCGAGGTCGGCGATGTCCAGCAGACCTTCGAGGTAGTCCGCCGCGATCTCGCCCTCCTGCTCCAGGCGGGTCAGGGTGTCTGCACCCTCGGCAGCGGCGGAGGTGGTGCCTTCCGTCACGGGATGGGCTCCTTCTTACTTCTTGGACGGGGACTTGGGGCGCTGCGGACCCTTGCGCTGACCGGACTGGGCCCTGCTGCGGCCGTTGGAGCCGCCCTTCGGGGCCTGCTGGGCGGTCGGCTTGGCGTCCTGCGGCTCGTCGGACTTCTCCAGCGAGGTCGTCGCGTCCGCCGAATCAGCCGAAGCCGACGAGTCCGAAGCCGACGAGTCCGAAGAAGCCGACGTGGAGTCGCCGGCCTTCGTTCCGCCGGACTGCCGCTGGGCCTTGCTCTGGCGCTTGGGCTGCTGCCGCTTGGCGGCACCGGTGGCCGTGACGCCGTCCTCGGTCTGTGCGACGGCCTGGGCCTCGCCCTTCACCACGGTGCCGTCGGCCTGGGCCGTGAGGCCGGCCTTGGTCAGCGCGTTGATGAACGAGCGCTCGAACTCGTTGCGGTCCCGGCCCTTGGCGACGATCGCCTTGACGATGGTCTTCTCGCTGCGCCGACGGGTCTTGCCGTGGTGCGTGACGTGCTTGGTGAGGCGCTCCAGGTAGGCGGCCTGGGCCTTGGAACCCGGGGTCGGGTTGTTGCGGATGACGTACATCTGCTGGCCCATGGTCCACACGTTGGTGGTCAGCCAGTAGACGAGGACACCGACCGGGAAGTTGATGCCGAAGATGGCGAACATGACCGGGAAGACGTACATCAGCATCTTCTGCTGCTGCATGAACGGCGTCTTCACGGTGGTGTCGACGTTCTTCGTCATCAGCTGGCGCTGCGTGTAGAACTGCGACGCCGACATCAGGACGATCATGATCGCGGTGACGACCCGGACATCGGTGAGAGTGGCGCCGAGCGCCTCCACCTTCGACGAGCTGTCCGTGAACTTCGCGGCGAGCGGGGCCCCGAAGATGTGGGCCTTACGGGCGCTGGCGAGCAGCGACTCGTTGATGACACCGATCGTGGAGCCCGTCGCGATGCCGTTGAGCACGTGGTACAGGGCGAAGAAGAACGGTGACTGCGCCAGGATGGGAAGGCACGAGGAGAGCGGGTTGGTACCCGACTCCTTGTACAGCTTCATCATCTCTTCGGACTGGCGCTGCTTGTCGTTCTTGTAGCGCTCCTGGATCTTCTTCATCTCGGGCTGCAGCGTCTGCATGGCCCGGGTCGCCTTGATCTGCTTCACGAAGAGCGGGATCAGGCAGATGCGGATCAGGATCACCAGGGACACGATGGACAAGCCCCAGGCCCAGCCCGTGTCGGGACCGAAGATCTTCCCGTACACCGAGTGGAACTGGACGATGACCCATGAGACGGGTGTCGTGATGAAGCTGAACAGGCTGGCAATCGTGTCCACTAATCATGCTCCTTGGGCATGGGACGAAGTCTCTGCGGCCGGGCTCGAAGGAAGCTCGGAAAGAGGCTTCTCCTCGGTGGCCGGTTCGGCGGCGGAGGGCCCGCCCCTGCGTGCACGCCAGGCGCCACGCAGCATTTCGTGCCACCGCGGGCGCTTGCGCGGCGGAACATGGTCCACACCGCCGAGCGACCACGGATTGCACCGCAGGATGCGCCAGGCCGTGAGTGCCGTGCCCTTGATCGCACCGTGCCGGTCGATGGCCGTGTAGCCGTAGTGGGAGCACGACGGGTAGTACTTGCACACCGGCCCCAGCAGCGGACTGATCGTCCACTGGTACAGCTTGATCAGAGCCAGCAGCGGGTACTTCATCGCGCGCCCCCTCCCAGCAGCCGCTCGATGGCGGCATCCAGGTCTCGGGCCAGCTGTGCATGGTCGGCGTCGCCCGCTCCGGGCAGCGCTCGTACGACTACCAGGCTACCGGGGGGAAACAGGGCTACTCGCTCACGCATCAGATGACGCAGTCTGCGCTTCACTGTGTTGCGCACAACGGCACCACCCACGGCCTTGCTCACGACGAAACCCGCACGCGTCGGGGGAGCGCTCTCCCCAGGCGCGTGCGGGTCCGTGGCACCGCTACGAAGGTGGACGACGAGGGTCGGGCGACCAGCCCGGCGACCCCGTCGTACCGCGGTCGCGAAGTCCTCGCGCCGCCTCAGCCGATGCTCGGTAGGCAGCACGACGTCATGACCTGATCGGGATCAGGCGGACAGGCTGGCGCGACCCTTGGCACGACGGTTCGCGAGAATCGCGCGGCCGGCACGGGTACGCATCCGCAGGCGGAAGCCGTGGGTCTTCGCGCGACGACGGTTGTTCGGCTGGAAGGTGCGCTTGCTCACTCGGGGGCTCCAGAAATCAAATCGGTGGTGGCGGGTGCCGTCCTGGCTGTCACCGTGCGCCCACGAGTAGCTCGCATCACGCCCGAGTGCACCGCTTCCCGATCACCTTCAGCGATCTGTGCCCATCGGAGGCAGGCGGCAGCAGCCATCGACAACTCGACCTGGTCACGGTACGCGGGGCTACGCCATTCGGTCAAACCAGCAGTCACCGAGAGACACTATCCACAGGCTGGGGACAACAACTTGAACCGCACCCGCCACGCTGACTACCGTGGCGGAACTCCGATTCGTTCCTTTATCCCCGCCCGACCTGATATTCATCCCAACCCGTCCTCGAACCACACGTTCGTGGGACCTGTGAGAGAGCGTGCCCTGTGGCTGACGTACCTGCCGATCTTGCCGCAGTGTGGCCACGAGTACTGGAGCAGCTCCTCGGTGAGGGCCGCGGTCAGGGTGTGGAGGTGAAGGACGAGCACTGGATCCGCCGCTGCCAGCCGCTTGCGCTGGTCGCGGACACCGCCCTGCTCGCCGTACCGAACGAATTCGCGAAGAACGTACTGGAGGGCCGTCTCGCACCGATCGTCAGCGAGACCCTGAGCCGCGAGTGCGGGCGGCCGATCCGGATCGCGATCACCGTGGACGAGTCCGCGGGCGAGCCCCCGACCCCGCCGGCACCCCCCGTACAGAAACAGCGTTACGACGAGCCCGAGCTCCCGTCGTCGCAGTACGGCGGAGGCTACGGCCGGCACCGCGCCGACCAGCTGCCGGACCAGGGCGGCCGCGACGGCCGCGACGAGGGCGGCCGCGACCAGCTTCCGACCGCCCGCCCCGCCTACCCCTCCGAGTACCAGCGCCCCGAGCCCGGCGCCTGGCCGCGCCCCGGACAGGACGAGTACGGCTGGCAGCAGCCGCGGCTCGGCTTTCCCGAACGCGACCCCTATGCCTCGCCGTCCCAGGACCCGTACCGCTCGGACGGCTACGGCGGCCAGGACTCGTACGCCCAGGAGTACCGCCCGCAGCAGCAGCCGCCGGCGCGGCCGTCGTACGAGCAGCAGCGCGCGGAGTACGAACCGCCGCGCCCCGACTACGACCGGTCGGACTACGAGCGCCCCGAGTACGACCGGTCCGACTACGACCGGGACTCCGGGCGCCGTGAGCTGCCCGAGCCCTCGGGC
Source organism: Streptomyces sp. NPDC054770 (assembly GCF_053611985.1). Lineage (NCBI taxonomy): Bacteria > Bacillati > Actinomycetota > Actinomycetes > Kitasatosporales > Streptomycetaceae > Streptomyces > Streptomyces sp. NPDC054770. The sequence goes on from NZ_JBSHBL010000017.1 coordinate 107,568, forward strand.
GGCCCGGGCCAGGGACACCGGGGCGGTCCCGGACGGCCGGACCTGCCGAGCGCCGGCGGGTCCGGGGCACTCGGCGCGAAGCCCGCGCCGGCCGGCGGCCCCGGTGAGCCGACCGCCCGCCTGAACCCGAAGTACCTCTTCGACACGTTCGTCATCGGCGCGTCCAACCGCTTCGCGCACGCGGCCGCGGTCGCCGTCGCCGAGGCCCCCGCGAAGGCGTACAACCCCCTTTTCATCTACGGGGAGTCGGGACTCGGCAAGACGCATCTGCTGCACGCGATCGGGCACTACGCGCGGAGCCTCTACCCGGGCACGCGCGTGCGGTACGTGAGCTCGGAGGAGTTCACCAACGAGTTCATCAACTCGATCCGCGACGGCAAGGGCGACAGCTTCCGCAAGCGCTACCGCGAGATGGACATCCTGCTCGTCGACGACATCCAGTTCCTCGCGGACAAGGAGTCGACGCAGGAGGAGTTCTTCCACACCTTCAACACGCTCCACAACGCGAACAAGCAGATCGTGCTCTCCAGCGACCGGCCGCCCAAGCAGCTGGTCACGCTGGAGGACCGGCTGCGCAACCGGTTCGAGTGGGGTCTGATCACCGACGTCCAGCCGCCGGAACTGGAGACGCGGATCGCGATCCTCCGCAAGAAGGCGGTGCAGGAGCAGCTGAACGCACCGCCGGAGGTCCTGGAGTTCATCGCCTCCCGCATCTCGCGCAACATCCGTGAGCTGGAGGGCGCGCTGATCCGGGTGACGGCGTTCGCGTCGCTCAACCGGCAGCCGGTCGATCTCGGCCTGACCGAGATCGTGTTGAAGGACCTGATCCCCGGGGGCCAGGACTCCACGCCGGAGATCAGCGCGACGGCGATCATGGCGGCGACCGCGGACTACTTCGGGCTGACCGTCGAGGACCTGTGCGGGAGCTCGCGCGGCCGGCAGCTGGTCACGGCGCGGCAGATCGCGATGTACCTGTGCCGGGAGCTGACGGATCTGTCGCTGCCGAAGATCGGGGCGCAGTTCGGGAACCGGGACCACACGACCGTGATGCACGCCGACCGGAAGATCCGGGCGCTGATGGCGGAGCGACGGTCGATCTACAACCAGGTGACGGAGCTGACGAACCGCATCAAGAACGGGTAGCGGTTCGGCCGACGGCTCTACGGCGTTCAGGGCGCCCTTGGGAGAGATCCCGGGGGCGCCCTTTGGCGTCCTGGGTGGCTCGGGAAGTGGTCTGCTGCCGGCCCGGTGGGGGCTTGTCGCGCAGTTCCCCGTGCCCCTGAAGGGGCGCGCTGCCCTCACGGAGTCAGAAGGAAACGTCCCCCGCTGTTCGATTACCTGCCTGGTTACGGGCGTCCTCCACAGATTTGCCGACTTTCTTGCGTCCACACCCTGGGGACTGTGAAGTTGTCCCGAACGTCGTCCACAGGCTGGGGGTTGAAAGAGCATCGGGGCAGCTCAGGTGCCTGTGGAATCGTGGACAACGGATCTCCACAGGTTGTGGACCGCCAAATGATCCACAGGCTGTGCATGAAGTTGTCCACCGGTACCCCACAGGCTGAGGGGCGGTTGTCCCCAGCAATCCCCAGGTTCTCCACACCGCTGTCCACTGTTCGGCAACACGACGCGCCCGCTCACCGAGTCGAGTGAAAGGCGTCACACGAAGCTGCCAGGTTGGGCTGTGGGAAAGGTGGGTAAAGCTGGGGACGGCGTTGGGGAGAACTCCCCTCAGGCTGTGCACGGCGTGTGCAGAACTTTCTGTTCTCCACAGAGACGCCTAGTTGTCCACCGGCTCCACCCACAGGGGCAGTGGACAAAATCTCGCCCCTGAGCTGGGCAAACGAGGTTATCCACGGTATCCACAGCCCCTACTACTACTGACAACTAGAGAGAGCTCGGAATCCGTTTCGAAGAGGGCCCTGTGCACAACTCGCTCTCCGGCCTCTGACCGCGCCTCGTCACGACTTGACCCCGAGGGGCACCAGCTGTCAGTGCGGTGCGTCAGACTGGTCCCCGGTGTTCTTCCCCTCCCCGGGGCCGACGACACCGAGACAGACGACGAAGACGCAGCAGGGCGAGAAGCCCCGGCAACAGCAGGAGGCGGGCTTACGGTGAAGATCCGGGTGGAACGCGACGTACTCGCGGAGGCAGTGGCCTGGGCGGCACGCAGCCTCCCGGCCCGTCCGCCGGCGCCGGTCCTCGCCGGCCTGCTCCTGAAGGCCGAGGACGGCCAGCTGAGCCTGTCCAGCTTCGACTACGAGGTCTCCGCGCGGGTCAGCGTCGAGACCGAGGTCGAGGAGGAGGGCACGGTCCTCGTCTCCGGCCGGCTGCTCGCCGACATCTGCCGTGCGCTCCCCAACCGGCCGGTGGAGATTTCCACAGACGGTGTACGGGCCACGGTGGTCTGTGGATCGTCCCGGTTCACGCTGCACACCCTGCCGGTGGAGGAGTACCCGTCCCTGCCGCAGATGCCGAACGCGACGGGCACGGTCCCGGGCGAGGTCTTCGCCTCCGCGGTCTCCCAGGTGGCCATCGCCGCCGGACGTGACGACACGCTGCCGGTGCTGACCGGTGTGCGCATCGAGATCGAGGGCGACACGGTCACCCTGGCCTCCACCGACCGGTACCGCTTCGCGGTCCGTGAGTTCCTGTGGAAGCCGGAGAACCCCGAGGCGTCCGCGGTGGCCCTGGTGCCCGCCAAGACGCTCCTGGACACCGCCAAGGCCCTCACGAGCGGCGACAGCGTGATCCTGGCCCTGTCCGGCTCCGGCGCGGGCGAGGGGCTCATCGGTTTCGAGGGCGCGGGCCGGCGGACGACCACGCGGCTGCTCGAAGGCGACCTGCCGAAGTACCGCTCGCTGTTCCCGACCGAGTTCAACTCCGTCGCGGTGATCGAGACCGCCCCCTTCGTGGAGGCCGTCAAGCGCGTCGCCCTGGTGGCCGAGCGGAACACCCCGGTGCGGCTCAGCTTCGAGCAGGGCGTGCTGATCCTGGAGGCCGGTTCCAGCGACGACGCACAGGCTGTGGAAAGGGTCGACGCGCAGCTGGAGGGCGACGACGTCTCGATCGCCTTCAACCCGACCTTCCTGCTCGACGGTCTGAGCGCGATCGACTCGCCGGTGGCCCAGCTGTCGTTCACGACGTCCACCAAGCCCGCGCTGCTCAGCGGCAAGCCGGCGCTGGACGCGGAGGCGGACGAGGCCTACAAGTACCTGATCATGCCGGTGCGCCTCAGCGGCTGAGTTGTCCACAGCTGTGCACGGTGCCGGGTGTCCCCTGTGGGTACCCGGCACCGAGGTCCGGTGGGTTTCCCCAGGTGAGCGGCTATGCCCACAACTGTGCGCAACGGGCCGGGATTAGGCTCGGACACGGGTACGAACGTGCCTCTCCTGCCACACCGCAACCTAAGGAACCAACTGATGGAGCTCGGTCTCGTCGGCCTCGGCAAGATGGGCGGCAACATGCGCGAGCGGATCCGCCGCGCAGGCCACACCGTCGTCGGATACGACCGCAACCCGGACCTCGCCGATGTCCACAGCCTGGAAGAGCTTGTGGGCAAGCTCAGCGGGCCGCGCGTGGTGTGGGTGATGGTCCCGGCCGGGGCGCCGACGCAGTCCACGATCGACGAGCTGGCCGAGCTGCTCGAACCCGGTGACGTGGTCGTCGACGGCGGCAACTCCCGCTGGACGGACGACGAGCGGCACGCCGAGGAGCTGGCCGCCAAGGGCATCGGCTTCGTCGACTGCGGGGTCTCCGGCGGCGTCTGGGGCCTGGCGAACGGCTACGCGCTGATGTACGGCGGCGACGCCGAGCACGTCGAGAAGGTCCGGCCGGTCTTCGACGCACTCAAGCCCGAGGGCGACTTCGGTTCGGTGCACGCCGGCAAGGTCGGTGCGGGCCACTTCGCGAAGATGGTCCACAACGGCATCGAGTACGCCATGATGCAGGCCTACGCTGAGGGCTGGGAGCTCTTGGAGAAGGTCGACTCCGTCACGGACGTGCGCGAGGTCTTCCGCTCCTGGCAGGAAGGGACGGTCATCCGTTCCTGGCTGCTCGACCTCGCGGTGAACGCCCTCCGTGAGGACGAGCACCTGGACAAGCTGAAGGGTTATGCACAGGACTCCGGCGAGGGCCGGTGGACTGTGGAGGCCGCCATAGACAACGCGGTGCCGCTGCCCGCGATCACCGCCTCGCTGTTCGCGCGGTTCGCCTCCCGGCAGGACGACTCGCCGCAGATGAAGATGATCGCCGCGCTGCGCAACCAGTTCGGCGGCCATGCCGTGGAAGCGAAGTAGCAGAGCAGCAGTAGAGCAGTAGCAGAGACGAAGTAGCAGGTCACGGGGAGGTCGGCGAAACACCCATGCACGTCACGCATCTGTCGCTGGCCGACTTCCGCTCCTACGCCCGGGTCGAGGTCCCGCTCGATCCGGGCGTCACCGCCTTCGTCGGCCCCAACGGCCAGGGCAAGACCAATCTCGTCGAGGCCGTCGGCTATCTCGCCACCCTCGGCAGCCACCGGGTCGCCTCCGACGCTCCCCTGGTCCGCATGGGCGCCGACCGGGCGATCATCCGGGCGCAGGTCCGGCAGGGCGACCGGCAGCAGCTGGTCGAGCTGGAGCTCAACCCCGGCAAGTCCAACCGCGCCCGCATCAACAGGTCCTCGCAGGTCAAGCCACGTGACGTCCTGGGGATCGTACGGACCGTGCTGTTCGCGCCCGAGGACCTCGCGCTGGTGAAGGGCGATCCCGGTGAGCGGCGCCGCTTCCTGGACGAGCTGATCACCGCGCGGTCACCGCGGATGGCCGGCGTGCGGTCCGACTACGAGCGGGTGCTGAAGCAGCGCAACACCCTGCTGAAGTCCGCGGCCCTGGCCCGGCGGCACGGCGGCCGCTCCATGGACCTGTCCACGCTCGACGTGTGGGACCAGCACCTGGCGCGCGCGGGCGCCGAAGTGCTCGCTCAGCGGCTCGACCTGGTCGCCGCGATCCAGCCCCTTGCGGACAAGGCGTACGAGCAACTGGCGCCGGGCGGCGGTCCCGTCGCGCTGGAGTACAAGCCGTCGGCGCCCGGCGAGGCCCACACCCGCGAGGACCTGTACACCCAGCTGATGGCGGCCCTGGCGGACGCCCGCAAGCAGGAGATCGAGCGGGGCGTGACGCTGGTCGGTCCGCACCGCGACGACCTGGTCCTCAAGCTGGGGCAGCTGCCGGCCAAGGGGTACGCCTCGCACGGCGAGTCCTGGTCGTACGCGCTGGCGCTGCGGCTCGCGTCGTACGACCTGCTGCGGGCCGAGGGGAACGAGCCGGTGCTGGTGCTCGACGACGTGTTCGCCGAGCTGGACGCCCGGCGCCGGGAGCGGCTGGCGGAGCTGGTCGCGCCCGGCGAGCAGGTGCTGGTCACGGCCGCGGTGGACGACGACGTACCGCACATCCTCACGGGTACGCGTTACGCGGTGGCCGACGGGACGGTGGAGCGGGCATGAGCACCGACGGACCGGTCCCCGGGAAGGAACCCTCGGGTGTCGACCTGGCGCGCGTGGCGCTCAGGGCGGCGAAAGAGGCGGCACGCGCGCGTGGGGACGCGGCGCAGCAGAAGAAGCAGGCGCGCCGCGGTGGTCTGCGCTCCGGTGCGCGCGCCGACGGCCGTGACCCCATGGCGCTGGGTTCCGCGATCAACCGGCTGATCACCGAGCGCGGCTGGGAGACGCCGGCCGCGGTGGGCGGGGTGATGGGCCGCTGGCCGGAGATCGTCGGCGAGGATCTCGCCAAGCACTGTGTGCCGCAGCGCTACGACGAGGACGAGCGGGTGCTGGTCGTGCAGTGCGACTCGACGGCCTGGGCGACCCAGCTGCGCCACCTCGCCCCCGCGCTGGTCGCACGCCTGAACGAGGACCTGGGGCACGGCACCGTACGCATGATCAAGGTGCTCAATCCGGGGGGTCCGGCCCGGCGCTACGGCCCGTTGCGGGCCCCCGGGAGCACCGGGCCCGGCGATACCTACGGGTGACTTACGTCACGCCATGAGCCGGGTGCGGAGCCGTCGTACGGCCGCCCCGGCCGGTCGTCGTGCGACCGCACGCGGTTGCGAATCGCGACCTGACCCCGGAGTAGTCAAGGGTTGACAGCCGGAAGCGCTGAGTGCCTCCGTGAGCCTCTTGGAGCCCCCATCCGCATATCGGGAGTCGGCAGAGGCGGGTTCAGGGCGGCACATGCGGACTCAGGTACCGGCAAACCCCCATCACTGTCGGCGCTACCGGTAGACTGGAAGACAATCCCGCCCCGAACGTGGGGACCGCCCGGGAAAAGCTGAGCAACGCTGATCAAGGCTTACCAACGCAACATGCCGCAGCCGCTCCGGCAACCCGCCGACGAGCCTGGCTCGTGCTGTGCCAGAAAGGGCGCTTCGTGGCCGATTCCGGCAACCCCAACGAGAACATCCCGTCCACCGACGCCGGCGCGAACGGTGAGGTCACCGCCTCTTACGACGCCAGCGCCATCACCGTCCTCGAAGGGCTGGACGCGGTCCGCAAGCGACCCGGTATGTACATCGGCTCGACCGGCGAGCGCGGCCTGCACCACCTTGTGTACGAGGTCGTGGACAACTCCGTCGACGAGGCTCTGGCGGGCCACGCGGACACGATCGACGTGACGATCCTGGCCGACGGCGGCGTGCGCGTCGTCGACAACGGCCGTGGCATCCCCGTCGGCATCGTGGCGTCCGAGGGCAAGCCGGCCGTCGAGGTCGTGCTGACCGTGCTGCACGCGGGCGGCAAGTTCGGCGGTGGCGGTTACGCGGTCTCCGGCGGTCTGCACGGTGTGGGTGTGTCCGTCGTGAACGCGCTGTCGTCCAGGGTGTCCGTCGAGATCAAGACCGACGGCCACCGCTGGACGCAGGACTACAAGCTCGGCGTCCCCACGGCTCCGCTGGCCAAGCACGAGGAGACCGACGAGACCGGTACCTCGGTCACGTTCTGGGCGGACCCGGACATCTTCGAGACCACCGAGTACTCCTTCGAGACGCTGTCGCGGCGCTTCCAGGAGATGGCGTTCCTCAACAAGGGCCTGACGATCAAGCTCACCGACGAGCGCGAGTCGGCGAAGGCGGTGGCCGGGGCGGACGAGGCCGGCGCCGACGAGAAGGCCGAGGTCAAGACTGTCACGTACCACTACGAGGGCGGCATCGTCGACTTCGTGAAGTACCTCAACTCCCGCAAGGGCGACGTGGTGCACCCGACGGTGATCGACCTGGAGGCCGAGGACAAGGACAAGAGCCTGTCCCTCGAGGTCGCCATGCAGTGGAACAGCGGCTACAGCGAGGGTGTGTACTCGTTCGCCAACATCATCCACACGCACGAGGGCGGCACCCACGAGGAGGGCTTCCGTGCGGCGCTGACCTCGCTGATCAACAAGTACGCGCGCGACAAGAAGCTGCTCCGCGAGAAGGACGACAACCTCACCGGTGACGACATCCGCGAGGGTCTGACCGCGATCATCTCGGTCAAGCTGAGCGAGCCGCAGTTCGAGGGCCAGACGAAGACCAAGCTGGGCAACACGGAGGCCAAGACCTTCGTGCAGAAGGCGGTCTACGAGCACCTGAACGACTGGCTGGACCGCAACCCGGTGGAGGCCGCGGACATCATCCGCAAGGGCATCCAGGCGGCCACCGCGCGCGTGGCGGCCCGCAAGGCCCGCGACCTCACCCGCCGCAAGGGCCTCCTGGAGTCGGCGTCCCTGCCGGGCAAGCTCTCCGACTGCCAGTCGAACGACCCCACCAAGTGCGAGATCTTCATCGTCGAGGGAGACTCCGCCGGCGGCTCGGCCAAGTCCGGCCGCAACCCGCAGTACCAGGCGATCCTTCCGATCCGGGGCAAGATCCTCAACGTCGAGAAGGCGCGGATCGACAAGATCCTGCAGAACCAGGAGATCCAGGCGCTGATCTCCGCCTTCGGCACGGGTGTGCACGAGGACTTCGACATCGAGAAGCTCCGCTATCACAAGATCATCCTGATGGCGGACGCCGACGTCGACGGCCAGCACATCTCCACCCTGCTGCTGACCTTCCTGTTCCGCTTCATGCGGCCGCTGGTCGAGGCCGGGCACGTGTACCTCTCCCGCCCGCCGCTCTACAAGATCAAGTGGGGCCGGGACGACACGGAGTACGCGTACTCGGACCGCGAGCGTGACGCGCTCCTGGAGATGGGGCGGCAGCGCGGCAAGCGGGTCCGCGAGGACTCGATCCAGCGCTTCAAGGGTCTCGGTGAGATGAACGCCGAGGAGCTGCGCATCACCACGATGGACCAGGAGCACCGGGTCCTCGGCCAGGTCACCCTGGACGACGCCGCCCAGGCCGACGACCTGTTCTCGGTCCTGATGGGTGAGGACGTCGAGGCCCGCCGCGCGTTCATCCAGCGCAACGCCAAGGACGTCCGCTTCCTCGACATCTGAGTCGGTCTCAGCTGACCGCACCAGGAAGGATCTTGACCAGCCATGACCGACGAGAACACTCCCGTCACCCCTGAAGAGGGCGGCGAGCTCGCGATGCGTGTCGAGCCCGTCGGGCTCGAGACGGAGATGCAGCGCTCGTACCTGGACTACGCGATGTCCGTCATCGTGTCCCGTGCGCTGCCCGACGTCCGCGACGGCCTCAAGCCCGTGCACCGCCGCGTCCTGTACGCGATGTACGACGGCGGCTACCGCCCCGAGCGCGGCTTCTACAAGTGCGCCCGTGTCGTCGGCGACGTCATGGGCAACTACCACCCGCACGGCGACTCCTCCATCTACGACGCCCTGGTGCGCCTCGCCCAGCCGTGGTCGATGCGGATGCCGCTGGTGGACTCCAACGGCAACTTCGGCTCCCCGGGCAACGACCCGGCGGCCGCCATGCGGTACACCGAGTGCAAGCTGGCGCCGCTGTCGATGGAGATGGTCCGTGACATCGACGAGGAGACCGTCGACTTCACGGACAACTACGACGGCCGCTCCCAGGAGCCGACCGTCCTGCCGGCCCGCTTCCCGAACCTGCTGATCAACGGTTCGGCCGGTATCGCGGTCGGCATGGCGACCAACATCCCGCCGCACAACCTGCGCGAGGTCGCGGCCGGTGCCCAGTGGTACCTGGAGAACCCGGACGCCTCGCACGAGGAGCTCCTGGACGCGCTGATCGAGCGCATCAAGGGCCCCGACTTCCCGACCGGCGCCCTCGTCGTCGGCCGCAAGGGCATCGAGGAGGCCTACCGCACGGGCCGCGGCTCCATCACCATGCGCGCGGTCGTCGAGGTCGAGGAGATCCAGAACCGCCAGTGCCTGGTGGTCACGGAGCTGCCGTACCAGACCAACCCCGACAACCTCGCGCAGAAGATCGCCGACCTGGTGAAGGACGGCAAGGTCGGCGGTATCGCCGACGTCCGCGACGAGACCTCCTCGCGCACCGGCCAGCGGCTGGTCATCGTGCTGAAGCGGGACGCGGTCGCCAAGGTCGTCCTCAACAACCTGTACAAGCACACCGACCTGCAGTCCAACTTCGGCGCCAACATGCTGGCGCTGGTCGACGGCGTGCCGCGCACGCTGTCCCTGGACGCGTTCATCCGGCACTGGGTGACGCACCAGATCGAGGTCATCGTCCGGCGGACGAAGTTCCGGCTGCGCAAGGCCGAGGAGCGGGCGCACATCCTGCGCGGCCTGCTGAAGGCGCTGGACGCGATCGACGAGGTCATCGCGCTGATCCGGGCGAGCGACACGGTCGACATCGCGCGTACGGGCCTGATGGACCTCCTGGAGATCGACGAGATCCAGGCCAACGCCATCCTTGAGATGCAGCTGCGGCGACTGGCCGCCCTGGAGCGCCAGAAGATCATCCAGGAGCACGACGAACTCCAGGCGAAGATCACCGAGTACAACGAGATCCTCGCCTCGCCGGTCCGGCAGCGCGGCATCGTCAGCGCCGAGCTGGCCGCGATCGTGGAGAAGTTCGGCGACGACCGCAAGACCATGCTGGTGCCCTACGACGGTGACATGTCCATCGAGGACCTGATCGCCGAGGAGGACATCGTCGTCACGGTCTCGCGCGGCGGCTACGTCAAGCGGACCAAGACCGTCGACTACCGGGCGCAGAAGCGCGGCGGCAAGGGCGTGCGCGGTACGAAGCTGAAGGAAGACGACATCGTCGACCACTTCTTCGTCTCGACCACGCACCACTGGCTGCTGTTCTTCACGAACAAGGGCCGGGTGTACCGGGCGAAGGCGTACGAGCTGCCGGACGCCGGCCGGGACGCGCGCGGTCAGCACGTGGCGAACCTGCTGGCCTTCCAGCCGGACGAGGCGATCGCCGAGATCCTCGCGATCCGGGACTACGACGCGGCGGACTACCTGGTGCTCGCCACCAAGGCCGGTCTGGTCAAGAAGACGCCTCTGAAGGATTACGATTCGCCCCGTTCCGGCGGTGTCATCGCGATCAACCTGCGGGAGCGCGAGGACGGTTCCGATGACGAACTGATCGGTGCCGAGCTGGTTTCGGCGGACGATGATCTGCTTCTGATCAGCAAGAAGGCACAGTCGATCCGGTTCACCGCCTCCGACGACACTCTGCGGCCCATGGGCCGGGCCACCTCCGGTGTCAAGGGCATGAGTTTCCGTGCGGACGATGAACTTCTGTCGATGAATGTTGTTCGACCCGGTACGTTCGTGTTCACTGCCACCGACGGGGGGTACGCGAAGCGGACCCGTGTCGACGAGTACCGCGTCCAGGGCCGCGGCGGCCTCGGCATCAAGGCCGCCAAGATCGTGGAGGACCGCGGTTCGCTGGTCGGCGCGCTGATCGTCGAGGAGAACGACGAGATCCTCGCCATCACCCTGTCCGGCGGTGTGATTCGTACGCGAGTCAGCGGGGTCAGGGAGACGGGCCGTGACACCATGGGCGTCCAACTGATCAACCTGGGCAAGCGCGATGCCGTCGTCGGCATCGCACGTAACGCCGAGGCCGGCAGCGAGGCGGAGGAAGTCGACGGCGAGGATGCCGTGGACGAGACCGCCGAGGGTGTCGCGACCAGCGGCACGGACGAGGGTGAGGCGCCCTCGGCCGAGTAGGCACGAGGAGTGAGTCATCGTGAGCGGAGCCACGGGCGCCGGATCGGCCGGTACCTCGACGGGTACGGATGCGGACGGCGGCGGCCGTGGCTCCGCCGCGTCCGACGGGGGCGGTGCGGCGCCGCAGCAGGCGGACACGCACACGACCCAGCTGAAGGCGATCAAGGCGCCCGTGAAGGCGCCCGCGCCGGACGCACAGGGATCGCAGGGGGGATCTGTGACCGACACCCGAGGACCGGCCGCGCCGGGCGACCGGCCGGCGCCCGCGCAGCCGCCGCAGCAGGGCACTTCCCCGCTGCCCGGGGAACGCCGTGCCGAGCAGGCCGCCGGGCCCTACCACCCGCCGCAGGCCTACCCGGCGCAGCAGGCCGCACAGGCCGCGCAGGGGCCCTCGGGGGCCGTACGGCGGCCGCGTACCGGCGCCGGTACGCGTACCGCCCCGCGCACCCGCAAGGCCCGGCTGCGGGTCGCCAAGGCCGACCCCTGGTCGGTGATGAAGGTCAGCTTCCTGCTCTCCATCGCGCTGGGCATCTGCTCGATCGTGGCGGCGGCGGTGCTGTGGATGGTCCTGGACGCGATGGGGGTGTTCTCGACGGTCGGCGGCACGATCTCGGAGGCGACCGGCTCGAACGAGTCGAACGGCTTCGACCTCCAGTCGTTCCTCTCGCTCCCGCACGTCCTGACGTTCACGGCGATCATCGCGGTCATCGACGTCGTCCTCGCGACGGCGCTGGCGACCCTCGGCGCGTTCATCTACAACCTCTCCGCGGGCTTCGTCGGCGGCATCGAGCTGACCTTGGCCGAGGACGAGTAACCGGAGTTCAAACCTCTCCTGAAGCTCCCCCGACAACCGATTTTGGGACTGCCCCGGTCGTGCGCTAATCTTCAGGAGTCAGCGCGCGGGACACATACCGCAGAGCGCGGCGGGGCTATAGCTCAGTTGGTTAGAGCGCATCCCTGATAAGGATGAGGCCACAGGTTCAAATCCTGTTAGCCCCACATCGTGAAGACCCCCGGTCCGGATGGATCGGGGGTCTTTTGTTGGCGGTCTGTCGTGTCAGTCCTCGTCGTCCGACGAGGAGCCGCGTCGGACGGAGATGATCAGGATCGCGATCAGCGCCAGGATGACCAGGACCGCGATCAGACCCCACAGCCCGGACGACCAATCCGCGCCCGTGTGCCGCTTGAGAGGCGACAGGCCGCCGGGGCCGGTGGCGAGCATCGCACGCGTCGTGTCCCTCGGATTCATGGGGCGAAGCGTAGGGCCCGGCGCCGCATGACAGAACCCGACCGCTGGCGACGGGGGATGCACCAGCGATCGGGCTGTAGTCAGCCTAACAAGGTGGCCTGTGCGGTGGGAGTCAACTTCTCAGCCGTGATGAGCAGTTGTGATCGGGATCACTCAAAGGCGGTCATCGGTGGGGTGGATCAGGTGGCGCAGGGCGGGTCGTAGGCGAGGCGGGGGAGGTACTCGCGCCACTTGGCGGGGGTCAGGACGTGGCGGGTGACCGAGCAGATGCGGGTGACCGCATGGTCGACGTCCAGGCTCCACAGCCGGACGGTGTCGGCGCCGCTGGAGACGCCCAGCATGTTGCTCCGCGGGCTGAAGGAGAGGAAGTTGCCCGTCTTGGCGTTGGGGCTCATGGACTGGCCGATCGGGTGGGCCGAGGACGGGGAGGAGACGTTCCAGAGGCGGACCGTGTTGTCGTTGCCGCCGCTGGCCAACGTCCTGCCGTCGCGGCTGAAGGTCAGGGAGACGACCGCCTCGGTGTGGCCGGTGAGGACCGCGCCCAGCCGGGTCGCGTGCGCGGGGTCGGCGACGTTCCAGAGGCGGACCGTGTCGTCGTCGCTGCCGCTGGCCAGGGTGCGCCCGTCAGGGCTGTAGGCGAGGGTGTTGACGGGGCCCAGGTGGCCCTCGAGGGGGCTGCCCAGGGGCCTGGCGCGGGTCCGGTCGGCGACGTTCCAGAGGCGGACCGTGCCGTCCGCGCTGCCGCTGGCCAGGGTCCTGCCGTCCGGGCTGAAGACGAGCGCGTTGACGTAACCGGTGTGGCCCTTGAGGGTCTCGCCGAGGCGCCTCGGGTGGGCCGGGTCGCTGATGTCCAGGAGCTGGATCGTGCGGTCGTCGTAGTCGGCGGCCACGGTGCGCCCGTCGGGGCTCAGCGCCAGCGCCTCGGCACCCGCGTACCGGGTGTTCAGCCGGACCGGTGCGCCGTACTGGGCGGGGTGCGCGGGGTCGGAGACGTTCCACAGCTGCACCCAGCTGAGGTTGTTCTCGCTGGTCAGGATGGCGAGGGTGCGGCCGTCCCGGGTGAACACCATCGCGCGCAGGTCCCGTGACCCGGTCGTGAACGGCTCGCCGAGCGCCGTGGGCCGGGCCGGATCCGTGATGTTCCACAGCCGCATCCTGCTGTCGCCGCCGCCGGTGGCCAGGACCCGGCCGTCCGGGCTGAACGCCCCCGCCGCGCCGATCATGTCCGAACCCGGGATCGACCACAGCCGCGCCTTGCCGTCCCCGCTGCCGGTGGCGAGGGTGTGCCCGTCAGGGCTCCAGCCGACGGCGTACATCTCGCCGCTGCTGCCCGCGAGGGGCTCGCCCACCTGAGAGGGGAAGGCCGGATTGTCGACGTTCCACAGGCTGGCCGTGGAGTCCGCGCTGCCCGCGGCGAGCATGGAGCCGTCGGGGCTGAAGGCCACCGACCAGACGGGCCCGGTATGCCCGGTGAGCGGCCCGCCGAGGGCCTTGGCGTGCGCCCGGTCCGTGACGTCCCACAGCCGTATGGTGTCGTCCTTGCTGCCGCTGGCGAGGGTGCGGCCGTCCGGGCTGAAGGCCACCGAGTGCACGGTCCCGGTGTGCCCGGTCAGCGGGGCGCCGACGCGTCGGGGGCGCCGGGGGTCGGAGACGTCGTACAGCAGGATCGAGTTGTCGTCGCTGCCGGCCGCGAGGGTACGGCCGTCAGGGCTGAAGGCGATGGAGCGCACGGCCTCGGAGTGGCCGGTGAGGGTGCCCAGCGAAGCCGGATGGCGCGGGTCGTGCACGTCCCACAGGCGGACAGTGTGGTCCTCGTCGGCGGCGGCCAGGGTACGGCCGTCCGGGCTGAAGGCGACGAGGTAGACGGTGCCGTCGTTACCGGCCAGCGGGGAGCCCAGGGAGGTGGGGTGCTTCGGGTCGGAGACGTCCCACAGGCGTACGGTGCCGTCGTCGCCGGCGCTGGCCAGGGTCCTGCCGTCCGGGCTGAAGACCGCGCTGGAGACCCAGCTCGTGTGGCCGAGCAGGGGCTTGCCCAGGGCTTTCGGCCGGGTCGGGTCGCTCACGTCCCACAGCCGGACCGTGCGGTCGTAGGCGGCGGTGGCCAGGACCTTGCCGTCGGGGCTGAAGGTGGTGAGGTAGACGGCGCCGGTGTGGCCGAGCAGCGGTGTGGCCAGCGGGGCGTTGACGATGGAGATCAGGCGGTTGTTGGCGCCTTCGTCGTCCGGGCGCAGGTCGTGGGCCACCAGGTCGAGCTGAGCGGACAGCGACGGGTCCGAGTACTGGAAACGGTCGGCCTCCGCGACCACCTGCTCGAACACCGCGTCGTCCCGCTGCTGCCGGGCGATCACGGCGGACCCGGCGGCCAGCACCGCGAGCACGACCAGCGCCGACACGGCGGCCCGGCTGATCCACACCGTGCGCCGGCGCAGCCGCACCGAGGCCGCCAGGAACTCCACCGCGCTGCGGGTCAGGAGGGTGTCACCGGCCGACTTCGCCCAGGTGTGGGCCTGTTCGAGCCGTGATCCCCGGTAGAGCAGGGCGGAGTCGTGACTCGACCCGTCCCAGGCCCGGCCGTCCTCCTCCAAGCGCTGGCGCAGCAGATTGCCGTGGCGGTCCTCGTCGAGCCACTCCCGCAGCCGGGGCCAGGCATGCAGCAGTGCCTCGTGGGTGATCTCCACGGTGTCGGCGTCGAGGGTCACCAGGCGGGCCCGGACCAGGGCCTCGAGTGACTCCTCCGTCTTGATCGGGTCGGTGGACTCCGCGGCCAGCTGGCGCCGGGTGCCACGTCTGCGGGTCGCCTGGGTGTCCTCGCCGAGCCGTACCAGGCGGAGCAGGAGCAGCCGGGCGGCGGTCCGGGCGGCCGGGTCCAGGCTGGACCAGGCGCGCTCGGCGGTTGCGGCGACGGCGCCCTGGATGCCGCCGGCGGCCCGGTACCCGGCCAGCGTCAGCCGGCCCGCCTTGCGGCGCTGCCAGGTGGCGAGCAGGGCGTGGGAGAGAAGGGGGAGGACACCGGCGTCATGGGCGCCCCGAGGGCCGTCCGCGCTCACCTCCCGGACGATCAGCTCGGCGAGGCCGGGCTCCAGCTCCAGGCCCACCGCCTTCGCCGGGGCGGTCACGGCCTCGCGCAGTTCGGGGGTGGTCAGCGGGCCGAGCACCATGTGCCGGTGCTGGAGCGCGTCGGCCAGCTCGGGGTAGCCGAGGCACTGCTCGTAGAAGTCGGCACGGATGCCGAGGACCACCAGGGCGGGGGCCGGTTCGCCGGGGGCGGCGGGGGTGCTGGCCGTGTGCAGGAGCTGGACGAAGGTGCGCCGGTCCGCCTCGTCGCCGCAGATGGTGAAGGTCTCCTCGAACTGGTCGACGATCACGACGGGGCGGCGGGTCGGACCGAGGTCCGGGCACTGCCATGTTTCACGTGAAACATCGACAGTGGGTGCGATGTCGGGCGATGCGTTGTCGGGCGACGCGGCGTCGGTCGGTGCGGTATGGGTCGGTACGGCGGCGGTGGCGGTCGGTACGGGGGCGGTCGATCCGGCCGGGCTCGGCACAGGCTCGGTTTCGCGTCGGGCCCACGTCCTGACCGCTTTCCGTACGGCGTCCGGATCGTCCGGGCCCGCCAGTCCGGCCAGTTCGGGTATGCGGCGGGTCAGCTCCTTCACGGGGTCGGCACCCGGGAGGAGTTGAAGGATGTGGCGCGGGCGGTCCTCGTCGTCGGTCAGGGCGCCGTTCTGCAACGCGGTGACCAGGCCGGCGTTCAGCAGCGAGGACTTCCCCGCACCCGAGGCGCCGACCAGCATCACCAGACCGCCGCCCGCCTCCGCGGAACGGAGCTGGTCGACCAGCGCGTCGGTGCTGCGTTCCCGGCCGAAGAACCAGCGGGCGTCGACCCGGCGGTAGGAGGCCAGACCCCGGTACGGGCAGACGCTGTCGACCGGCGGCGGCTGTTCCGTCTCCTCGGAAGCCTCCGGTGCGGGCAGTTCGCCGACCGGGTCGGCCACCGCGCGCTCCCAGAGCTTCTGCCAGTGGGTCATGTCGTAGAGCCCGCTGGACACCGGCACCGGCTGGGCGCGGCGCGCCTGCGGGATCAGGACCTGGAGGACGGCGGAGAGGGCGATGAACTGGGCGGGCACGTTCTTCGCCCGCCGCCAGTCGCTGATGCGCTGCGCGGAGACCCGTACGGGCCGGCCCCGCTCGTCGACGCGATGCAGTCGGTCGACCGCATCGGCGACCCGTTTGAGCGGAGGATTACCGGCCTCCCTGTACAGCAACGCGAGGCGCTCCGCGAAGGCTGTGCGTGCCCCTGCATCGGGACCCAAGGCTCTCCACCCCTTACTTCCCCCGCTGCTGGACATCCGGACCGGAAAACTCACTTTATACGGCTGACCTGCGGCGAAGCCCCTGACCGGACGCCCTGGCCTCCTCAGACGGGCTCCTCGACTGGCAGGATTTCACCGCAGCAACGCGGTGATCGGGTGTCGCCCCGACCGGCCGACCAGCTCAGCATTCGCAGAGACAGCTCACGGCACCGCATGTTCTCGGTCACCTTCGACCGGCGGCCCTCCGCCGGTGTGGCTGCACAGGACGAGCTGCTTCCGCGCACTGAGCGGGCCTCCGGTCCCGGTGCTCGGTCCGATGCCACCCGCGCCGTTCGGCACCGGTCCCCACGTGGGGAGGGACCGGAGCCGAACGGCACGGGTTCACATCCAGCCCGCGCTGCGTGCCGCCGCGACCGCGCGTTCCTCCGTGTCGTCGGCCTTCGCGTTCAGAGCCGTGTCCTGTCCCGCCGCCGTGCCGCCGGCCGCCGTCGCGGCCGCCTGGGATGCGGTGAGGGCGGCGCGCAGGGCGGTCGCCGTCTCGGCGCGGTCGTCCAGGGAGCCGGCCACCTGCGCGGCCAGCGCCGCGGTGGCGGCGGCGTTGCGGGCGCAGCGGGCGTCCGCCGCCGGGTCGGGTGCGGTGTCCGCCAGGACGGTGAGCGACTGGGCCGACAGCCGGAGCGCGTTCGCGGCCCGGCCGACCGGACTCGTCGGGACGGTCTGTGCCGAGTCGGGGGCGATTCCCGCGTGGCGGCAGGCGGCCAGGGCGCGCTCGTAGGCGCTGTGGGCGCGGGCCGAGTGCAGCTTTCTCAGGGTGTCCGCCGATGGGGAAGGGCCGGTCGTCATCTGTGCCTCCTCGCCGGGAGTGGCGTGCTGGGGCAGTGGGTCGCTGCGGGTCCGTGGGGGCTGGTCGCGCCCGCGCGGCGGTAGCCGCATATCAGATACAGCCCCGCGCCCCTTCGGAGCGCTCCTGAGGGGCGTCGCGGCTAGCCGAACAGTCCCAGTGCCGAGTCCACCGACCAGCTCTGCCAGCTGATCGCGAACAGGCCGGCCACGGAGATCAGGGCCATCATCAGGTTCTGCCCCTGTTCCGCCCAGTCGTGGATCATGAGGACCAGGTAGATCAGGTTGAGCAGGAACCCGGCCACCAGCGCGATCGGCGTGAGGAAGCCGGAGACCAGGCCGAGGCCCAGGGCGAGCTCCGCGTACGCCACGACGTAGGCCATCAGCCGGGGGCGGGGAGCGACGACGGTGTCGAAGCCCCGCCGGACCACCGGCCAGCGGTGCTTCTCCGCGACGCCGGCCGCCCACCGGATGCCCCCGCCGCCGAACCACTGCTTCTTGTCCTTGTGCCGCCAGCTCTCCAGCCACCACAGGCCGAGCCCGATGCGGAGCACCGCGAACCATTCGGCACCGCTCAGCAAGGCTGATCGCATCCCGCACCCTCCCCGGATCGGATCCCCGCGCATACCTGATGGACCGTCAGTTCAGCGGAAGGCGGCGTGGGTCGCAAGTGGGAGGGCGGGGCGAACTCCGGGAGGCCGGCGCCGCACGGGATGTGGCGGCCCTTGCTGGTGCAGGCTCCTGGGCCTAGCCTGAATGCCGACGGCTTATCTGATGGACCGTCAGATAAATTCGGAACTCCGCAGGCAGCAGGGGGTAGGCATGGCAGAGCACGCGACCGGCACCCAGGATCTGCCCAGGGTGATCAGTGTGGACGACCACGTGATCGAGCCCGCCCACCTCTTCGAGCGGTGGCTGCCGGGCAAGTACCGCGACAAGGGACCCAAGCCCTTCACCGCCGGCATCGGTGAACTCGCCTACGTCGGCGGCAAGTACCGCTTCACCACCGACCCCGAGGGCCAGACCACCGACTGGTGGGAGTACGAGGGCCTGCTCTTCCCGTACAAGCGCATCATCGCCGCCGTCGGCTTCTCCCGGGACGAGATGACGCTCGACGGCATCACCCGGGAGCAGATGCGACGCGGCTGCTGGGACCCCAAGGCCCGCCTGGAGGACATGGACATGAACCATGTCGAGGCCTCCCTCTGCTTCCCCACCTTCCCCCGTTTCTGCGGGCAGACCTTCGCCGAGGCCGACGACAAGGAGGTCGCGCTGGCCTGCGTCCGCGCCTACAACGACTGGATGGTCGAGGAGTGGTGCGGGGACAGCGGCGGCCGGCTGATCCCGCTGTGCCTGATCCCGCTGTGGGACATCGACCTGGCCGTCGCCGAGATCCGGCGCAACGCCGCGCGGGGCGTCCGGGCGGTCACCTTCAGCGAGATCCCCACCTACCTGGGCCTGCCGTCCATCCACTCCGGCTACTGGGACCCGTTCTTCGCGGCCTGCGAGGAGACCGGGACCGTCGTCAACATGCACATCGGGTCGAGTTCCCAGATGCCGGCCGCCTCACCGGACGCCCCGCCCGCCGTCCAGGCCTCGCTCAGCTTCAACAACGCCATGGCCTCGATGATGGACTTCCTCTTCTCCGGGGTCCTGGTGAAGTTCCCCCGGCTGAAACTCGCGTACAGCGAGGGCCAGATGGGCTGGATCCCGTACGCCCTGGAGCGCGCCGACGACGTCTGGGAGGAGCACCGCGCCTGGGGCGGGGTGAAGGACCTGATCCCCGAGCCGCCCTCGACGTACTACTACCGGCAGATCTTCTGCTGCTTCTTCCGCGACCGGCACGGCATCGAGGCGATCGAGACGATCGGCGTGGACAACGCGACGTTCGAGACGGACTACCCGCACGTCGACTCGACCTGGCCGGAGACCAAGCGGGTGGCCCAGGAGCACGTGGGCGGCCTGGCCCCGGAGATCGCCTACAAGCTGCTGCGCGGCAACGCCATCCGGATGCTGGAGCTGCCGTTCACATAGCCGGTGCGACGCCGGTTCAGCGGGTCCCCTGCTGGGCAGGGGACCTTCCATGAAGGTCTCCGTCGACGCCGATGTCTGTTATGGGTCGGGTGAATGTGCCTTCCGGGCCCCCGCTGTGTTCGGCTTCGAGGACGGGTACGGTTTCGTCCTGCCCGGACGCGAGGAGTCCGGGGAGCCCGGTGACGACGACGAACTGATCCGGGACATCGCCGAACGCTGCCCGTCGCAGGCGATCCGGATCAACGGCCGAAGGGTCACCGACTAGCGGATGAGCACCAGCCGTACCAGCCTGACCAGCCCCACCGAACTCCTGGCCACCCTCGGCCGCCGCTACGTCCGCGACTTCCCGCGCCCCTGGGGCAAGACCCTCGCGGCCCGCGCGCTCAACCCCTACCTGCGCGACCACCCCCGGCGGCGCGTCGTCGAGACGCTCTCCGGCGCCCGGTTCGCGGTCGACACCCAGGACCTCATCCAGCGCTACCTCTACCTCTTCGGGGTGTGGGAGCCGCACATGACCCGCTGGCTGCGCGGCCGGCTGGCGCCGGGGGACTGCTTCGTCGACGTCGGTGCCAACATCGGCGTCTTCAGCGTCCTCGCCTCCCGGCTGGTCGGGGAACGGGGCCGGGTCGTGGCCGTCGAGGCCTCCCCCGCCTTCCACCGCCGCCTCGAACAGCAGAGCGCGCTCAACGGCTGCCGGAACATCCGCGCGGTCAACGCCGCCGTCTCCGACACCCACCGCACCCTGACCTTCGTGCTCGCCAGCTCCCGCAACATGGGCGCCAACAGCATCGTTCCCTGGGACGGCCCCGCCGAGTCCAGCTTCGACATCGAGGCCGTGCCGCTGCCCGAACTGCTCCGCCCGGAGGAGATCGAGACCGCGCGCGTCATCAAGATCGACGTGGAGGGCGCCGAGGGCGCGGTGGTGCGCGGGCTCGCGCCCCTGCTGGAGAAGCTGCGCCCGGACGCCGAGATCACCGTCGAGGTCACCCCCGACCGGATGGCCCAGCTGGGCGACTCGGCGGACGACCTGCTGCGTACCATGACCGACGCCGGCTACCACGTCTACCGGCTCGCCAACAGCTACGCGGCCGACAGCTACCCCCGCGCCCTGCACGGCGAACCGGTGGTCCCGGTCCGCTGGGACCGCCCGGTGACCGAGGAGAGCGACCTGGTGTTCTCGCGCGTGGACGCGGCGACCCTGTAAGCGACCCGGCGACCCGGCGACCCGGCGACCCGGCGACCCGGCAGGACGGCAACCCGGCAGGACGGACGGTCGTACGGGTACGTCAGCCATACCGCCAGCCGAGCTCGGCCAGGGCCCGGGCCCGTGCCGCCACGACCGCCATGCGGGCCTCCCGTTCCACCGGGTCGGTGTGTGCGGGGCGGCCGGTGACCTGGCCCTCCCACTTGCGGTAGAGCAGCCCGGCCTCCGCCGAGAACCAGCCCCGGCTCACCGCGTCGAGGGCGAGCAGCAGCCCGGTGTCCTCGGAGGCGGGCAGCGCCATCCAGCCGCCGAGGGCCAGCAGCAGCTCGCGGCGGACGAAGAGGGTGGCCGGGTGGACCTGGGCGCGGAAGTCGTTCGCCGTCCAGTGGCCGAGCACCGTACCGCGCTCGACCGGGCCCTCCTCCGGGTCGCCGGGGAAACCGGCCGTGGAACCGTCCGGCAGCAGGTCCAGGGCCCGCGAGGTGGCCCAGCCGAGGTCCGGGCGGCCCTCCAGCGCGGCCAGGTCACGGCCCAGCGCACCCGGCGTGAGCTGGTCGTCGGCGTCGAGGACCTTGACGTACGGGCCCTCCGCCCGGGCCAGCGCGATGGTGCGCGCGACCCCGGGCCCCCCGGCGCGGCCCCGCCGGAACGACACCCGAGCGTCGTCGGGGACGTAGGCACGGACCTCGCCGCCGTCTGCGCCCACTGCGCCCACTGCGCCTGCGCCGGTCCCGCCGCCTCCGCCGTCTCCGTCCTCCTGGATCAGCCACTGCCACTCCCACCCGTCCGGCAGCCGCTGCTCGCACAGTGACTTGTATGCCTCGGGGAGGAAACGGGCCGACGGTGCGTGGACCGCGGTGACGACGGTGATGCGCCGGGTCACGGCAGCGCTCACCACCTTTCCAGGCGTGTGGTGAAGAGCAGTTCGGTGCGGTCGCCGGGGAGCGTGACGGTGGTGATGTCCACGATGCGGTCGTGGATGTCGTACGACGTCTTGCGCAGCAGGATCACCGAGGTGCCGGCCGGCAGGTCCAGCTCCCGGGCCTCCTCGGGCGTCGGCGGGCGGGCGGTGAAGCGTTCCTCGACGCGGTCGACCTCGATGCCGACGGTGTGCAGCTGGTTCTGGGTGCCGCCCGGCCAGGGTTCGTTCGTCTCGTCCAGGAGATCCGGGTTGGCCGCGATCAGGTCGCGGACCAGGTAGGAGGTCACCAGGTTGAAGGGGGCGGTCTCGGCCGCGTGCCGGGTCCGGTAGGTGCGCTCCAGGAGCACGCTGCCTTCCGGCACCCCGAAGGCGTCGGCGAGGTCGCTGGGCGCGGTCAGTTCGCGGTAACGGGCGAAGAAGACCAGGTCGTCGATGACCAGGCCGGTCTCCCGCTCGGTCGCGCCGGTCTCGGCCCGGGTGGCCTCCGGCATCCGGGCGCGGTCCTTCTCCCACTGGTGCCGTCCGTTGTCGCGGATCGCGCGGGTGCGCGGGCGGCGCACGAAGGTGCCGCTGCCGTGCCGCCTGTCGATCAGTCCCTCCGCGCTGAGCAGGCGCAACGCGTTCTGGATCGTGGGCACGCTACGGCCGTGCTGCCGGGCCAGCTCCGCCTCGGAGGGCAGCCGGGCGCCGGGCTTGAGCTCGCCGTTCCGGATGGCACGGCGGAGGTCGTCGGCGATCTCCTCGTAGGCCTTGGGCACATGATCAGCCTACGACTCCTTAAGAGGAGTTGTGGAGTCGAACGATTCCGTCCGTGAATGTATTGATACATGCGTGTATGGATGCATGCGTGTACGGATGTGCGGAGGCCCGCGACCGGATAGGTCCCGGTCGCGGGTCTGTGTCGCAGTAGGCGCTGGTACGTACGCAAGTCGCCCTTGCGCCGTTGCGTCCGAGCCGTCTGTACCGGCGGGGTCAGCAGTCGAGCGGTGCCGCGGGTGGTTCGGCCGAAGTCTCCGACTCGGTGGTGTCCAGGGGGTGCTGTCGGCAGCCGGGGGTCTTGCCGTGGGCCTCGGCCCGGATCCGCTGCTTCATCGTGGGGGGCAGGGACCTGGCGTGGGACCAGAGCCAGTGGCTTTGGGCCGGGATGGTCACCCGGTCTCCCGTGGGGTGGTCTTCGCCGGTGCTGTTGCGCGGGGTCTCGGTCTGCGGTACCGCGGCGGCGGTGGCGGTGGAGACGAATCCGAGCGCCGTGCACAGCGCGAGGAAGGCGGTGACGAAGGCGGTCCACAGCTTCATGACCTTGGAGTTCCGGGCCATGGCCCCTCACTTTCGGGTTGGGCGATTTGCGTACTTTCCTCATGATGTGTATGGGGCTCGCGAAGTGGGGGACGCCGGACTGTGGCGCGTCGATGTTCTGATGAACACCACTCGGACGGGTGCATGGCGTGGGAAAAATCCCAAGAAAGGTCCATGAAGGGAGTCGAGAGGGAGCAAAGTAACCGTCCGTGGGGGTGTGATCACCCTCAGATCAGAGCGGTCCGACCTCGCGCAACGCCTTGTGGCGGACCGGAGTTGGGCTCGGATGCCAGGTCACCGATCGATATCGGTCGGTGTGTATAGTCGGGCGCCAGAGGTCCCCTACGTCAAGGAAGAGACGAGGTCGCGCGGTGAAGAAGCTTCTCCTGGTCGCACTGGCCGCCATCGGCGGGCTCCTCGTGTACCGCCAGATCCAGGCGGATCGCGCCGAGCAGGATCTGTGGACGGAGGCGACTGACTCCGTGCCCACGGGTTCGTGAGTACCGACAACAGACGACACTGAGACCCCGGCCGCCCGAGCGGTCGGGGTTTTGCGTTGTACGGATCGCCGGGTGGCGCGGGCGCGCGCGAGGCAGTATGGGGCCCGCCGGTCCGGGACTTCCGCGGCCGGCGGACGACGGCTGGGGGGCGCGCGTGATACGGCGGTGGCGTACGGCGGCACGGCGGGGCATCGGAGTGACGGCCGCCCTCGCACTCACGGCACTGCTGCCGGCCTCCGCGGCCTCCGCGGCCGGCGACAGCGGATACGCCTTCGCCCCCGGCGCCCGCACGGTCAGCGGAGCGTCAGGCACCACGGACGCCGTACCGCTGGAGCCCGGCACCACCTACCGCAGCACCCTCCCGGACAAGGGCCGGCGGTACTTCCGCCTCGAACTCGCCGCCGACACCACTGCCTACGTCCCGGTCACCGCCGTCCCGCCCGCCGACGCCACCGTCTCCGCCAGCGACGGCATCGAGGTCTCGGTCGAGGACGCCAACGGCGCCCCCTGCGACTACAACAGCGCCAGCTTCGGCGCCGGGCTCAGCCCCCGGCCGGTCACGGCGGTGGGACGCCGGGACGCGGGCAAGGCGCTGTGCAAGGACGCCGGCACCTACTACGTGGTCGTCGAGCGGCTCACGTCCGGCTCGCGGACCACCTCCCCGGGCAGCTGGGACCTGGAGATCGCCCCCGTCACCGAACCGGCCCTGGCCAGGGCCGGCGCCACCACCGCCCCCGGGACCTGGAACTCCGCGTCACCCGAGCCGCTCTCCGGAACCCCCCATCACCGCGCCGCGGGCGCCGGCTTCAGCACGGCCCGCGCCCTGGACCAGGGCGTCTGGCAGACCGACATCACACCCGGCCAGACCCTCTACTACGCCGTCCCGGTCGACTGGGGCCAGCAGCTCCACGCCACCGTCGACCTCGGCAGCGCCGGCGGCGACAACCACGGCTATGTCAGTGCCGCGCTCAACCTCTCCCTCTACAACCCGGTCCGCGGCTACGTCGACGACGTCTCCCTCGGCTACGACGGCACCCAGAAGTCGTCCTCCCTCACCCCCCTGCCACCCGTGGCCTACGCCAACCGGTACGCCGTGCCCCGCGCCGAGAACTCCGTCCGCTTCGCCGGCGCCTACTACCTCGTCGTCCACCTCACCGGGCAGACCGCGGACACCTTCGGGCCGGGGCCGTACGGCGTCACGCTCCGGGTCCGTGTCGACGGCACCCCGAACTCCGGTCCCGCGTACGCCGGTTCGCCGGTCCCGAAGGGCGTCTTCGACGTGTCCGCGGCCCGGGGGAGCCTCGGGACCGCGGCCGGCGACGACGACACGGCGATGCGGGCGCTCGCGGCCGGCGGCATCGGTACGGGCACCGCCCTGCTGCTCGCCCTGGGCGTGTGGACCCTGACCGCCCGGCGCGCTCAGACCCGGGCCAACGCCCAGAAACCGACGGCGTAACAGGCCAGCGCCAGGAGCAGGATGGGCACGGCCGCCCTGGCGGGAGGACCGGGCCGACGCGCCCGCCGCCGACGCCGGCCGTGGGTGCGGACCGACGGCGGCGGGGCCTGCGGATCACGCGCGGTGTAGGTGGCGGTGTCGGTGTCCGGCCCGGCCGGGGGGAGTGGCTGCGCGGGCGGCCACGGGGTGTGGGGCTGCGCGACCGGGGCGGCCTGCTGCGGCACCTGCTGTGGCAACGGCTGCTGGGCGTACGGCGGGTACGGCGGTGCCTGCCCGGGCCGCTCCGCGGCGGCGGAAGCCGGAGTGACCGGAGCCGAGGCCGGGGGCGGGGGTGGGGGCAGCCGGAAACTGCCGGTGTCGGACAGGGAGACGGGGGCCGCCGGGGTTCCGGTGCTGCCGGTGTCGCCAGTCCTGCCGGTGCTGGTCACCAGGGACCCGCCAGCATTCCCCGCCCCGGCCCCGGGCGCCGCCGTACCCGCACCGGTAGCCGTCCCTGCGGCCGCCTCCGAGCCCGTACCGGTCCCTGTCCCGGCCGCCTCCGAGCTGCTCGTACCGGTCCCCGTCCCCGCCGTACCGCCCCCCGAGGCCACCCGCACCGGACCCCCGGGCCCGAACCCCGTGGGCAATGGGCCCAGTTGGTCGAAGATCTCGATCGTCTCGTCGGCGGCGTCCGTCTCCGGGAGGAGTTCTCTGGCCTCGGCGAGGGCTCTGCGGGCTCCGGTGGCCGTGCGGAAGCGCGCACGGGGGTCCGGCTGGAGAAGGCTCGCGACGACCTGCCAGAGCGGGTCCGGGATGCCCTTGGGCGCCCCCGGGGTGCCGTGTTCGGCGAAGTGCTGGACAAGCGCCTTGGCGTCGGGCTTGGCGCCTTCCAGGAGATACAGCGCGACCAGGCCGACGGCGAACAGGTCGGCCGTGAAGTCGGGCTCGGCGCCCAGAAGTTGCTCGGGGGCGATGTAACCCGGCGTGCCCACCACGAGGTTGGTCTCGGTCAGCCGGGCCTCACCGAGCCGCATGGCGATACCGAAGTCGGACAGGCGCAGCCGGGGACGGCCGGTGCCGGTCGCTTCGAGCAGGATGTTCGCGGGCTTGACGTCGCGGTGGACCACGTCCTCGGCATGCACCGCGGCGAGCCCGGACAGGAGCTGGTCGAGGAGGGTGCAGACGAACGCGGGGGGCAGCGGGCCGTAGTCCCCGACCAGGTGGACCAGCGAGCCGCCGGCGACCAGGTCCATCGTGAACAGGACCTTGTCGTCGTCGGCGGCCCAGCTGGCCGGAGCCAGGACATGGGGGTGGTCGATGCGCAGCGCCTGCTCCCGCACGAAGCGCAGGAGCGCGTGGGCGTCG
Organism: Streptomyces sp. NPDC054770; assembly: GCF_053611985.1. Lineage (NCBI taxonomy): Bacteria > Bacillati > Actinomycetota > Actinomycetes > Kitasatosporales > Streptomycetaceae > Streptomyces > Streptomyces sp. NPDC054770. The sequence goes on from NZ_JBSHBL010000017.1 coordinate 133,807, forward strand.
CTCTGCTGGAGCACCTTGGCCGCCACATAGCGCTTGCGCCGGTGGTCCCAGGCGCGCCAGACAGCGCCCACTCCGCCATGACCGATCGGGTCGGCCAGTTCGTACCGGCCCGCGAAGACCTCACCCATGACTGCCCGCAGCCCTCCCCCTCTGGTCCCCCTGCCCCCCGCCTGTTACCCCCCTTGCTTCCCCCGGATGAGCGATACGACCCCTCTCGCGTGACCCCCTCTGCCAGGGCCTGGCCCCGCCCGGTTCACCGGACCCCCTCCGGTGCGCCGGGCCGTGGCTCAGCTCTGGTGCGACTGGTAGTGCGTGACCGCGTCCGAGGTACGGCCGGCACCGTAGACCCGGAGGAACTCCGCCAGCTCCGGGTGGGTCGGAGCGAGCGTGTCCGCCGCGTCGATGATGTCACCGGCGGCGGCCACCGAGCGCAGCAGCGACTGGATCTCCCGCACCACCCGCTTCACCGTCGGCGCCCCCGAACCGCTTGTCGTCTGCGTGGTGTTGCTGAGCACCGAGCCCCCCTGGGACTTCTTGATCTCGTCCATGCGCTCGGTCGCCTCGGCCGCGCTCACGCTGCCGTCCGCCACCTGTGCCGCCAGATCCTGGAGCAACTGCACCCGCTGGACCACGGCCGGGTTTCCGATCTTCGCCCGCTGGCCGCTCATCAGCTGCGACAACATGGGCGCGGACAGTCCGAGGACCGCCGCGAGACGTGCCTGGTTGAGCCCCAGGTCGTCGATGAGCTTACGGAAGAGCGCCCCCAACGGCTCTCCGTACCAGTTCCGCTGCAGCTCCCGCGCTCTGGCGGTGGCTTCCTGCTGTGCGGCGTCCATTGCGTCTCCCCATCGCTTCCCCAAAAAAACCACGGTTCGCTACAGCGAACCCCGTCGAGCATCTTACGGAGAGTGGTCATCTGCGGGGACCCCCAATCTTTTTGCGAGGTACGGGGGGTGACCCGGTACTCTGGTCTGCGGCACCGACCCTGCGGATCTCTCGCTTGGCCGGTCGCTTCCCGTACGGGGCCTTAGCTCAGTTGGTAGAGCGCCGTCTTTGCATGGCGGATGTCAGGGGTTCGACTCCCCTAGGCTCCACAACAAACCCCTCTGACCTGCGTAAACGCGGTCAGAGGGGTTCTTTGTTCGCTCTTGCGGTCAGCCGTCCTCCGGTTTCACGTGAAACGGCACGGGTCCGCCGGGCTCAGCGGTTCTTGTCGTCCCGGGAACGGGATCCCTGCTCCTCCGCCTCCTTGGCCTGCACCTCGGGATCGAGGGGCGAGCTGCCGTCCACCGAGTTGAGACGCCCCGGATCAGGGACCTCGGTGGCGGCCGGCGGCTCGACCAGCCAGTCCGGGTTGGCCTGCTTGTCCCACCACTTCCAGGCGGCGAAAGCCGCCCCGGCCAGGACACCGAACGCGGCGAACGCCTTGAACGCACGGCCGCACGCCGAGCGCCGCTGGTTCCGGCGCGCCAGCTTCTCGATGTCCTCGGCCGAGACATTGCCGCGCAACGCCGCCAGCGCGGCGGCACCCCGCGCGGTGGCCTCCTCACGGACCGGACCGGCCGCTGCCACCGCCTGCTCGATCCTCGGACGCGAGTAGTCGGCGGCCTGCCGGGCCGCCCTGCGCGTCAGGTCGGCGGCGTCGTGCGCGGCCTGGTCCACCTTCGGCGGTACATGGGTGCGGGCCTGCTCCAGGCGCGGCACGAGACGGGCGTCGTACTGGACGCGGGCCTGCTCGGCGGCCTGCGACACCACGGGCGCGAGCCGTACGCGTGCCTCCTGCGCGTAGTACGCGGCACGCTCCTTGGCCGTGTCGGCATAGGGCGCCACCGCATCCGCGGCGTGCCGCACGCTGTCCTTCGCCGAACTGGTCGCGGCGCGCACGCTTTCTTTGCGGGTCACGGGTTTCCTCCTCCTCGGTGGCGTACGGTATTTCGACTTTCCACCCTTTTACGGATCATGCCTGCCCCCGGGCCGAGCGGCGCGCGAGGACGGGCATACGGGTGCAACCAGAGCTAAGAGGGGCTTGTCGACGACAATGCCACGGATCGGTGCCGCGCGCCCCCGCATGACAGAAGGGGTTCCGCAAGTGATTCGTGAGGATCCGGGTCCGGAAACTCCGGACGGGCGTCGGACCTGCCGTACCGTGCGAGGATCGGGGCACTGAATCCGAGCTACAACGGAAGGCGGACCGTGGCCGAGCAGCTCTACGCCACCCTGAAGACCAGCCTCGGCGACATCGAGGTCCGGCTCTTCCCGAACCACGCGCCCAAGACGGTCCGGAACTTCGTCGAACTGGCGCAGGGTGAGCGTGAGTGGACCCACCCGGACACCGGCACGGTCTCCACCGACCCGCTCTACGACGGCACGGTCTTCCATCGGGTGATCAGCGGCTTCATGATCCAGGGCGGCGACCCGGTCGGCACCGGCATCGGCGGCCCCGGCTACAAGTTCGAGGACGAGTTCCACCCCGACCTGCGCTTCGACCGCCCCTACCTGCTCGCCATGGCCAACGCCGGCCCCCGCACCAACGGCTCCCAGTTCTTCATCACGGTCAACCCCGCTCCCCACCTCAACCGCAAGCACACCATCTTCGGCGAGGTCGTCGACCCGGCCGGCCAGAAGGTCGTGGACAGCATCGCCGCCGTCCCCGTCAGCGGACCCAACAAGCGGCCGGTGAACGCCGTCGTCGTCGAGACCGTCGTCGTCGAGAAGCGCGGCGGCTGACGGGTCCGAAAGGGAAGCACCCGAAGGGAACCAAACGCCCCGCTCGTCCGTAAGGATGGGCGGGGCGGAACAATGCCCACGACGAGCGAGGGGACCTCATGGAGGACCAGGCGACAGGCAGCGCGCGAGACGCCCACAGCCTGCCCAAGTGCTACCGGCACCCGGACCGGGAGACCGGCGTACGCTGCACCCGCTGCGAGCGCCCCATCTGCCCCGAGTGCATGGTCAGCGCCTCCGTGGGCTTCCAGTGCCCCGAATGCGTCCGTGGCACGGCCACCGGCCAGAGCGGCCCGCCCCTGGCCGCCTCCCGGCCCCGCACCCTCGCCGGCGGCACGGTCACCGCCGACCCACGGCTGCTCACCAAGATCCTGATCGGCGTCAACATCGCGGTCTTCCTGGTGCAGCTGTCCGTCGGGAACAGTTTCACCAACCACTTCGAGATGATCGGCCAGGCCCAGTACTCCCAGTTCAGCCCGCTCGAGGGAGTGGCGCAGGGACAGTACTACCGCATGCTGACCGCGATGTTCCTGCATGATCCGACGAACCCCATGCACATCGTGTTCAACATGCTCAGCCTGTGGTGGATCGGCGGCCCCCTGGAAGCCGCCCTCGGCCGGGCCCGCTACCTCACGCTCTACTTCGTCTCCGGCCTGGCCGGCAGCGCCCTCACCTACCTGCTCGCCGCCCAGAACCAGCCCTCGCTCGGTGCCTCCGGCGCGATCTTCGGCCTCTTCGGCGCGACCGCGGTGCTCATCCGCCGGCTCAACTACGACATGCGGCCGATCATCGCCCTGCTGGTGATCAACCTCATCTTCACCTTCAGCGGCGGCATCGCCTGGCAGGCCCACATCGGCGGCCTGGTCGCCGGTGTCGTCACCGGTTACGCGATGGTGCACGCCCCGCGCGAGCGGCGGAACCTGATCCAGTACGGCACCTGTGCGCTGGTGCTGGTCCTGGCCGTGGTGCTCACGGTCGTCCGGACCGCCCAGCTCACCTGAGGCCGGGGCCAAGGCCGAGAGCCGAGCCCGAAGCACTGATCACGGCGGCGCACCGCACCGATACCGAACCGTTGTCCACAGTCGGTGGCCGATCTTGTGCACAACGTGCCCGCACAACTGTGCCCCCTCCCACTCACCTGCGTTTCCGCAGGTCAGGGAGGGGGCAAGTGGTTTGGTGTCGGGTGTTGTGGTAGTCGTACCGGCGTCAACACTCAACGGGTTATCCACAGATCGTCGTCTTTTCCCCAGGAGGGTGTGGACAGCAGGTCAGGCCTGTGGATAACTCAGCGAACAGCCCTGGGCAGAGCTGTCGGCCGGGCTACTTCCACTGTGTGGAGACGCCGAAGCCGGCCGCGATGAAGCCGAAGCCCACGACGATGTTCCAGTTGTCGAGGCTGTCGATCGGCAGCGAACCGTCGGTCACATAGAAGACGACGATCCAGGCCAGCCCGATGAGGAACATGGCCAGCATCACCGGAGCGACCCAGCCGCGGCTGTTGAGCTTGATGGCGGTCGCCTGCTTCGCCGGGGGCGGCGTGTAGTCGGCCTTCTTGCGGATACGTGACTTCGGCACGAGGGTCTCTCCTGTCGATGCGCTGCGTGGCCGCGCAGGTAACTGGGTCGGGCTCGGGGCAGCGTACAAGGGGACAGTAAGGGCACACTGAGCGCTCCCCCGGGCGTCCGTTAGCGTAGTGCTTCCGCGGCGCCGAAGGAGATAAGGGTACGTTGAGCAATTCTGCCGACTCCCAGGGGACCGGATCAACGGGTGACGGCCCAACCCGCAAGAACGGGTTCCGTCCGGTGCGGATTCTCACCGTGGGCGTCTTCGCCCTCGCCGGTCTGCTCTTCTTCACCAGCTTCAACACGGCCAAGGGCACCGACATCCGCTCGGACGACAATCTGCTGAAGCTCTCCGACCTGATCCAGGCGCACAGCCGCAAGAACAAGGAGCTGGACGAGTCCAACGCGAGCACGCGCGACGAGAACGAGAAGCTCGCCAAGCGCGACGACGGCTCCACCAAGGCCCAGGACGACAAGCTGACCGGCCTGGAGAAGGACGCGGGCAGCCAGAAGCTCACCGGCAAGGCGATCACCGTCACGCTCAACGACGCCCCGCCGAACGCCACCGCCAAGCTTCCCGGCTACCCCGAGCCGCAGCCCGACTACCTGGTCATCCACCAGCAGGACCTGCAGGCCGTGGTGAACGCCCTCTGGCAGGGCGGCGCCACCGGCATCAAGGTCATGGACCAGCGGCTGATCTCCACCAGCGCCGTGCGCTGCGTCGGCAACACCCTGATCCTCCAGGGCCGGGTCTACTCACCGCCGTACAAGATCCAGGCGATCGGTGACCCGGCGAAGATGCAGAAGTCGCTCGCGGATTCCGAGGCCATCCAGAACTACATGGTGTACGTCAACGTGTACGGCCTCGGCTGGAAAGTCACCGAGGACGGCACGGTGACTCTTCCGGGCTACTCGGGCACAGTGGATCTGCACTACGCGAAACCCGTGGGGTAAGCAGCTCGTCACTTTCTGGAGCCGCCGGTGCGCGTGATCGTCAGGACCGTCAGCGAGCTCTGCATCACCGTCGGCACGCTCATCGTGCTCTTCGTCGTGTACGTGCTGTTCTGGACCGGCGTGAAGGCCGACGGCGTGATGCACGACCAGATCGACCAGTTACAGCGGCAGTGGTCGGCCAGTGCCTCGGTGCATCCGACGCCCAAGGCGTCCGCGACCTCCGCCGCACCCGCGAAGCCCGCCGCGTACCACTACGGCAAGCCCTTCGCGATCATGTACATCCCCCGGCTCGGTTTCACGTGGAACAAGCCGGTCCTGGAGGGCACCGGCACCGATGTGCTGAAGAAGGGCCTGGCCCACTACGCCCGGACCGCGCAGCTGGGCCAGGTGGGCAACTTCGCGGTCGCCGGCCACCGGCGCACGTACGGCGACCCGTTCCTCGACTTCCCGAAGCTGCGCAAGGGCGACGCGATCGTCCTGACGGACGGCGCCACCTGGTTCACGTATCGGATCGACAAAGGGCCCTACAAAACAGTTCCGACGGACGTTGAAGTGATCGACCCTGTGCCACGTAAGTCGGGGTATACGCGTCCGGGCCGCTATCTCACGCTGACCACGTGCGATCCGGAATGGGGGCACAGCCATCGGCTGATCGTCTGGGCGCACTTGGACTCCACACAGCCTGTGGAGTCAGGCAGACCCAAGGCGCTGCGCCGTTAGTCTGGTGCAGTACGGCGGGACTCTGGTGCCGTGGCGGAACGGAAGGGACGGCATGTACGGCTGGATCTGGCGGCATCTGCCGGGGAACGTATGGGTGAAGGCGCTGATCTCATTCCTGCTCGTCCTGGCCGTGGTCTACGTCCTCTTCCAGTACGTCTTCCCCTGGGCCGAACCGCTGCTGCCCTTCAACGATGTGACGGTGGACAACCAGTGAGCGCGCGGATTCTCGTCGTCGACAACTACGACAGCTTCGTCTTCAACCTGGTCCAGTACCTGTACCAGCTGGGTGCCGAGTGCGAGGTGCTGCGCAACGACGAGGTGTCGACGGCGCACGCCCAGGACGGCTTCGACGGCGTCCTGCTCTCACCAGGACCCGGCACGCCGGAGGAGGCGGGGGTCTGCGTGGACATGGTCCGGCACTGCGCCGCGACCGGTGTCCCGGTCTTCGGGGTCTGCCTCGGCATGCAGTCGATGCAGGTGGCGTACGGCGGTGTGGTGGACCGGGCGCCGGAGCTGCTGCACGGCAAGACCTCGCTGGTCGAGCACGAGGGCAGGGGAGTCTTCGCCGGGCTGCCGACGCCCTTCACCGCGACCCGCTACCACTCCCTCGCCGCCGAGCCGGCGACGGTCCCGGCCGAGCTGGAGGTGACCGCCCGTACCCACGACGGGATCATCATGGGGCTCAGGCACCGTGAACTCCCGGTCGAGGGCGTGCAGTTCCACCCCGAGTCGGTGCTGACCGAGCACGGGCACCGGATGCTGGCCAACTGGCTGGTGGAGTGCGGTGACCAGGGGGCCGTGGCGAGGTCGGCGGGGCTCGCCCCGGTGGTGGGCAGGGCCACGGCGTGACCGCGCTGCGCCCCGAGCGCGAGACCGGTGCCTCGTACGGGGATCAGCCGTACGGGGGCTCAGGCGCGCTCGGGGAGACGGCGTATCTCCCGCCGCTTCCGCCGATCGACGAGGAGACCGTCGCGCTGCGGATCCCCGAGCCGCCGCCTGTACGGGCCTCTGCGGGCACAACAGCCCCTTCCGGCACGGGAACCTCAGGAGGCGGCCGAGCGGCCCGCAGAAAGGCCGCCAAGCGGCGCGGCGGGCGGCACGGCGGCGCGCCGGAGACGGCACCGCAGGAGACTGCGTCGCGGGAGAGCGGCGCGCCGGGCCGGCGGCTCTCCCGGGTCGAGGCCCGGCGGCAGGAGCGGTTGCGCAAGCCCAGCCCGGCCGTCATGGCGAGCCGGGCCATCGGTGAGGTGTTCATCACCACCGGTGTGCTGATGCTGCTGTTCGTCACCTACCAGCTGTGGTGGACGAACGTCCGCGCCCACGCGCAGGCCGGCAAGGAGGCCAGCAGCCTCCAGCAGGACTGGGCGAGCGGCAAGCGTGCGCCCGGTGTCTTCGAGCCCGGCCAGGGCTTCGCCATCCTGCACATCCCCAAGCTGGACGTGGTGGCGCCGATCGCCGAGGGCGTCAGCAACGCGAAGGTCCTCGACAAGGGCATGGTCGGGCACTACGGCGAGGGTGCGCTGAAGACCGCGATGCCGCAGGACAAGACCGGCAACTTCGGTCTGGCCGCGCACCGCAACACGCACGGCGAGCCGTTCCGGTACATCAACAAGCTGGTGGCCGGCGACTCGGTGGTGGTCGAGACGCAGGACGAGTACTACGTGTACAAGGTGACGTCGATGCTGCCGGTGACGGCGCCGAGCAACGTGAGTGTGCTGGATCCGGTCCCGAAGGGGTCGGGCTTCACCAAACCGGGCCGCTACATCACTCTCACCACCTGCACACCGGAGTTCACCAGCAAGTACCGGTTGATCGTGTGGGGCAAGATGGTCGAGGAACGCCCGCGCAGCAAGGGCAAGCCAGACGCGCTCGTCGAGTAAGGGCAGAGGCAGAGGAACAGTGGCAGCGACCGCCGACGACACCGAAGAGCAGACCGACGCGCCGGACGCGGCGCCCGTGCCGGGGCGGCGGCCGATGGGCCGGATCGCGACCGCGGTCAGCGTCTTCGGTGAACTCCTCATCACGGCGGGCCTGGTGCTCGGCCTGTTCGTCGTCTACTCCCTGTGGTGGACGAACGTCGTCGCGGACCGCAAGGCGGACCGGGAGGGCGACAAGGTCAGGGACACCTGGGCGCAGCCGGACACCGGTCCGGGCGCGCTGGACACGAAGAACGGCATCGGCTTCCTGCACGTGCCGTCGATGAAGAACGGCGAGGTCCTGGTCGAGAAGGGCACGTCGACCCAGGTCCTGAACAACGGCGTGGCCGGCTACTACACGGACCCGGTCAAGGCCACGCTCCCCACCACCGGCAAGGTCGGCAACTTCGCCGTCGCCGCCCACCGCGACGGCCACGGCGCGAAGTTCCACAACATCGACAAGGTGAAGGTCGGCGATCCGGTCGTCTTCGAGACCCGCGACGACTGGTACGTCTACAAGGTCTACGACATCCTCCCGGAGACCTCGAAGTACAACGTCAAGGTCCTCTCCCAGGTCCCCAAGGAGTCCGGCAAGACCAAGCCGGGCCACTACATCACCCTGACGACGTGCACGCCGGTGTACACGAGCCGCTACCGGTACGTGGTGTGGGGCGAGCTGGTACGGGTGCAGAAGGTCGACAGCAAGCGCACGCCGCCGAAGGAACTGCGCTGACTGAGGCCCTGGCCGGGCCTCGCAGCGGTGGCGCGTTGTCGCCGAACTGAACGGTGATGACCCCGCTCAGTTCGGCGATCGCCTGAGCCTCGCTGCTGAAGGTGCACGTGGCGACGGAAAGGGCGATGTCCGCTGGGGCGACGGCCCGTGCGGCGCCGGCGAACCTCTGCACGGCGGAGCTGCTGACGTAGCGGTGGCCGGTGTGGTTCTTGCACTGGAAGGCGGCGGAGGAGATCGGCGAGGTGACGTTCGAGCGCCTGCCAGGTCAGGGCCACGCTGCTGCGTAGGCTCTTCGGTTCCGGCAGCGCAGATTCGTTGCCCACGCTCTGCCCTTTCACTCGTGGTGTGGCCGTACGGCCAGGGCAGAGCTGCATGCGTGAGCGGTGTCGCGTGCGTATCAGTCAGTTCGCAGCACTCGGCCCCACCGAGCCGAAGCTCGGTGGGGCCGAGGGGAGGCTGCCTGCGGAAGGTCAGCCGAAGGTACCGCCGAAGAAGTTGGTACCGCCGTTGTTCCCGCCGTTGTTGCCGTTGCCGGTGCTCACCGTGGTCAGGGTGATCTGCGTGCTGCCGGGATCGTTGACGCCGGTGTTGGCCTGCGGGTCCTGGTTGGTGACGAGGGCGTTGTCGCTGGAGTCGCCGTTGAACTGGATGTTGGTGAAGCCCTCCGCCTGCAGGGTCTGCTTGGCCTGCTTCACGGTCTGGCCCAGGACGCTCGGCACGGCCGTCTGCTGCTGGGCCTTGCCGATCTGGATGTTCACCGTGGAGTTCTTGTCGACCTGCTCGCCCTTCTGCGGATCGGTGGAGATGACCTTGCCGACCAGGCTGGGGTCGCTGGTGTCCACCTCGGTGCAGGTGCCGACAAGGTTGTTCTGCGTCATCTGGGCCTTGGCCGCGTCACAGGTCTGGCCCGTGACGTCCGGGACCGTGGACTTCTCCTGGGCCTTGGCGACCGTGAGAGTGATCGTGGAGCCCTTCTGGAGCTCCGTGTCGCCCGAGGGGTCCTGGCCGATGACGACGCCCGCGGTCTGCTCGGACACCTTGGTCTTCTTCTCGACGTGGAAGCCCTTGGCCGTGAGCTGTTCCTCGGCCTTGTCGAAGGTCAGGCCCTGGACGTCCGGCACGGCGACCTTCGGGGCGCCCGTCGAGACCACCAGGTTGACCGTGTCGCCCTTGCTGACGTCCGTGCCCTCTTTCGGGTCCTGGGAGCAGACACTGCCCTTCGGCGCGTTGTCGCAGGCCTTCCGCGTAGGCGTCCCCAGTTTCAGGCCCGAGTTCACGGCCATCTTCTGTGCGTCCGCGTAGGTCTGGCCGACGAAGTTCGGCGCCTTGAAGGACTCGTTCCCGCCGCTCCCGCTGACCACCCATTTCCCGATCAGGACCGAGCCCACCAGCACCAGGACACCCGCGACCACGAGCAGGATCGTGGAGGTGTTGCTCTTCTTCTGCTGGCGGCGGCGGTCCGGGCGTTCGTCGTAGCCGTAGCCGCCGTCGTCCGGGTTCATCGGGGGGAGCATGGTGGTGGCGCCGGCGTCGGAGCGCAGGGCCGTGGTCGGCATGTCGTTCGGGTAGCCGCCGTAGCCGACGGAGCCCATCGCCGCGGTGGCCGCGACCGGCTGGCCGTCCAGGCACGCCTCGATGTCGGCGCGCATCTCGTCGGCCGACTGGTAGCGGTAGTTCGGGTCCTTGACCAGGGCCTTGAGGACGATGGCGTCCATCTCGGGCGTGATCTCGGGGTCGAAGACCGACGGGGGCTGCGGTTCCTCGCGGACGTGCTGGTAGGCGACCGCGACCGGGCTGTCGCCCACGAACGGCGGCCGTACCGTCAGCAGCTCGTAGAGGAGGCAGCCCGTCGAATACAGGTCCGAGCGGGCGTCGACCTGCTCGCCCTTCGCCTGCTCCGGGGAGAGGTACTGGGCGGTGCCGATGACGGCCGCGGTCTGGGTCATGGTCATGCCGGAGTCGCCCATGGCGCGGGCGATGCCGAAGTCCATGACCTTGACCTGGCCGTTGCGCGTCAGCATGACGTTGGCCGGCTTGATGTCACGGTGGACGATGCCGCTGCGGTGCGCGTACTCGAGGCCCTGGAGGATGCCGATGGTCATCTCCATGGCGCGCTCGGGCAGCAGCTTGCGGCCGGAGTGCAGCAGCTCGCGCAGTGTCGAGCCGTCCACGTACTCCATGACGATGTACGGGATCGAGACCCCGTCGATGTAGTCCTCGCCCGTGTCGTAGACCGCGACGATCGCGGGATGGTTGAGCGAGGCGGCCGACTGGGCCTCCCGGCGGAACCGGGCCTGGAAAGACGGGTCGCGTGCGAGGTCCGCACGCAGCGTCTTCACCGCCACCGTGCGGCCGAGCCGGGTGTCATGCGCGAGGTATACCTCCGCCATGCCACCACGGCCGAGCACGTGGCCCAGCTCGTACCGGCCGCCGAGGCGACGCGGCTCTTCCATAGCTACCTACCAGCCCTCTCCGTGGGTCCCGGCCGTCACGGGTGTGTGCGGTCGGAGGCTGCCGTCCGGGCCTACCGTACCCGGCTGTGTTTGTGTGACCTGGCCAAGCCCGTAACCCGATACAGGACCGGTATGTCAACGTGCACCGATGTGAAGGGGACGTGAGCGGGGTCACTTCTTGGAGTTGATGACCGCCTCCATCACGCTCTTCGCGATCGGGGCCGCGAGGCCGCCGCCGGAGATGTCGTCACGGTTGGCCTGGTCGTCCTCGATCACCACGGCGACGGCGACCGGCTTGCTGCCGTCGGGGAGCTTGGCGTACGAGATGAACCAGGCGTACGGGTTCTCGCTGTTCTCCACGCCGTGCTGGGCGGTACCGGTCTTGCCGCCCACGGTGACGCCGTTGATCTGCGCGTTGGTTCCCGTGCCCTGCTTGACGACCGTCTCCATCATCGACTGGAGGATCTGGGCGTTCGAGGCGGACAGCGGCTGGCTCATCTTCTCGGGCTCGGTCTGGGAGATCGTGTCGAGGCCCGGAGACTGGAGCTTGTCGATCATGTACGGCTTCATCAGCGTGCCGTCGTTGGCGACCGCGGAGGCGACCATGGCCATCTGCAGCGGGGTCGCGGCGGTGTTGTACTGGCCGATCGAGGACAGCGCGGTCTGCGACTGGTTCATGCCGTCGGAGAAGACCGAGGCGCTGGAGCGGACCGGGGTGAACTGCTCGGAGTCGAAGCCGAACTTCTTCGCCTCGGCGAGCATCTTGTCGTTGCCGAGGTCGGCGCCGATCTTGCCGAAGACGGTGTTGCAGGACACCCGCAGGGCGACGCGCATGGTCGCGTTCTTGCAGGGGATGTTGCCCTCGTTCTTCAGCTCGGTCGTGGTACCCGGCATGACGTACGGGAGCGGCGAGTTCGTGGCCTCGTCGGCCGACTTGTACAGCCCGTTCTCCAGCGCGGCCGAGGCGGTGACGACCTTGAAGGTGGAGCCCGGCGGGTAGGTCTCGCGCAGCGCCCGGTTCAGCATCGGGTCGTTCGGGTTGTATTTCTTCTGGAGCTTCTTCCAGGCCGCGGCGTCGGTGTCCGAGGTGCCGGCGAAGGCCGAGGGGTCGTACGACGGGTAGGAGGCGAGGGCCAGGATCTTGCCCGTGGAGGGGTCCAGGGCGACGACCGCGCCCTTGCCGCCCTGCTTCTTCAGCCCGTTGTAGGCGGCGCTCTGGGCGGCCGCGTTGAGGGTGGTGACGACGTTGCCGCCCGACTTCTGCTTGCCCGTGATCATGTCGAGGGTGTTGCGGAAGAAGAGCCGGTCGTCGTTGCCGGTGAGGATGCCGTCCTCAAGGCTCTCCAGCTGGTTGGCGCCGAAGGCCTGGGAGGCGTAGCCGGTGACCGGGGCCCACATGGGGCCGTTCTTGTAGGTGCGCTTGTACTTCAGGTCGTTGAGACCTGCGGAGCCGGACGCCGTGGAGCCGGTGATCGGGTTGCCGTCGACGATTATGTCGCCGCGCGGGGTGGAGTAGCGGGCGATCGTGACGCGGCGGTTGGCGGGGTCCTCGCGCAGGGTGTCGGCCTTGACGTACTGGAGCCAGTTGTCGCGCAGCAGCAGCGTGAGGACGAGGAGGCCGCAGAAGATCGCGATCCGGCGCAGGGGCTTGTTCATGAGGGGCGGACCACCTGGGTCATCTCGGCGTCGGGGTTGGCGGCGGGGGCCGGGGCCGGGCGGCGGGCGGTGTCGCTGATGCGGATCAGGATGCCGATGAGCGCCCAGTTGGCGATGACAGAGGAACCGCCGTACGCGAGGAACGGCATCGTCATACCGGTGAGCGGGATGAGGCCCATCACACCGCCGGCGACGACGAACACCTGGAGCGCGAAGGCGCCGGAGAGGCCGACGGCGAGCAGCTTGCCGAACGGGTCGCGGGCGGCGAGCGAGGTGCGCACGCCGCGCTCCACGATCAGACCGTAGATGAGCAGGATCGCCATGATGCCGGCCAGGCCGAGCTCCTCGCCGAAGGTGGCGAGGATGAAGTCGGAGTTGGCGGCGAAGCGGATCAGGTCGGAGTGGCCCTGGCCGAGGCCGGTGCCGAGGGTGCCGCCGGAGCCGAACGCCCACAGGGCCTGCATCGCCTGCTCGGAGTGGCCGGCGACGCCCTGCCGGGAGAGCGTGTACTCCTTCATCGGGTCGAGCCAGGCCTGGACACGCTGCTGGACGTGCGGTTCGAAGCTGGCCACGCCGACCGCGCCGGCCGCCGACATCAGCAGACCGAAGAAGATCCAGCTGGTCCGCTCGGTGGCGACGTACAGCATGATGATGAACATTCCGAAGAACAGCAGCGAGGTACCGAGGTCGGTCTCGAACACCAGGATGAGGATCGAGATGAACCAGACGACCAGGATCGGGCCGAGGTCGCGGCCGCGGGGGAGGTACAGCCCCATGAAGCGGCGGCTGGCGAGGGCGAGCGCGTCCCGCTTGACCATCAGGTAGCCGGCGAAGAACACCGCGAGGACGATCTTCGCGAACTCACCGGGCTGGATGGTGAAGCCGCCGACGGAGATCCAGATCTTGGCGCCGTAGACGTTCAGGCCGAGGCCCGGGACCAGCGGGAGCAGCAGCAGGAAGAGCGCGGCCACCATGGAGATGTAGGTGTAGCGCTGGAGTGATCTGTGGTCCTTGAGGAAGATCAGGACGACGATGAACAGCGCGATGCCCATCGCGGTGTACAGCAGCTGGTTGGTGGCCTTGCCGCCGGACACGTTGATCGACTGGAGCAGCTTGGACTGGTCGAGTCTCCAGATGACGACCAGGCCGAGGCCGTTGAGCAGGGTGGCCAGCGGCAGCAGCAGCGGGTCCGCGTAGGGGGCGAACTTGCGGACGACGAGGTGGGCGACGGCGGCCAGCAGGCCGAGGCCCAGGCCGTAGCTCAGCAGTCCGGCGGGGACCTTGTCGTTGATGGCCAGGCCCACGTTGGCGTAGGCGAACACCGGGATGGCGACGGCGAACACCAGGAGCGCGAGCTCGGTGTTGCGCCGGCTCGGTGTTCCGATGGAGCCGATCGTGGACGTGTGGTTCGTCGACGTGTTGGTAGTACTGCTCATCGTGTGACGGGGCCTCTCACGGCTTGCCTATTGCTTACCGCACAGCGAGACGACCTTCTGCTCATCCTCCGAGAGGGTGGGGCCGGGGCTGGGGGTCGCTGAGGGGGACGGGGACGGTGACGCCGTGGAGGACGCCGAGTTCGAGGGGCTTGGCGAGGCCTTGGACGTGAGAGAGGTCTTGGTGGTTCCCGTGGTGCCTCCGGCCTCGCCCTGGCCGGTCTTGGAGTTGGTCTTGGACTCGGCGGCGGTGCGCTCCGACTCCTTCTTGCAGGCGGAGGCCTGCACGGCCAGCTCCTGGACCTTGGACCGGGCGTCGGGGAGACCGCCCTCGGCGATGGTGGCCTTGACCTGCTTCTGCTGGTAGGGCGGCAGGTACTTGAGTTCGATCTCGGGGTGGTCCTGCTCCACCTTCGACAGCGACACCCAGGCCAGGTCCTGGCTGATGCCCTGGTAGAGCGCGACGTGCTCGCCGTTGGCGCCGACGTAGTACTGGGTCTGCGTCCAGCGGTAGCCGCCGTACAGGCCCCCGCCGATGACGGCGAGGGCGAGGATGCTGAAGAAGGATCTCTTCAGCCACTTCCGGCCCCTGCGGGGCTTGACGAAGTCGTCGTCGGTGTAGTCGCCGAAGCTGCCGTCCGGGACGTAGCCGGTGGTGTCGCCGGAGCCGGGCGGGCCGAACTCGCCGCCGCCACCGTGCCGGGGGCCCTGGCGGCCGAGGCTGGCGGCGCGGCCCGCCGGGGTCTGCATGAAGCCGTTGTCGTGCAGGTGCTGCTGGTTCTCGGCGACCGCGCCGACCACGACCGGGGTGTCGGAGAGCTGGCCCGCGAGGGTGTCGCCGGTGTCCAGGTCGAGGACGTCCGCGATGATGACCGTGATGTTGTCGGGGCCGCCGCCGCGCAGCGCGAGCTGGATCAGCTCCTGCACGGTCTCCTGCGGCCCCTGGTAGCTGGCGAGGGTCTCCTCCAGGGTCTGGTGGGAGACGACCCCGGAGAGCCCGTCGGAGCAGATGAGGTAGCGGTCGCCGGCGCGGACCTCGCGGATCGACAGGTCGGGCTCGACGTGGTCGCCGCTGCCGAGCGCGCGCATCAGCAGCGAGCGCTGCGGGTGGGTGGTGGCCTCTTCCTCGGTGATCCGGCCCTCGTCGACGAGCCGCTGCACCCAGGTGTGGTCCTGGGTGATCTGCGTGAGCACGCCGTCACGGAGGAGGTAAGCGCGGGAGTCGCCGACGTGCACGAGGCCGAGCCGCTGCCCGGTCCACAGCAGGGCGGTGAGGGTGGTCCCCATGCCCTCCAGCTGCGGGTCCTCCTCCACCATGGCGCGCAGCTGGTCGTTGGCGCGCTGCACGGCGAGGCCGAGGGAGGTGAGGATGTCGGAGCCGGGCACGTCGTCGTCGAGCGTGACCAGGGTGGAGATCACCTCGGAGGAGGCGACCTCGCCCGCGGCCTGGCCGCCCATGCCGTCGGCGATGGCGAGCAGGCGGGGACCGGCGTAACCGGAGTCCTCGTTGCCCTCCCGGATCATGCCTTTGTGCGATCCGGCGGCGAAGCGCAGTGACAGACTCATGCGCACCTCGCCCGTCGGCTCCGGGTACATCCGCACGGTGCCCACCCTCCGGTCGGGAGCGCGCGAAGGACCGGCGTCCGGTCCGCCGCCGCGTGCTCGCTCCGCTCGCGCCTACTCATGATGTAGCACTACTTCCGCAGCTCGATGACGGTTTTGCCGATGCGGATCGGCGCGCCCAGCGGGATCGGCGTGGGGGTCGTCAGCCGGGACCGGTCCAGGTAGGTGCCGTTGGTCGAGCCGAGGTCCTCGACGATCCACTGGCCGTCGCGGTCCGGGTAGATCCTGGCATGGCGGCTGGAGGCGTAGTCGTCGTCCAGCACGATCGTGGAGTCGTGGGCGCGTCCCAGGGTGATGGTCTGGCCCTGGAGCGCGACCGTCGTACCGGTGAGGGTGCCCTCGGAGACGACCAGCTTGCTGGGGGCGTTGCGCCGGCGGCCGCCGGACGCGGCCGGCTGCTGGCCGCGCTGCTGCGGTGGCGCGGCCTGCTGCCGGGCGGCGGGCTGCTGCCGGCGCCCTTCTTCCCTACGCGATCCGCGCTGGGTGACGCGCGTCCCGAACAGGTCGCTGCGGATGACCTGCACGGCCACGATCACGAACAGCCACAGTACGGCCAGGAAACCCAGCCGCATGACCGTGAGGGTCAGCTCTGACATTGCCCCCGCTTCACCCTTCGGCTTGCCGGTAAATGATGGTGCTGCTGCCCACGACGATCCGCGAGCCGTCGCGGAGCGTAGCGCGGGTGGTGTGCTGCCCGTCCACCACGATGCCGTTGGTGGATCCGAGATCCTGGATCGTCGAGGGCGTTCCGGTCCGGATCTCGCAGTGCCGGCGGGAGACGCCGGGGTCGTCGATCCGCACGTCGGCCTCGGTGCTGCGGCCCAGCACCAGCGTCGCGCGGGAGATCTGGTGGCGGGTGCCGTTGATCTCGATCCAGTAGCGGGTACGGGAGCCGGGCGACGGGGCGCCGACGGGACCCGAGGGCGGCCGCTGGGCGGCCGGCTGGGTCGGCTGCGGGTAGCCGTAGCCGCCGGGGCGGGCGCCGGGCGGCGGGGCGCTCGGCATCGGCGGGGCGGCGGCGCCCTGCTGCGGGTAGCCGTAGCCGCCCGGACGCTGTGGGGTGCCGGCGCCGCTCGCGGGGGCGCGCTCGGGGGCCTGCTGGTTGCTGGACGAGGCGAGGGTGCGGCTGCGCACCCGGTACAGGCCGGTGTCGAGGTCCTCGGCCTTCTCCAGGTTGACCTTGATCGGCCCCATGAAGGTGTAGCGCTGCTGCTTGGCGTAGTCGCGGACCATCCCGGCGAGCTCGTCGCCGAGCTGCCCGGAGTAGGGGCTGAGCCGCTCGAAGTCGGGCGCGCTCAGCTCCACGATGAAGTCATTGGGTACGACGGTCCGGTCCCGGTTCCAGATGGTCGCGTTGTTGTCGCACTCGCGCTGGAGCGCGCCGGCGATCTCCACGGGCTGGACCTCGGACTTGAACACCTTGGCGAAGGTGCCGTTGACCAGACCTTCGAGACGCTGCTCGAACTTCTTCAGGACTCCCACAGGGCACCTCCTCTGTTGCCTTGCCCGTACTGCCTGCCGTTGCCGTTACCGCTCGCTGATCGTATCTACGCGCCCGGCAATCAGCCGGTTCCCCCAGCGACCCCTCTTCGAACTCCTCGGCGTGCTTCTCCTGCCCAGGATCGGCGCTTCTTCTGCCATGGATCGTAGAGGTGGCCCACGACCAGTGTCCCGCACCCGACTGTGGACCCGATCCGTCTCCTGGACAGATGGCCTCGACCGGTACGAGGTTGATACGTGATGGCCGACTGCTCGGTACGCGCCCGTCAGGTGAGCGCTGCCCCCGGACAAGGGATGTGAACCCACCCTGCCCCACGTGCTAGTGTTCTCGATGTCGGAAGGGGCCGGACCGAAGGAAACAACGGGTCCGAAGCCGGAAGACACACCCAATGCGCGGGTGGCGGAATAGGCAGACGCGCTGGATTCAGGTTCCAGTGCCCGCAAGGGCGTGGGGGTTCAACTCCCCCCTCGCGCACAGAGATCGATGAGACGGGTCTCCACCGGTGACGGAAGTCACGGTGGGGGCCCGTTTCTCGTTGGCGGTCCTGTTGGTGTGCCGTTGGCGGGGTCGCCGAGGGGTCCCGGCTCGTGAGCTATCTCACGGGTGTGGCCGCGGGCCGGCGCAGGGCCACGGCGGCCGGGACGACCGAGGCCAGGACGGTGAGGATCGCGCAGCCGGCGACGGACAGGGCCAGGGCGGTCCACGGCAGGGTGACGGCGGCCGGGGCCGACAGGGCGTGCAGGGCCGCGGCGATTCCCGTCAGGTCGAGGGCGGTCACCAGCAGTCCCAGCACGGCCCCGACCGCGACCACGGTGAGCGCCTCGGCCCCGGCCAGCCGCAGCACCTGCCGGCGGGTGGCTCCGGCCAGCCGGAGCGCGGCGAACTCGCGCATCCGGTCGGAGGTGGCCATCACCATGGTGTTGACCAGGGAGATCCCGGTGTAGACGAGTGCGATGCCGAGGACGAGGAGAAGGCCGAGACGGGTGTTCCGGTCGGTCTTCGGGTAGGTCACCGCGATCCACCGGTCCCTGGTCAGGACGTGCGCACCGGACGCCCGGGCCGCCGCGCGCAGCCCGGCGGCCACCGTGGCCGCGTCCGCGCCGGGCCGCAGGGCCACGTCGACGCGGTCGACGGCCGCCCCGGGCGCGTTGGCCCAGGTCACGTAGGCGCCGTTGTCCCCGGTGCCGGTCCGCATCACGGCGGCGATGCGCAGGGTCCGCCGGGTGCCGTCGCCGAGCCACACCCGGACCCGGTCGCCGACGGTGTGCTGCTCCCACTCCTCGTTGACGATGATCGAGCCGTCGTCGAGGCCGGTGGTCCGGCCGGCGGCGAGCGGGAGGCGGGTGGTGGCGGCCAGCGCGGCGGGATCGGCGGCCCGGGCCCCGGATCTGATCAGGGCGTTCCCGTCTTCGAGGGTGTACACCGCGCTCGCCGAGGTGGCGGAGACCTCGGCGCCGGGTACGGCGCGCAGCGCCCTGAGCGTCGGTTCCTCGAACCCGCCGTCTCCCGCGGGCGTGACGACGAAGGCCGCGGTGGTCCGCTCGCCGGTCTCCGCGGCCCGGGCCGCGTTCAGGGTCGTGGTGACGCCGAGCAGCGAGCCGGTGAGGGCGACGGTGACCAGCACGGGCGCGGCGACGGCGGCGGTACGGCGGACTGCGGCGGCCGCGTTCTCGCGTACCAGCATGCCGCCGGCGCCGGGGAGCCGGGCCGGGGCCCAGGTGAGCAGCCGGGTCAGCGGGCGGACCAGGACGGGCGCGAGCAGCGCGGCCGCCGTGATCAGCAGCATGGGGCGGCTCACGTAGGTCTTGCGGTGCAGCAGGTCGCCGGGGTCGTCGAGGAGTGCCAGGAGCAGGAGGACGGCCGCGGTCAGCAGCAGGCCGACGCCGGACAGCAGGCGGCCCCGGGTCATCGGCCGGTCGTCGACGGCCGCCTCGCGCAGCGCCTCCGCCGGCCCGGTCCGGCCCGCCCGCCAGGACGCGGCGACCGCCCCGCACAGGGCGACCAGCAGTCCCGTCGAGAAGGCCACGGCGTAGGGCCACGTGTGGTCGCCGATCCGGAACCAGCCCGGGGCGAGTCCGCCGTGGACGGTCCAGCGGGCGAGACGGGGCGCGCCGTACCGGCCGAGCACGCAGCCCGCCGCCGAGGCGAACGCCCCGACCAGCAGGGCCTCGGCGGCCACCGTCCGGCGCAGCTGCCCGGGGGTCGCCCCGGCGGTGCGCAGCAGGCCGAACTCGCGGCGGCGCTGGGCGACCGCGAAGGCGAACGTCGATGCCACCACGAACACCGACACGAAGGCGGTGACCCCGCCGGCCGTGCCGAACAGGGCGTTCAGCGCGGTCAGTGCCTCCCGGTCGCGGTCCGGGTCCGGGTCGGCGAAGCGCCGGTCGTCCCCGGTGAGGACCTGTACGCCGGGGCTGCCCTGGACCGCGTTCCGTACCGCCGCCGGGTCCGCGGCCACGACCGACTGGATGCTGTGCGGCGCCAGTTGTGCCGCCCGCGCGTCGGTGTAGAAGACGGCGTGCTCGAAGCCGCGGTCGGCGACCGTGCCGACGACGGTGACGGCGCCGTGATCCGTGCGGAGGGTGCGGCCGGGCTCCGCCCAGGTCCCGGTGACGACGACCTCGCGGGCGGTGCGCGGCGGGTGGCCAGAGGTGATCGCGTACGACGCGAACGCGGCGACCGACCAGGGGTGACCGACGAGATCGGCGGGCCCGTCCTTTGCAGGTGTGGTCCGGACGGCGAAGGTGCGGTCGGGGGTGACCTTGCCGAGCTTCCTCAACTCGGTGACGGTCGCGGCGGGTACGGCACGCGGCCGGGCGAGCCTCTGGGTGCGGATGCCGGTCGGGGTGGCGACGCGCAGGGTGTCGGCGCCCCTGACGACGACCGGGGCCGCGGCGAACCGTTCCGGGGCGCGCTGCGGGGCGTTCAGGGAGGAGGCGAGCGCCAGGCCCGTCACGGTGAGCAGGCCGACGCCGAGGCAGAGGGCGACGAAACTGCCGGCGAAGGTGACCCAGCGGGTGCGCAGGGTGTGCAGTGTGTACAGGGCGACGCTCAGCACGGCAGGGCCTCCAGCCCGGTCATGCGCGTGGCGATGCGGTCGGCACTCGCGCCCGTCAGTTCGCCGCCCACCCTGCCGTCGACGAGGAAGACGACACGGTCGGCGCAGGAGGCGGCGACCGGGTCGTGGGTGACCATGACGGTGGTACGGCCCTCGCCGTCGACCATGCCGCGCAGCAGTGCCAGCACCTCGTGGCCGGTCCGGGAGTCCAGGGCGCCGGTCGGCTCGTCGGCGAACAGCACCTCGGGGCGGGTGACCAGGGCGCGGGCCAGCGCGACCCGCTGCTGCTGGCCGCCGGACAGCTCGCTCGGCCGGTGCCGGGCCCGGTCGGCGAGCCCGACCCGGTCGAGCACCTCGCGCACCAGGGCCCTCGGGGGACGGCGGCCCGCCAGCCGGAGCGGCAGCGCCACGTTCTGCTCGGCGGTGAGGGAGGGCAGGAGGTTGAACGCCTGGAAGACGAAGCCGATGCGCTGCCGGCGCAGCAGGGTCAGCTCGGTCTCGGTCAGCCCGGTCAGCTCGGTCGCGCCCAGCAGGACGGACCCGGAATCCGGCCGGTCGAGGCCCGCCGCGCACTGCAGCAGGGTCGACTTGCCGGAGCCGGACGGCCCCATGACGGCGGTGAACGTCCCCGTCGGGAAGTCCAGGGAGACCTCGTCGAGCGCGGTGACGGCGTTGTCGCCTGAGCCGTGACGTCTGCTGACGGAACGCAAGGTGATGGCGGTCATGAAGCCTCGGTCTCGTTGTCGGTTCTGCTGCCGGTTCGCTGTCGGTGGTTCCACGAAACCGTTCGGGGGCGGGGCGGCGCAGTGCGGCAGGACGGAGACCGGGGGTAGGGCCAGGCATACCCCGGTCAGGGCGGCTGGACGGATGGCCGGGGCCTGGGGCCGCCGCCTACGGTGACCGGCATGCAGCCCCCTCCGCGCAGCGTCTGGCAGGCCATGGCCGCGCCCCGCTACCTGCTCTCCGCCTGGCCCTGGCGTGCCGGCGGCTACCTGGTGACCGGCGCGGTGACAGGGGCCGTACTCCTGGTGGGGCTGGTCGTCGCGGTGGTGGCCGGCGGTGTGCTCGCCGTCGTACTCGTCGGGCTGCCGCTGCTGCTCCTCACCGCGCTCGCGGGTCTTCCGGTGGCCCGGCTCGAACGGCACCGGCTGCGTCTGGTCGACGGGGACCGGGTGTACGACCCCCATGTGCGGCCGTCCGCCGCGGGGCTGCGGGCGTGGCTCGCGACCCGGCTGCGGGAGCGGGCGACCTGGCGCGAGCTCGGTCACATGCTGCTGTTCGCGGGCCTGTTGTGGCCGGTGGACGCGTTCGCCGTGACACTCGCCCTGCTCTGCCCGCTGTCGGTGGTCGCCGCCCCGG